>JBQTIV010000081.1:0-2324 GCA_052387775.1 Betaproteobacteria bacterium
TCGGCGGCGCCCTCGCCCGACGACGCGCGGCATTTCGAGGCGCTGCGGCGTCTCAAGGCGCCCGTCGGGCCGGGAGGTGTCATCTGCCTTGCCCAGGACATGCTGCCGCTCACCCACACCGCGCATGTGATTCCGGTGGCTGCGCTGTAACGGAAGCACCCTGCAGCGCCACAAGCGTCCTCCCGCAGCCGGCCCGAAAGCCGTGATCAAGCCCGCGCCCATTGCGGGATGAATACGACCAAGTATTACTACTCGTTGGGTTTCCAAGGGCCACCAGGCGACCACGACGCCCGGAACACCTCACCCTTTGCGGCCGCCGCAAGTGGTTGAAGGAGAAACTCGCGCAGTGAGCTAAGCACGGCCGGAAACTCTGTACGGCTGTCCAGTTGGCTTCTGCCGAGGAAAGCTTTCCACCGCGTTTGCGTAAGCGGGCTGCGCGCAAAATCGTCCGTAAGTCCAACGGGAATCCCCGCCGGAAACGCTGTCCTTCTGCGGCTGAATGTCGCCGAGAAAGCATCTGCCAGTAGCGGCCCCTCGAACGGCTGCGTTCTTGCCAGCACCCAGAGGTCGTAGAAATCCCGCATGCGGCTGTTTTGTTCCCCGAAGACGACCATGGCCTCCGTCTTCTCCGCAACCACGGTGTATTTTGGATAGGCGCGGAGCCTTGGCCTTGGAAAATCGAGCAGCCCCGGAAACACGATCTCTTCCGGGCCCGGTGTCACCGCATCGCCGAAACCGACATCGAACTGGACCGGGATCACCGCGCGCGCCAGCTCGCCCGAAAACTTCACCCGCACTCCCTGGTAGACCATGCCCTCCCGGATTGCGGATGCCCGCACCGAATCGGCGTCGAAAGTGATTCCGTCCTCGTACCGGATCACGCATAGCTCCCTGAAACACTTTGCGAGCGCGGCGACATCCGGCGCGCCGATTCCCAGCAAATCGGCGTCGCGGGTGCGGCGATGAGGCTCGTCGTACCACAGCTTGAAGAGCAGCGCTCCCTTCAGCAGAAACCGCTCGGCGTGGGATGAAATGCTGAGCCGATACAGGAAACGCTCGATCGCGTAATGCTCGGCCACGTATTGGAACTGCTCACCTCGTGACTGGGCCAGATTCGCCAGGCGTTGGCGCACCGATGCGGCGAGATTCTTCACCGTGCGCGGCGTCAAACCAGCGACTCCAGGTAGGGCCGCATGACGTTCGCCACACGGCAGATCTTCGCGTAGCGGGAAAGCTCGTCCATCGTGGCCCTGCGTTCACGCCAGCACTCCCGCAGCGCCTCGAGCGCGACGTCGGGCCCGATCTTGTTCCGGAACTTGAAACAGTCGGCCACCGTCTTCGCCACGCAATAGACCTTCACCGGGACCCCTTCCACCACGTGGCGCTCGACCCCGGCATTCAGCGCCTTACCGGAGAAGCGGTGAAAGCGGAACGAAAGACCTGGCCCCGGCCTGGGCAGCCACGCCTTCCGGTCGAGCGCCATCCATACCTCGAAGGGCGACTGCGTAGTCAGGTTATGGAATCGCAGTGCCGACAGCAGACAAATGATCCCGTTGGGAACCATTTTCGCTGCGTGGGCGTAGCTGTGCCGCTCCGTGACTTGGCGATCCGAGAGGCCATACACGCCGCGCCCGAGGCGTTCGAGCTTGCCCTTCCGGTAAAGACGCCAAAGGGTTTCCTGGCGCACGCCCAGTGACTTCAGCTCCTTCGGGCGGAGGACGCTGGCTTTACGGAAGTGCTTGAAAATACGGTATTCTGCGCGCTTTTCCACGGCGCAGAATAGCATAACACCACGGCACTTATCAACAACTGCCGATGTTTTAGGACATCAACGAAATCTTCCGGGGCCAACTTTCCATTCGGCCTGTCCCCAGGAGTTCTGGGCGGACCGGTCCGAGACCCGTGTTCAAGCCCGCGCCCGCCGCGGGGTGAAACCGGCAACTACATGGCGCTCGGACGAAACGATGAGGAGCGCGACGCCCCTCTACATTGATCCCTCATTCATGCAGCCTGCTTTTCGATAGGCTTCACGGTGAACCGAAGGCCGGTCGCCCGCAGCACGGAACTCAGGCTTCGCAGCTCCGGGTTCCCGGATCGGGACAGCATCTTGTAGGTCGCCTCGCGCGTGAGTTTCGCCTTGCGGGCAAGCGCGGCGATACCGCCCCTAGCGCGCGCGACCTGACGCAGCGCGAGCATGATCGCGGCCTGGTCCCCTTCTTCGATGACAGCGTCGAGATACGCGGCCGCTTCAACCGGGTCCTTCAGCCGCTCGATCAACCAGTCCTCGTAGGGCAGGCTAGCGGCGGCCGCGCGGCGGCCTTTTC
>JBQTIV010000082.1:0-21242 GCA_052387775.1 Betaproteobacteria bacterium
CGCCGGCCTAGACGATCGGCCCAAGGACAACGTAATACCGCTATCGGAGCGCAGCCGCCGAACCGGATCAAGGGGAAGAACAGAAAACCTGTACTGTGTTGAACGTCAGAGACATTGCACGATCACCCGGCCCCGAGAACGGGGCGGCGTCTGAGTTTTTCCTCAAAACGCTTCGACCTGGGCCGTCACGGCGTTTTGGACCTCGCGTCGCGTTCTGCTAATCTGCCTCCGTCAGCACACCAAAAAAACGTTCATGGGGGGAGAAATCATGGCGGACTCTATCAAGTACCTGCTCTCCGAAGAGCAGATTCCCAAGACCTGGTACAACGTCATGGCGGACCTGCCGTCGCCGCCGCCGCCGCCTCTGCACCCGGGCACGCTCAAGCCGCTCGGCCCGGACGATCTGGCGCCGCTCTTTCCGATGGCACTGATCATGCAGGAGGTCTCGGCCGATCGCGAGATCGAGATTCCAGGCCCGGTGCGAGAGGTCTACAAGCAATGGCGGCCAAGTCCGCTTCATCGCGCCCGCCATCTGGAAAAGGCGCTCGATACTCCGGCGAGGATCTACTACAAGTACGAGGGCGTGAGCCCGGCCGGATCGCACAAGCCGAACACCGCAGTAGCGCAGGCGTTCTACAACCGCGAGGCGGGAATCAGGAAGATCGCCACCGAAACCGGCGCGGGCCAGTGGGGTTCCGCGCTGGCGTTTGCCGGCGCGCTGTTCGGAATCGACATCCAGGTGTTCATGGTCAAGGTCTCCTACCAGCAGAAGCCCTACCGCCGCGCATTGATGGAGACCTACGGCGCGCGCTGTGTCGCCAGTCCCTCAATGGAAACCAACGTCGGCCGCGCGATCCTGGCCAAGACTCCGGATAGCACCGGCAGCCTGGGCATCGCCATCTCCGAAGCCGTGGAAGTCGCGGCCACCCACGATGACACCAAGTACGCGCTGGGTTCGGTGCTGAATCACGTACTGCTGCACCAGACCGTGGTCGGGCAGGAAGCGATGAAACAGATGGAAATGGCCGGCGACGATCCAGACATCATCATCGGCTGCACCGGTGGCGGCTCGAATTTTGCGGGGATCGTCTTTCCCTTCCTGGGTGCGCAACTGCGCGGCGGCAGGAAGCGCCGCATCATAGCCATCGAGCCGGCCGCATGCCCTTCGCTCACCAAGGGCAAGTACGCCTACGATTTCGGCGACACCGGCCACCTGACGCCGTTGGTGAGGATGCACACGCTGGGATCGACCTTCATTCCACCCGCCGTGCACGCCGGTGGGCTGCGCTACCACGGCATGGCGCCGCTGGTTTCGCATATCAAGGAACTGGGACTGATCGAGGCGCGCGCCTACAAGCAGGTCGAGGTATTCGAGGCCGGGGTCAAGTTCGCGCGCGCCGAAGGCATCGTCCCGGCGCCGGAGGCCAATCACGCGGTCAAGGGCGCGATCGACGAAGCCCTGAAGTGCAAGGCCGAGGGCAAAGCGCGCACCATCCTGTTCAACTTGTGCGGTCACGGCCACTTCGACATGCAGGCCTACTCAGACTATTTTGCCGGCAAGCTGACTGACCGAAGCTACGAGGAATCCGAACTGGCGATGGCTCTCGCCGGCCTACCGTCGGTGGCGGTGCCGGCCTGACGCCACCCGAAGACCCGCATCTGTGAAGGGGGCGCTCCCACAGCGCCCTTTTTTTTCCAGGCCCAAGCTGGCGCTTTTTGTCATTCCGCGCCGGATTTCCTAGTTTTCCTTCTTTGAGATAGCCCGAAGGATCTTGGCGTCAGCCACGATCTTGGGCTTGAAAGCGGGATATGATACTATCTAACCTCTTGTTTTAAAAAAAATTAAGGCAGTTATGGTGGCAGGGCAAATTGTTGAGTTGGCGCCTGCCGAGTCTGGCATGCGGCTTGCCGTATTGCACTCCGGGAACACACGCCTCCGCACATAAAAAATCCTTTACAAACAAGGGTCAAGAATCATGAGACAGTCAAATACCGGTTTTACTCTGATCGAACTGATGATCGTGGTCGCGATCATCGGCATCCTGGTGAGCGTCGCGCTCCCCGCGTATCAAAATTATTCTGCGCGCGCCAAGATTTCCGAGGGCTTGCTGGCGATAAGCGCCTGCAAAATCAGCATCACGGAAACCACCCAGTCGGCCGCAGTGCTGCCCTTGGCGGGTCAATGGGGATGCGAATCCCGGGCCGGCGACCCGCCCGTGTCCAAGTATGTGGTGTCCATCGAGAGCAGCGATGAAGGCGCGGTGCGCGCGGTTTTCCAGGGAGTCAATACAACCGCCAACGGCCAGGCGATCATCCTTCGACCCTGGCCGAACACTCTCAGGGCGGCCGCCGTGAGCGCAGGTGATGCAATCGGCGCATGGGACTGCGGCCCGGATCCGTCGAATACCCAGGACATCTCGGTCTTCGTGCCCGCCTCCTGCCGCGCTTCGCCGGCCGAAATCGGCGCCGTCACCGCCTTCGCCGTCAGTGCAAGCTAGCTGAGGAAAGCCGTCCACGTCCCAAGCCATCTACAATGGCGTCACCGACCTGCCGGTGACCTCGGCCTGAAAAATCCGGATCTGAGCGGGCGGCCTAGTGGCCGCCCGTTCTTTTTTTGGAGGACAGATGCTGATCGCAAGACGGGAAATCGAAAATGCGGGGCAGCGCATCCGCACCCATCTCGCGCCGACTCCCTTGATACGCGCGCAACATTTCAGCCGCGAACTCGGGGCCAACGTGTTCTTCAAGCTGGAAATGTTGCAGCCGACGCACTCGTTCAAGGTTCGCGGCGCGTTCAACGCGCTCATGCAACTCACCGAAAAGCAGAGGAAGCGTGGCGTAGTCACCGCCTCGGGCGGCAACCACGGACTGGCCGTAGCCTACGCCGCCGCCCAACTTGGCGTCGCGGCGACAGTGTATTTGCCGGAATCGGCTACCGAGTCCAAGCTCGCCGCGATACGCCGATTCGGCCCCGAAATCCTCGTTCACGGCAGCGACTGGGACGACGCCAACGCGCTGGCAACAAAAGTAGCAGTCGAATCGGGACGTGCCTACATCCATCCGTTCGACAATCCGATGGTCATGGCCGGCCAAGGCACGATGGTGACCGAAATTGTGGCGCAACTCCCCGAGCCGGACCTGATCGTCGTTTCTATCGGCGGCGGCGGGCTGAGTTCAGGAATCCTGTGCGCGGTTCAGCACTACTCGGCGGGAACTCGCGTGTTCGGTGTCGAGACCGAGGGAGCGGACTCGATGTACCAGAGCTGGAAGGCGGGAAAGATCGTCGAGTTGCCGGCGATCACCTCCATCGCCGAGACCCTGGGTGCACGCAAGACAGAGAAGACGCAGCTCGAGATCGTCACGCAGTACGTTACCGATCTGGTCACCGTATCTGACAACGCGGCAATTCGCGCGCTGATTACCATCCTTCAGGAAGAAAAGCTGCTCACCGAACCGGCGACCGCCTGTTCGGTCGCTGCGCTGTTGGAGGGCAAGATCCCGGTAAAGCCCGCCGAGAACGTGGTAGTCGTGTTATGCGGGGCGAACGTGGCCCACGAAAAAGTTCACGAATGGGAATCCGCAGCGCGTAACCTCACCGTCAAGGCACGACGACGAAAAGGCGACCCGAAGTAAGCGCGGAATTCTGCGATCAGAACGCTTCGCCACAATTCCAGCAGACTTGAAAATGTCCGGGACTGCCCTCACTGCAACGCGGGCAGATCACGGATCCGGATCCGGGCGCCGGCCGCTCGATCTGACGGATCACTTCGCGTGCCCGTTGCAGGTCACGTTCGTCCACGATCCACACCTCGGGGTAGGCGTGGGTGAAAGGAATCTCGCCCAGCCCGCCTTGCAGGTTCTCATTGAATACCGTGGCGTCAATCCCCGCCTGTCCCAGCAGCCCGCGCACCAGGTGCGCGTCAGGCAAGGTCGCGGCGGAATAAATCCTGACCATCAGAACAGATCCATCTGGCCGCCGAGTCTCGGTGGCTTGAACTTTGTCGTGTCCAGCGGCGCGCGAGGTACGCGGTTCAGCCCGAGCCGGAGGCAAGCCGTGTTGAATCGCTTGCTCAGCAGCTTCGCCAACTCCCCCGCGCCGCGCATGCGCGAGCCGAAATTCGGATCGTTCTCGCGCCCATCGCGCATGTCGCGCACGCGACTCATCACGTGTGCGGCTTTGAGCGGGAAGTAATGTTCGAGCCAATCCTTGAACAAGTCCTTGACCTCCCAGGGCAACCTCACAAGGGTGTAGCCGGCACGGTCTGCACCCGCCTCGCGCGCCGCTTCCAGCACGGCCTCGATCCCCGAATCGGTCAGAAATGGCACTACCGGCGCCACCATGACTCCGGCGGGCACGCCGGCCTGCGCCAGTGTGCGGATCGCCTCGATGCGCCGCGCCGGTGCCGACGCTCGCGGTTCCATACGCCGGGCAATTTCGTGATCCAGGGTGGTAACCGAAATATAGACCTGCAGCAGATTTTTCGCCGCCATCGGCACCAGAATATCGAGATCGCGCTCCACCATGGCATTCTTGGTGATGATGGCACAGGGGTGATCGCAAGCGGCCAGCACTTCGAGAATCGAGCGCGTGACTCGCCATTCGCGTTCCACCGGCTGGTAGGGATCGGTGTTGGCGCCGATCGTTATGCAATCGCAGGTGTACCCGGGTCTGGCAAACTCCGTTTGCAGCAACTCCGCCGCGTTGGTCTTGGCAAAAAGCCGGGTCTCGAAATCCAGCCCCGGGGACAGGTTCAGGTACGCATGCGAAGGACGTGCGTAGCAGTAGACGCAACCGTGCTCGCAACCGCGATAGGGGTTGATCGACTGCGTGAAGGGAATGTCAGGCGACTCGTTGCGCGAAATGATGCTCCTGGCCCGCTCCACGGTGACGATGGTCCGCGGACGGCCGGGTTCCTCCTCCAGCGGCGTATCCCAGCCGTCGTCGAAAGCCTCGCGCGCATCCTTCTCGAAGCGCCCCTCGGGATTGAGGGTGGCGCCGCGGCCCTTGTGGGCCCCTCCGTGGTCGCCAATGACAGTCTTGAGTGGCATACTGTATATATTATCAGTATCCAACCGCGGCGTTCGAGCGGCGCGCCGATGCCGGAGCCACTACAACGACAGCCGCCCGCGACTGGTCAATGGTGACTGGCAATTTACGAAAGCGGTCCGAACCCGCGGCTGCTCCAGTCACTTGTCACCGGTCACCAGTCACCGCGTTTAGAGCCCCATCATCCGCATCGCCGCCTTGCACAGCGCGGATTCAGGATTGGCGAACGAATCCAGGATGCTGAAGTGGTTGTCTTCCTGGCAGGGAATGTCTTCGGCGATGACGCTTCCCCAGTTGTTGGCCAGCAAGGCGTGCTGCTCCTTGAATCCGCCGATTTCCCTTCCACCCACTGCGATGTATACCGGCGCCTTGGTGGCAGGCGGCATGAAAGCCGGGCTAATCTTGAGCGCTTCGGCCTCGGTCAGGCGCACGTCCACGTTGATCGAGGGTGTGCGCATAATTGGCACCAGGTCGTATATACCGCTGACCGACAATCCGCCCTGCATCACTTTTTCCGGCAGGCCGCGGGAGTAACGCGGCCATTGCGCCGCCATGCACATTGCGGTGAGGTGTCCGCCCACTGAGTGTCCCGCCACGAAAATGCGGTTTCGCGGCGTGCCGACTTCACCGGCGTTACGATAAAGCCACGCGCCGGCCTTCAGACACTGCAACACGATGTCCTCGACTCTTACCGACGGGCACAGCGAATAGTTGATCGCCGCAACCGCTGCGCCTGCTCTGACAAACGGCGCGGCGACGAAGGAGTGGTCCTTCTTGTCGAGCGAACGCCAGTAGCCCCCGTGGATGAACATCAGCAACGTGCTGGCCTCGCCACGCGGGCGGAAGATGTCCATGGTCTCCATGCGATGGTCCCCGTAGGGCACGTCCAGCTCGACGTCCAGCTCACGGCGCACCTGGGCAGACTGCGCCGCCCAGCGGTCAAAAAAAATCTGGAATTCCGGCACCGCCGCCCGGTTGTTGTACAGGGACTCGTAATACGCGCCGTTTTGGATCATGGCAACCTCCACATTTTTTATTTTTGCTGTTTATATTTAGAAACTTACCACCGCGTGGGCCCTCGAAACGCTGACCGTGGATTCCCGAATCATGCAGGAATCGGCAGCGGATGAGAATTCCCCGCAAGCCGGGTTCGGACCCCAGAACGGGCAGGTGGCTTGCCGCCGCACCCGATTGGGCGAATGATTCGGTGCAGCATTCCAGCGCTTCTTCGCGCTCATCGTGGGTTTCCCGCGCCGGCGGCACTCGAATCTTCCAGGGAAAGCGTCATGGCTATGAAAATCAGATGGGGCCCCTTTGTTCTCATTCTGGTGAGCGTAATTCCGACGCCTGCCCTGACGCAGGTCAAGACGTTTGAACCGGAGCGTGTCGGGCGCTGGTATTTGTCCGGGGCGGTCGGCGCATTCGATGAAGAGACCAACTCGCAGCTTGTCAACCAAGACGGTGTGATCGGTCTCTCAATCGGCGGTGGCTACCGCTTGACGCCTCATGTTGCCCTCGAGATAGACGGGCTGTTTGCATCCCAGCGCATCGATACGCCATCAACCATTACCGGGTCGACTCTCGGTATTGCCGAGGGTCGCGCCAGTCTATACAGCGGTGGTATCGGTGGCCTGGTGAAATTTATCCTGCCGCTCGATCGGGTTGAACTATATGTCGGCGGCGGACTTGGCATCTATACCACGACGTTATTGGTCGAAGGCAGCTTCCAAGGCGCACACACCGAGTTGACTGAAAACGATACTGCCTCTGGCTTTCAGGCTATCGCGGGGGCGGATTTCTTCGTCTCGCGCCATATTTCTGTCGGCCTGGAGTACCGGCGGCTCGAGGTCGACGCCAATCTCGGCGCCCTCGTCCCGGGCGACCTCGACATGGGCGGCGATTTCGTCTTTGCGACTGTTCGCAGCCACTTCTGAGCACAAGCGGGAGTCACACGCCCCGACCCAAGACACTGTGGAGGGGCGCTTTTTTTGATAGCCTTCGGCTTGCCCGGGAAACTGCGGTTCAACCGACCGTTTGACGCAGCCAACCGCTGCGCGGACACAGCAGGGTAATTCGCCACCTTGAATGATCGGGCGAAACAAAAGTCGAACGCATAAATACGGAGCGAAAAACAAATGTTCAAGCAATTCAGATTCAACCCGAAAGACTTCGACGGTCCGGTGCTCATAACGGGGGCCGGCGGTTGTATCGGCACTTGGGCGCTGTCGCTGCTCGTTGACGCGGGCGTCACAGTGGTGGCGATGGACCTCAGCGAAGACAAGCGCAGGCCGCGGCTGCTGATGGCCGATTCCGAGATCGCCGGGGTGAGGTGGTTCACCGGCGATATCGCGGATCCGGCAGCGGTGATGAGCGCGGTCAAGGCCAGCGGCGCCAGGGCGATCATTCACCTTGCCGCTCTGCAAGTGCCGTTCTGCAAGGCCGACCCGATTGCGGGCGCCCGGGCAAACGTGGTCGGCACCGTGAACATCTTCGAGGCCGCGCGAAAATTCGGCATCAAACGCGTTACCTACGCCAGTTCAATCGCGGCGCACGGAGTGTTCGACCACAAGACCTTGGCCACGCTCTACGGTGCCTACAAGTTCTGCAACGAGCAGACCGCGCGGGTATACGCGCAGGATTGGCAGATTCCGAGCGTGGGATTGCGTCCCGGGGTGGTCTACGGCGTCGGCCGCGACCAGGGAATGACCTCCAAGACCACGGTGGCGATCCTGGCCGCCGCCGCCCGCAAGCCCTACACCGTTCCCTTCCGCGGTCCGATTTCCTGGCTGCATGCGGGAGAAGTGGCGAGCGCTTTCGTCAAGGCCGTTTCGAAGGAACGCGCCGGCGCTGAAGTCTTCGACATCAACGGCGTGCCCTCCACTGTGGAACAGTCGATGGAGGTGCTGAGGAAAGTCGCTCCCGAGGCACAGATCGCCATCAGCGGCGAAGCGCTGCCTTTCCCTATGGCGTTGTCGGACCAGCCAGTGCGTGCTTTTCTGGGCGACTATGGCTCGGTCACCATCGAAGACGGTATCCGCGAAACTTACGATGTCTTCCGCAAGCTGCTGGAAAAGGGATTGCTGAGCGCCGATAGCATCGCTTGACGCCCCACTTCCCGTCGATTGCTGCGGCGCAAGATAGGCTGCTGGCTCGAGGGACAGTGGTTCCTGATGAATTTTTTTGGGGGCAGCTCTCGATTCATGGCGTTACACATTGACGCGCCGGATGGGAACCGGCACACTGCGCAGGCGCTGTACCGCGGCACCTGAAGGTCGTACGGGGAACAAAAGCAACCGAGATCCCCGGGGTGTGAAAAGAAGAACCGGCGGTGCAAGTGGCTAAAACAACTCACCACCTCAATTCCTTAGGAGGAAACCAAATGAAGAAAAGCATCATCGCCGCATTTGTCGGCCTGCTGTGCGTGTTCGGTTCGTCCGGCGCATTCGCTCAGACCGCGAAGGTTTACTGGACCGCAAGCGGCATGTTCGGTCCGTTCCCGATTACCGGTCTGATCCCCACCGTGCCCAAAGAAAGACAGCGCGACATCACCATCCCGATCAACATGTGGATCATCGACCATCCCAAGGGACTGGTCGTGTTCGACACCGGCAACAATGTCGCGATCTCCGATGGCAATTGCAAATCCTACTGGCAAGCGGGAATGTGCGACTTCCTGAAACCGACCCAGAGACGCGAAGACGTGATCGACATGCAATTGAAGAAAGTCGGCTATTCCGCCGACAAGGTCAAAGTTGTGGTGACTTCGCACACCCACCTCGACCATGGCGCCAACATGAAGCTGTTCCCGAACGCGATCCATGCCATCCAGAAGAAGGAACTCTACCAAGGCTGGTTCCCGGAGAAGTTCCAGGGCCGCAGCGGTGGCGCTTTCGTCATTGCCGACCTGGAAGGCACGCGTGAATTCAACTTCCTGGAACTGGAAGGCGACTACGACCTGTTCGGTGACGGTTCTGTGCTGATTCTCAGCACCCCGGGACACACGCTGGGCCACCAGTCGATGAAGGTGAAGACCGCTGGCAGCGGCACCATTATCATGTCGCAGGACGCCATCTGGATGCAGGAAAACATGGATGGCTACCCCGCCGGCCTGAACTACAGCGTTCTGGACTACACCAAGTCCATCAACCGCCTGAAGATGATGCGCGATATCGAAGGCACTTCATTGTTCTATGGCCACGACGCGGATCAGTTTGCCAAGGGGGGCGGCCGCTGGTACAAGTAAGCCCTTCCGGTATTTGACCGTCTGTTGAAAGGCCCCCCTTCGGGGGGCCTTTTTGTTGGCAAGGATTCATGAATAACCCCACGGCTCAAATTTCCCTGGATTCGGTTTCGAAGCGCTTCGCCTCCAAAACCATCGTCCACGACCTGTCGTTCACCGTGGACAAGGGCGAGATCGTCGGGTTTCTCGGTCCCAACGGGGCAGGCAAGACCACCACGATGCGGATGATCGCGGGTTTTACCACGCCATCCAGCGGACGGATTTCGGTGGCCGGTTTCGACATGGCCAGTCGCAACGAGGAGGCGGCGCGAAAGATCGGTTATCTGCCCGAGTACCCCCCGCTTTATGACACGCTCGACGTCTCCCAGTACCTGCGCTTCGTCGCCAAGGTCAAAGGCGTCCCGCGAACCAAAGTTGCCGCCGAACTCGAGCGGGTCACCAATGCCTGCAGGCTGGAGGCAGTGGTCAGTCGCGAAATACACAAACTTTCGAAAGGGTATCGCCAGCGCCTCGGGCTTGCGCAGGCGCTGCTCGGCAAGCCGGAAGTGCTCCTGCTTGACGAACCGACCGCGGGCCTCGACCCGGGACAGATCCAGGAGACCCGCGAAGTCATCCGCGCCTTCGGTGAATCACATGCTGTGCTGTTGAGCACCCACATCCTCCCCGAAGTGACGTTGATCTGCCGGCGGGTCGCCATCATCAACCAGGGGCGATTGCTCGCCATCGATTCTCCGAGCGGCCTGCAGCGTGCCTCCGAGCAGAC
Organism: Betaproteobacteria bacterium; assembly: GCA_052387775.1. GTDB lineage: Bacteria > Pseudomonadota > Gammaproteobacteria > Burkholderiales > JACQAP01 > JACQAP01. The sequence continues at coordinate 10,051 of JBQTIV010000082.1, forward strand.
CAACCGGGTCACCCTCACTGTCACGGCGCCAGCCGACGCGCTGCGCGCGGAACTGTTGGCGGTGTCCGGAGTCATTGCCGTTAGCGCGCACGACGTGCGGGGAAATAAAGGCATGCTCAATGTCGAGTGCCAGACCGATGTACGCGAGGGCGTCGAGGCTGCGATCGCCCGGGTGGTTGCCGGACGCTGGGACCTGCATCGTCTGGAACGCCAGCAACCAACACTGGAAAACATTTTTCTGCGCTACGTCAGCCAGAAGCCGACGGGGGAATCGTCGAAATGAATGGTGTACTGGCCGTTTACCACAAGGAATTGCTGACCTACTTCCGGTCGCCAATCGCCTATTTCGTGGTCGCCGTGTTCCTTGTCGGTACCGGTTACTTCTTCACCTACAACATGTTCCTGACCGGCAGCGCCTCGATGGACGAGACGTTCCGCAGCATGGGCATCCTACTGCTCACGGTGCTGCCTTTGGTGTCGATGCGGCTTTTTTCCGCAGAGTACAGCGGCCGTACCATGGAACTGCTGATGACGCTGCCGCTCAAGACCTGGGAGATTGTGCTTGGCAAGTTTCTCGGTGCCGTCACCATCCTGCTCCTGATGACGGCGGGAACGTTCATCGACCTGATTCCGCTCTATTTGTACGGCAATCCGCACACCACGACGATCGTCGCTGGTTACATCGGATTCGTGCTGCTGGGAATGGCCTGCATCGCCGTTGGCCAGTTCTTCTCCGCACTCACACACAACCAGATCGTCGCCGCCCTCATCACCATACCGATCCTGCTCAGTTTCTGGTTTGTCGGACATCTGCAGAACTTTCAGGTGTCCCAGTCATTGCGCGGCCTGTTCGGCTATCTTTCCTTTGCGCTTCATTATGCGAACTTTGTCCAGGGCCTGATTCGCAGCGAAGCCGTCGCCTTTTATCTCATCGTCAGCGCCATGGCACTGAGCCTCAACGCAGGCTTCCTGCAATGGCGACGCTGAGCTGACATGGAGCATTTTTTCCGGTCCGGTCTGATACTGCTTGCGGGCATCGCACTGCTGGCGACTGCGGGTGCAATCCATGCGATTCTTCTGGAAGGAAACCTGTGGACCGCAATGACGGCCGCCGCCGGCCTCGCCCTTGCAGGATGGGGCGCTTACGCCTTGCGCTCCGACCTTGCGGGCATGATCCGGCAGCGGCGCGGCGAAATCGTGCTCTATACGGCCGGCGTCATCGGCGTGATGGTGGCGATTGCTTACCTGTCGGTCCAGTTTCCTGCGCGCCTCGACATGACCGAAGAAGGCAAATACTCGCTCGCCGAGCAGACGGTGACAATGCTCAAGCGCCTCGAAAAGCCGGTGCACATTACCTTCTTCCACGATCCGCTCATGCGCGAAACCGTGGAACTTTATCAGTTGATGGCCCGGCAGACAGAAAAACTTTCCCTCGAGTTCTTCGATCCGATGCTTAACCCCGCGCAGGCGCGGATGCGCGGGGTGCAATTCGCAGGCACGTCCCAACTGGAGAGCGAGGGCCGCAAGATGCAGATCAGCGGCTCATCCGAATCGGAAATCGCCAATGCCATCCTGCGCATCTCGCTGGGCGTCACGCAGATAATCTGCTTTCTCGACGGACATCTCGAGCCCGATCCCTTCAGTCTGGAGACCCATGACCATATGGAAGGCACGGCCGGCCACAGTCATGGTTTGGGAGTTGTGTACTCGATGCACCAGCAGCATGGCATGGCCAAGGCCCGCAATGCCCTGGAGACGCTGAACTACACGGCGAAAAAAATCTCTCTTTCCCAAAACAGCTCGGCGGATGCGCTGGCCGAGTGCTCGCTACTGGTCGTCGCCGGCCCGAAGCTTGCCCTGCTGCCGGTGGAAGTCTCGACGATCCAGCGCTTCCTTGCCGCCGGTGGCAACGGGTTCTTCATGCTTGACCCCTTTCTGCGCACCGGTCTGGAACCTGTCCTGCGCGAATATGGAATCGTCGTCGAGGACGATATCGTGATCGACGAGTCCCGCCATTTCTGGGCGGATCCGTCTTCTCCCGCCGTCACCGATTACAACTATCACCCGATTGCCCAGGACCTGCCACTGACTTTCTTCCCGGGCGCCCGGTCTTTTTCTCCGACTCCGCAACGGATTCCACGGACCGATGTCATTCCTCTAGCCAACTCCTCCAAGCAAAGTTATGGGCAAACCGATCCGAAACGGACGCGCTTTGAAACGGGCAAAGATCTCTCAGGGCCGCTGACGCTGATGGCGGTGGCCGTTCGCCGGCCGATTCCGGCCGGCGACCCCCAGTTCGCCACGCCCGGAGCGAAAACAACCGAGGCGCCCGCAGCAACAAGCCCGACCGTTCCGGTAAGCGGCCGCTCGCGGATTGCCGTCGTGGGCGACTCGGACTTTGCCACCAATTCGTTTTTCCACATTATGGGCAACGGCAGGCTGTTCCTGAACACGGTGAACTACCTGGCTTCCAAGGAAAACCTGATCGGGCTGGAGCCGCGTGCACGCGACCTGCCCCGGGTGAATCTCACCAATCGCCAGATGAAGGGCACCTTCTTCCTGGCAATCATTCTGGTTCCGGCGCTGTTGGCCGCAGTCGGATTTGCAGTATGGTGGAAACAGCGATGAGCCACGGCGGAGGCGTTCGGCGGCGGGTTCTGATTGTCTGGCTGGTCCTTGGCGCGTTCATTGTCGGAATTGCATTAATGGAGTACCGGAATCGATCCCGTCTTCCGCAAAGCGTGGCTGAACATGTTCCCGGAGCAGAAGGCTCCCGCCTGCTGATTCCCGCGCTCATCGCAGATCTTGGTGCCATAGAGCTCGGCCATTCGGGAACCCTGCACCGGTTCGAGCGTGACGCGGGTGGCGCCTGGTTCTATCACGGCGTCCATGCAAACGCGCAGACCGAACACGCACACCAGACCGATGCGACCCAGGCGCAGACCATTGACAAGGCGTTCGTCGCCCTGGGCCGCGCCCGCATGGAACGCCAGTTCAAACTCGACGTGCAGTCCGGGAACTACGGCCTCGCCTCGCCGCAGATGATCATTCTGGTTTACGGCAAGGGCAGCCCCCAGCCGTTAGCCCAATTTGCGGTCGGCGAAGTTGCGCCCGATGGTCTGAGCCGTTACGTGCTTCCGGTCGGAAGTTCATACGTGGTGACCATTGCAAATTACCAGATTGACAATCTGCTCCAGTTGATCGAGGCAATGGCAGCGCCCGCAGCCTCGTCCGCGCTCAAGAAAAGTCCCTGACGTTGCTTTGCGTGCGCGCCGCCACACCTCGCCGGCCGCGCCCATCGTCCATGATGCGATCCGCACTCGCCCTGCTTCTCTGGCTTTGCTGCGCAACCCTGGCGTCTGCGCACACCGGGGGCACCACCGGCTTCGCGACCGTCACCATCGGCGCGCACAGCGTGCGTTACAGCCTTACCCTGTCCAACATCGCGGCGGGTCCGCTCTACGACGAGATGCGACTCGGCGTTCCCGGCGTTACGCCTGACTATCAACCGCTGGTTCGCGCCATCGGTCAGCGAATCCGCTTGAGCGGCGCGGGCGGTGCCTGCACGGCCGGCGAGGGTGAAATCGTGCCGCCGTCCGCCACGTCAATCAGCGTCACCGGCAATGTGAATTTCAGTTGTCCGGGCGAGACCAGCCCGCTGAAAATCCGCGACGACCTACCCGAGGTCCTGGGCAAGGACCACCATACGCTGGCGCTCATCGTCTGGTCCGGCGGCAGCCAGCAATTCGCTTTCGGTGCCGACGCGCGTGAAGCAACTGTGCACCTCGAGGGCAAGGTTGGCGCATCCCGCGGCGCCGGCAGCTTCTTTCCGCTCGGCATCGAGCACATCCTCACCGGCTACGATCACCTGCTGTTCCTGCTTGTGCTGATATTGCGCGGCGGGGGGCTGATAAATTTGCTCAAGATCATCACCGGCTTCACGGTGGCGCACAGCATTACGCTGGCGCTGGCGGCGCTGGACGTAGTCACCCTGCCCGCGGCGTTCGTGGAAGCCGTGATTGCGCTGTCGATCGCCTACGTCGCCGCCGAGAACCTGTTTCCGAAGCATGCGATATCGCGGCGCTGGACGGTGAGCTTCGTCTTCGGCCTGGTGCACGGCTTCGGATTCTCCGCGGTGCTGCGCGAAATCGGATTGCCCAAGGAAAATCTGCTGCTGTCGCTGCTCAACTTCAACCTGGGCGTAGAAGCCGGTCAGGCTGTGGTGGTGGTGCTGGTGGTGCCGATCCTGATCCGCATTCGGCAAACTTCCTGGGAACCGAAGCTGGTAGCGACACTGTCCGGAATTGTTCTCGCAGTGGGGTTGATTCTCTTCGTCGAACGCGCTCTCGTCGGGGTCTGAAAATTACACGACTTACCACGGAGGACACGGAGGACACGGAGTAAAAGCAAAAAAACTGATAACAGAAAAAAACGTGCCCAATATCCGCTTGGTCCACGCTGCTCCGAAGGCTGACGTAGCTTCTGGCGACGAACATTCCAGAAACTTGAGCCGACTCCAACTTTCAGTCTTGTTTTTCCTCGCGGTTCGTCGTTCCTCCGTGTCCTCCGTGTCCTCCGTGGTAAGCGCTCTTCCTAGCGCTGAATAGTCAGGACGGTAAACCCTTCGCCGATCAGTTCGCGTTTGATCGGCCCTTTGAGCCCCGCGCCCCGAAGCAACTTCTCCTGCTCGTCGCGGTTCGGAATGACATTGCCCCAAAGCAGTTCCTCGAATCCGGTCTGCAGTGGAAAGCGGAACTCGGGCCGGCGCATTTCCTCAAGCGTCGAAGGATAAGTCTCGTCTACGATCACCATCCATCCGGCGGTCCTGAGCGTGCGCGCAGCGGCGCTCACCACCGCGGGGCGAACCGCAGGGGCGATTTCGTGCAGCACTTCAATCATCACGCAGGCGTCGAATGACCCCGTGGCGTCGTCAACCTTCTCCTTGTAAATGGCGATGCGTTCGCCCAACCCCGCTTTCTGCACCTTTTGCCGCGCCTGCGCCAGGCTGTCGTCGTCTATGTCCACACCGACACAGCGCGCTTTGGGAAACGCCTTGGCTGCCTGCAACAGGAAGTTGCCGGTGCCGCAACCAATTTCCAGGATGGCGCCACCGGCTGTCAGCTTGTCGGCAAGTCCCGCGAGGTCCGGAAGGATTTTCTTTGCGGTCACCACCTGCAGCCCCTGGGTGGACTCGGCGATCGCCTGGTTGAAGTGATCGCCCCTGCCTTGGAACGGCTTGACGGTGCCGGTGCGGAACGCCTCGCGGCAGCGGCGGAAATCTTCCGCCGCGACTTCGGTGCCGAGCCGCACATAACCGCCCAGATAGCGGGGATGGGTCGGACTTGCAAGAATCAGGTCGAAATAGGGTGCCAGTCTGAAACTGCCGGAATCATCGGCATCCAGAATCTCCAGGCCGTACGCCGTCTTGCACCAGACCTCGACATACGGTGCATGCAGGCCCAGACGCTCTGCCAGTTCACTGCCGGTCAGCCCCGGCTTCTCGGCCAGTGCCCGGAACAGGCCGAGATGCACGCCGATGTCGATGAGGTGAATGGCGTTGAATCCGCGCCGCCACTCGAAAATCCTGGCGACCTGCGAGTCCGCGGTAATTTCCTTGTTGTTCTCCGCCATGACCAGCCCCTCCCCGTTCTGCATATCCGTGCGGCAAAGTATACTGGCCTGAACGGGACGGGATGGCGGGCCTGTGCGGTTTGCGATCCTGCTTCGCCAAGCACGCGCTGGCGCTGCTTCGCAGCGGGTGCCGCATCAGGCGCCGGGACGCGTCTGCTGGCGGCGTTCCGCTACCGGGTGTTCTCCGAGGTAGTGCTTCAGGATTAACTTGAGAACGATCGCGCGCGTGCGATCGCCGCTGTCAGCGGCCTCCTTGATATCGTCGACGATGATCGCTCGCACGCGGATTTCTCCGCTGGGCGACTGCACCAGGTAGTTTCCCATCTCGGCGGCCACCATCTCCGGGATATGTTCGTGATCGGCGATGGCCAGGATCTCCTCCTCGGTGAGTTCCGAAAAGGCTATGCAGTCCTCGAGCGTAAGCATGGATTGATGCCTCCCCCGCGCCAGGCGTTATCACCGATTGGAACCAATGCGTAATGAAACCGCAGATTGCGAGCCCCGAACTTGACATACCTCAAGTGAGGGGAATTCAGTACGAATGCAGAGCTCTTCAAGCCGCCATTTCGCGCACAGTAACAACGCGTGTCCCGCGATGGGGCCATCATTGCCGCGTCACCACGGCCGCAGGAAAGCTCATCAGCGTTGATGCGTACAGCACGACCGCGACGATCAGGACCGCGTTGAAGCCGGCGTGGATTGCCAGCACCGAAGCCAGCACCGCACCAGCCACCGCGGTGCAGGCATTGATTCCCCACGCCCAAGGCACCAATGCCGGTGTTCGCGCGCCCAGCGCCTCGAGCCCGAGCGGAAACGGCATGCCCATGCACAGGCCCAGAGGCAGGATCAGCAGGACGGTAACCGCGATCCTGGCTGCGTCCGGCAGCGCTATCAAAGCGTCGATGACCCCGGGCAGCCAGATCAGGTAGGCCCCGCACAACAGCACGATCGCCGCAACCGGCAACACGCGCAACGCGAAATGCGCCGCGAGCTTTTCTGTCAAACGCTGCGACAGCATGCTGCCCAGGCCCGCGCACAGCATGAACGCGAATAGCACCACCGCCACGGAATACAGCGGGTGGCTGAGGAAAAGAACGAATTTCTGAATGAACGCAATCTCGACGAACATGAATCCGGTGCCGAGAGCCGCGAAGTATGCAGCAGTTCGCCACCGATCTCCCGCGTCAAAGCGCGCAGCGGGGCCGCGCAGTCGGGCTAGCGGCAGCAGGATCATTGCCGCGCCCAGCACCAGCGCCTGCACCAGCGTGGCGATCAACAGCGGATATCCCCAATCCAGCAAAGGCAGACCGCCGCGATCTCGCAATTGCAATAGTTCGGGCAGCGTTTTCCAGCGAAAAAAGTGAAAGAAATAGGGGCGGTCGTCGGTCGCCGGCGCGATGTTGAATTTGTAGCGCTCGATGAAGCTTGCGCGTTGCCCACTGAGCAGCGCCACCACGCCCTCATGGAAGTAAGGCTGTTGTAGCCGGTTGAAGGCGTCGGCGTCCCCGGCGCCCATTCCGGGATGCCACACCAGATCGAATCCGCGGCTTGTGCTGAACGCCCGCAGTCGCGCAACGTCCTGCGGCGTCAGCGCGCCGTTTTTCACGATCAGCGTGGCGGTAGTCCAGTTGCGGATCATCGCCAGACGCGCGCCAGGATCGCGCACGTTATCGTTTTCAAGTGCCACGATCGCAGTCGCGAACAGTTTCAACGCATCGCGCGGCGGCAGATCGACCCAGCGCGTGATGGCGAGATAGCCGTCCGGCCGCAGCCGCATGAGATAACGCTGCAGCGCCTCGACGGTATAGAGGTAGCTCTCGTTCAGCGCGTAAAGACCCGCCGCGGACGCGCCAAACGCATCCAGCAGACCGAGCTGGATCACATCGAATTGGCCCCGGCTTGCGGCGACGAAGCCCCTCGCCTCGGCAATATGAAGGCGTACGCCGGGCCGGCTGTACGGCCGCCCGGAGAATTCGCCGAACTCGCGCTCCACCAGTTCCGTCGTTTGCGAGTTCAGTTCCACCGCGTCGACCGTTGCTGCGCCGTGATACAGCGCCTGCAACACGTCCGTGCCGGCGCCCGCTCCCAGGACCAGAACCCGCGGCGCGCTGATCAGGTGATAAGGCAGCGCCGAGGTAAGGTAATCGATGTAGACCAGCGGCTCGCGTTTGCCGTCGTAACGGTTTAGCGCACTGAAACCCTCGCCGTCGGTGAAGATGGCGAGCTGGTCGGGCGGCGGCAGCGGCGCGTTCAGGCTCAATCCGGGCGCGTGCCGAAACGGCACTGCGTTGCTCTCCACCACCGTCAACTGGCCGAGCGGACTGGAGCGTTCCGCCCGCACCCCGGCACCCATCACTTCGAGCGCCCTGCTAAGGCTTTTGTACTGCGACATGCGCAAATGCCCGACCGGCGTCTGCGCCGCGACTAATGCAACAACGGCCAGCACAAGCGGCGCCAGAACCGCGGCCCTTGGCCGCCCGCCGGTGCTCAGCCAGAACAGCGCCGCGGCGATCGCAGCGAGCGCCGCCACGCAGGCGAGAACCATCGCCGGTTGCAGGGCGAACAGCGCAAAGATTACCCCCAGGCTGCCGCACGCAGCGCCCACGAGATCGAAGGCATAGACGCGCCGCGCCTGCGCCGCGTAGCTCGTGAATGCAAGGCATACGCACACCGCGGCAAGGAAAAACGGCACGAACAGCAGCAGGTACATCGCCAGCAGCCAAAGCGGCTGCCGCGCATCCCAGAGGAATTCCAGCGCGTTGAAGGGCAGCGCCTGCGCCAGCAGAAAACACCCCATCGCGGTGACGCCGAACGCCGCCGCCGCGGATGTAAATACCGCCGCAAGGCGTTGTTCGAGTCGTGGCCGGAACAAGGTGACCACTGTGCCCGCTGCGCCGTAACCAAGCAGCGCCACGCTGATGATCATGTAGGCAAAGTGATGCCACTGGATGACGGCGAACATCCTCGTGAGCAGGATCTCGTAAGCTAACGCGGCCGCCGACACCAGCGACACCGCCATACCCAGGCCAGGCGGCAACGAGCGGGGTCTTGTAGCCTCTTCAGTCATCGCGCGCGTTGCTGGCGTGTTGCGTCCCCGATCGCTCGAACCCGGGGCGGCGCGGCAGCGCGCGCTCAGTGCCTGCCGGTAAGGGGAACAAAACGTACAGGCAGCATCTGCCGGCTCACCAACGAGCCGTCCGGCCTTTTCTCGATCAGCATCAGTTGCTGGGTGAGGAAACTCGTGCCCACGGGAATCACCATGCGCCCGCCGGGTTTGAGTTGCTGGACCAACGGCACCGGAACATGACTGGCAGCCGCGGTGACGATGATGCCGTCGAAGGGCGCCTGTGACGGCCAGCCGTAATAGCCGTCGGCGACTTCCACTTCCACGTTGCGATAGCCGAGCTGCGCGAGCCGTTTTTTTGCCTGGATGCCGAGCGGCTCGATGATTTCCATCGTGTGCACTTTCCTGGTGAGTTCCGCCAGCACTGCCGCCTGATAGCCCGAACCGGTGCCGATTTCCAGCACCACGTGGCCCGGCCTGGGCCGCAGCAGATCGGTCATCAATGCCACGATGTAGGGCTGAGATATGGTCTGCCCGTTGCCGATCGGCAGCGGTCGATTCTCGTAGCCATGGCGCTGCAGGGCTGAGGGCACGAACAGGTGCCGCTGCACCCTTCCCATGACTTCGAGCACTTGCCGGTCGATCGTCCCGCTTCCCGTTTCCAGCGGGGTCGACGCAGCCATTAGCTCGATCTCGCGAACCATCTCGCGCCGCGCCGCGGCGTATTCGTCTTTACCGTGGGCAAAGCTCGGAAAGCACAGCGCCGCGAGCAGTCCGCCCGTCGCGATCCACTGCGATTGGAAACGAAAAATCGGAATTGGCGTGCACCACATGCTTGGACACAAGTATGGAGGCAAACGGCGTAGCGGGGTACGGCGGGCGCCCGGGCGGGCACGGCAAAACGGGAAAGCGCTACGCGCCCGTGGCGCTCGTCGCCCGCGTTTCGGAGGCGACTTTGACCACGCGTGTCCAGCCGTAGGGATCGGCTGTACGGCCATACTGGATGTCGGTCAAGGCCTTGAACAAGCGTCGCGCCACCGGCCCCGGCTCGCCGCCGCCGAAGCCGTAATCGCGGCCCTGGTAGCCGAACCGGCCGACCGGAGCGATCACCGCGCCGGTGCCGATGCCGAACGCTTCGGTAACTTTTCCTGACTCGACATCGCGCAGCAATTCGCGGATGTCAATGCGCTCCTCGCTCACGCCGTAGCCGAGATCGGGAGCCAGCCTCAGCAGTGAATCGCGGGTAATGCCGGGCAGGATGGCTCCGGAGAGTGCCGGCGTGCGGATGTGCTTGCCCGCATAGATGAAGGCAATGTTCATGGCGCCGACTTCGTCCACGTAGCGGCGGTCCACGGCATCCAGCCAAAGCACCTGCTGATACCCCGCCGCAAGCGCTTTCTCGGTCCCGCTCAGGCTTCCCGCGTAATTGCCCGGGGTCTTGGCCTCGCCGGTGCCGCCGCGCACCGTGCGCACGTACTGGTCGGAAACGAACACCGATACCGGCTTGAAGCCGCCGGAAAAGTATGGTCCGACGGGACTGAGGATGATGTAATGCAGAAAGTCACGGCTGGCACGTACTTCGAGCGAGTTCTCGGTGGCAATCATCACTGGACGGATATAGAGCGCCGCGCCCTCCTGCTTCGGCGTCCAGGCATGCTCAAGCCGCACGAGTTCCGAGATGGCCTGAACGTGCTCGCCGATATCCACTTCAGGCATGGCCATGCGGCTGGCCGAGTTGTTGAAGCGCTCCGCGTTTTTCTCCACCCGGAACAGGTTGAGATTGCCGTCCGGGCGGCGATAGGCCTTGGTGCCGTCGAAAATCATCTGGCCGCAGTGAAACACTTCGGCGGCGGGATCGAGCACAAGGGGCCGGTATGGCCCGATCAACGCATCGTGCCAGCCTTTCTCCGCACTGTAGCGTCGGGTAAACATGCGGCTCGTGAACACGCGCCCGAAGCCGAGCTCTTGCGGAACGCCCTTGGGCGCGGCATCGTCCACCGGGTCTACACGAATCCTGATTCCGCTCATTGCTTTTTCACCTCGAGGAAATGCGCGGCCAGCGCCTTCCATTCGTCCTCCGGCGTCATCTCCGCGGGTTTGCGTCCGGCGCGCCTGTACCAATAACCGGCGTTCGACAGATCGCCTTCGACCCGGTGCAGATGAGCGTGCACCAGCGCAGACGTAGTTTCGTCCTCATGCTCCTGGACGATAGCATGCGCGCGTTTCCAGTCCCCCTTGCGGACGCACCACAGGGCTTCGAGCATCGGGCTCAGTCCGGACGGCGGCGTATCGCGCAATGTCGTACGCTCGAATTCTTGCACATTCATAACAGGGATGAAGGCGGAAGGATGAGGGCAAGGATGAAGGCGGAAGGATGAAGAAAGAAGAGTAATGTTTAGCGAGCACAAGTCACCCGTCCCGTAGCCTTTCTTTGCGCCCTCCCTTCTTACCCCTGCGTCCTCTGCGTCAACGCCCTAATTGCCGGCCAGCGGCCGGC
>JBQTIV010000083.1:0-3374 GCA_052387775.1 Betaproteobacteria bacterium
GTCGCCGGCGACAGCGGCGTGCTGCTGAACAACCACAAGAACGACTTTTCTCTGGCGCCGTCGGCGCCGAATAGTTACCGGCTGGTCGGCAATGAGGCCAACGCCATCGAGGCGGGCAAGCGGCCCCTGTCGTCGATGTCGCCCACGTTCGTCGAGGACGAGCGCGGCGTGCTGGTGCTCGGCACCCCGGGCGGCTCGCGCATCATCTCGATGGTGCTGGAAGGTATCCTCGCCTACGTGGACCAGCCGGTGTTCGACTTGCAGCGCATGGTCGGCGCGCCGCGCTATCATCACCAGTTTCTGCCCGATCGTATCGAGATCGAGGCGGGCGCGTTTTCGCAGCAGTGGATCGGGGCGCTCAGGACCAAGGCGCACACTGTGGAGGAAGGACGGCGCAAGTGGGGTAACATGCAGGCGGTTTACTTCGACAAAAAAACCCGGCGCGTCTTGAGCGCCAGCGACCCGCGCGGCCAGGCCGGCGTATTGTTTTGAACGCGGGCATCACCAGGATAGGGCAGGCATGCATAGCAGGCGCGATTTCCTGAAAGTTTCCGCAGGCGGCCTGCTGCTCGCTGGCGGGATACGCGGCGCCGATCCGGCCGCTTGGGCGGACAGCCTCGGGCCGGCGGCGCTGCCCTCGGGTGCACTGCAATCGGCGCAACTCGAGGCGCTGCCGGGGAAACTGCCGCTGGTCAGAAAGTCGTTCCGGCCGCCGAATTTCGAAACTCCGGTACGGTTCTTCAACGAGGCGTTTACGCCAAACGACGCCTTTTTCGTGCGCTACCACCTTGCCGACATTCCGCAGGTGAGCGCGCAGCGCTGGAAACTCGCCCTCACCGGAGACGCGCTGGACAAGCCCTTCGAGATCACCTACCAGGAACTGTCCCGCGATTTCGAACAAGTCGAAGTCGCGGCGGTGTGCATGTGCTCAGGCAACCGGCGCGGGCTGTCGCAGCCGCACGTGCCCGGCGTGCAATGGGGCCACGGCGCGATCGGCAATGCCAGGTGGCGTGGCGTGAGGCTGCGCGATCTGTTGGCCAGGGCCGGCGTGAGAAAGGATGCGCTTGAGATCGTATTCGACGGCGCCGACCGTGGCGTGCTCGACAAGACGCCGGATTTCGTCAAGAGCATCCCGGCATGGAAAGCGATGGACGAGAACACCCTGGTGGCCCTGGAGATGAACGGCGAAAAGCTGCCGCACTGGAATGGTTTTCCCGCCCGCATCGTCGTGCCGGGCTGGACCGCGACATATTGGATGAAGCATCTGACCTCGATTGCGGCGACCGCGAAGCCTTACCAGGGGTTCTGGATGAATCCGGCCTACCGCATCCCCAAGGGGAAGTTTGCGCTGGTCGATCGGTTCGTGTCGCAGGAAACCGAAGTCAATACGCCGATCACCGAGATGGTGGTGAATTCCCTGGTTACCAATCTCGAAGAGGGGCAGAAGTTTGCGCTTGGGCAGGAGATCACGTTTGCCGGCGTGGCCTGGGACGGCGGATTCGGGATCGCATCCGTCGAAGTCTCCGAGGACGGTGGCAGAAACTGGCGTGCCGCGCAGCTGGCTTCCGACCTGGGAAGATTCTCCTGGCGCCAGTGGTCGCATCGCCTGACACCGGGGCATCCCGGCAGCCTTACCCTCATGGCCAGAGCGACGAATCGCGCCGGGGCGACGCAGACTTTCGAACTCATCTTCAACCCTGCCGGCTACCACAACAACGTGGTGCAGCGGGTCAACGTCGAAATTACGTAGCAATCGCCCATGCGCACGATCATCGTGCTGTTGCTGTTTGCCGCAACGCCGGCGCTGGCGCAGGAAAGCCAGATGCGGCTCAGGGACGGGTCCGGCAGGCAACTGGTGGAGTCCAACTGCATCATGTGCCACAGCCTGGACTACATTCAGATGAATTCGCCGTTTCTCGACCGCAAGGGCTGGGAGGCCTCGGTCAACAAGATGATCAAGGTGATGGGCGCGCCGATCGCGGAAACGGACGCGCAGAACATCGTGGACTATCTGGCAGGGCAGTACGGCAAGTAGGCCGCGGGCGCAGGCGAGAAGCTACAATACAGCGCTTCGACAAAAATGGCGCCACCATAAATAATGGCCCAGTTGAAAACCACCTTCCTCGAATTCGAACAGCCTGTCGCCGAGCTGGAAGCGAAAATCGAGGAACTGCGTTACGTGCAGGACGATTCCGCCGTGGACATATCGGAAGAGATCGCGCGCCTGCAGAAGAAAAGCAGCACGCTCACCAGGGAGATCTACTCCAAGCTGTCTGCCTGGCAGATCTCACAGGTGGCGCGCCATCCGCAGCGCCCATACGCCCTCGACTACTTCCAGAACATCTTTACCGACTTCGTGGAACTGCACGGCGATCGTGCCTTCGCGGAGGATCCGTCGATGATCGGCGGGCTGGCTCGCTTTGGCAGCCAGACCGTGATGCTGATCGGCCATCAGAAAGGCCGCGACACCAAGGACAAGCTCTACCGGAATTTCGGCATGCCCAAGCCGGAGGGATACCGAAAGGCGCTGCGCCTGATGAAACTCGCGGAGAAATTCGGCATTCCGGTGATGACCTTCGTGGATACCCCGGGCGCCTACCCGGGCGTCGGCGCCGAGGAGCGTGGACAGTCCGAGGCTATCGGCCGCAATCTGTACGTGATGGCGGAATTGCGCGTGCCGGTGGTGGTCACCATCATCGGCGAAGGCGGATCCGGCGGAGCGTTGGCTATTGCGGTAGGCGATGTGACGCTGATGCTGCAGTATTCGATCTACTCGGTAATTTCGCCCGAGGGCTGCGCTTCGATCCTGTGGAAGAGCGCGGACAAGGCGCCGGACGCCGCCGAGACGCTGGGCATCACGGCCAACCGGCTGAAGACGCTGGGACTGGTGGACAGCGTGGTCGCCGAACCCCTCGGTGGCGCGCACCGCGACCCGGCGGCCACAATTCAGACGCTGCGTAAAGCGCTGCAGGAGGCACTCGCGGAAGCGCAGAAAAAGCCGATCGAGGAGTTGATCGAGACGCGCTTCGAACGTCTGATGGCCTATGGCAAGTTCAAGGAGATCGCGGTTCGTTGAGCGGGTTCGCGCGGCGCGAATTCGTCTCCAATACCCCGCTGGTGTCCTGTTCCGCTAATTCGTAGGACAAGTCTCCAATCTTCGCAGGCAGTCCTGTGACCTGTTTGGCAGCAATCGATCATCGATCGGAAAACCCGCGAAATCGGCGTCAGGCTAGGCGCGAGTCCTTGGCAGTGGCGGGGGCCGGTGGAACGTTGAGCAGGGATCGCCGTAGAGCGGAAGAGGGGCCCCGAACGTTTTTTGTTCGGGGATCTGACCTCGGAGGCGATCGAGGGCGGCGGGCAATCCCTTGTGCGTC
>JBQTIV010000084.1:0-17243 GCA_052387775.1 Betaproteobacteria bacterium
TACTCAATCGCTCAATCGCTTATTCGTTTAATACCTTAATCACCCCTCACTCCTTACGCCTCACGCCACTCGCCTCACACAGCGGCTTCGTCCGTCTCTCCGGTACGGATGCGGACGACCTGTTCCACCGTAGTGACGAAGATCTTGCCATCGCCGATCTTGCCGGTGCGCGCCGATTTGACGATCGCTTCGATCGCCTGATCCATGAGCTTGTCCGCCACCACCACCTCGACCTTCACCTTGGGGAGAAAGTCCACCACGTACTCCGCCCCGCGATAGAGCTCGGTATGGCCCTTCTGACGGCCGAAACCCTTGACCTCGGTCACGGTCAGCCCGGTCACCCCGATCCCCGACAGCGCTTCACGCACTTCGTCCAGCTTGAATGGCTTAACCACCGCTTCGATTTTTTTCATGACTACTCCCCTGTAAATCCGGACCAGCCGCGCCGCACCGGCACGTGAACGGCAAGTATAGACTTCAATTGACGAATCCGGAAAGCCACAACGCAACGGCCCGCATCAAAGCCCGCCCCGGTACTTGTTGGTGATCGGGAAACGCCAGTCCTTGCCAAAGCCGCGCGCAGTGATGCGGATGCCGATCGGCGCCTGGCGGCGTTTGTATTCGCTGAGATGCACCAGTTTGACCACGCGCTCGACGTCCGTGCGCTTGAAGTCCCCGGCGATGATTTCGGCAATGCTCATGTCCTGTTCGACGTAGCGCTCGACGATGGCGTCCAGAACATCGTAGGGCGGCAGGCTGTCCTGGTCCACCTGGCCGGGGCGCAGTTCCGCGCTCGGCGCCCTGTTGATCACGCGCTCCGGAATGACCGCGGAGAGCGTGTTGCGATAGCGCGACAACCGGTAAACGTACTTCTTGGTGATGTCCTTGAGCACCGCGAAACCGCCGGCCATGTCGCCGTAGAGTGTGGCGTAGCCGGTACTCATCTCGCTCTTGTTGCCGGTGGTGAGCACGATGGAACCGAATTTGTTGGACAGCGCCATCAGCAGCGTGCCGCGGATGCGCGCCTGCAGGTTTTCCTCGGTGGTTTCGAACGGGCGATCGCCAAACTCCGGCTTGAGCGCGTTCATGTGGGCGTCGAACACCGGCTTTATGGCGATCTCGCTGTAGCGCACGCCGAGGGCCTTGACCATCGCGCGCGAGTCCTCGACGCTGATGCCGGCGGTAAATTGCGATGGCATCATCACCGCGTGCACCTTGTCCGGGCCGAGCGCGTCAGCGGCGATGCACAGTGTGAGAGCCGAGTCGATTCCGCCGGAGATTCCGAGGAGAGCGCCGGGAAAACCATTCTTGCCGAGGTAATCGCGCACGCCCAGGCACAGTGCCTTGTAAATGCTCTCGTCGGTCGAGGGCTCCGGCGTGATTTCCCCTGGAATCGCGCGAGCGCCGTCGATGTCAACAAAGGCCAGATGTTCCTCGAACGCCGGCAACTGATGGGTCAGCTTGCCGTGCGCATCGATGACGAAGGACGCGCCGTCGAAAACCAGCTCGTCCTGCCCGCCCACCAGATTGCAGAACACCACCGGCATCCCGGTCTCCGCGCTGCGTTCGCGCACCACTTCGTAGCGTGTTTTGAGCTTGTTGATGTGAAAAGGCGAGGCGTTGAGTACCAGCAGCACCTGCGCCCCGGCTGCGCGCGCCAGTTTTGGCGCCTCCGGCTCCCAGATATCCGCGCAGATATTGATGCCGACGTTCACGCCATGCGCATTCGGCGACACGCGTGCGATGCTCGCGCCTTGCGCGCCCCACAGATCCTCGCAGATGTTCACGCCGAGGCGCACACCCTTGATGTCGACGACGCAGGCCCTGGCGTCGGATTCGAAATAACGTTCCTCGTCAAAAACGGTGTAGTTGGGCAAATCCTGCTTGTGGTACGTGGCGATGATGCGTCCATCCTGCAGGACCGAGGCGGCGTTATAACGTTTGCCGGCAACCCGATGAGGATGGCCCACGATTACACCGACGCCGTGGACTTTGGAGGCCATGTCGGCCAGCGTGCGCTCGCAGGCAGCGCAAAAATCCTCGCGTAGCAGCAGATCCTCCGGCGGATATCCGCATAGGGACAGTTCCGGGGTGAGCAGAAGATCGGCGCCGCCCGCTTTGGCGCGGCCGGCAGAGTCGAGAATTCTTCGCGCGTTACCGGAGAGATCCCCGACCGTACAGTTGATCTGGCCAATCGCGATGCGCATGGCTGCTACTATATCATCCGGTCATTCGCAAAATGAAAACGCGCCACGGCGTCCACATTCTCGATTCGCTTGCGACGCTCACCGCCTCCGAGTGGGATGCGCTGGCAGATGGCCACCCCCTACTCTCTTACGCTTTCCTTCACGCGCTGCACGAAACCGGCTGCGCCACCGCCCACACCGGCTGGGCACCGTGCTACATCACGCTCTGGAAAGACGGCGCGCTCGCCGGTGCAATGCCGCTGTACCTCAAGTCCCATTCCTACGGCGAATACGTGTTCGACTGGGCATGGGCCGACGCTTATCAGCGCCATGGGCTCGATTACTATCCGAAGCTCCTGTGCGCGGTGCCGTTTACGCCGGTCGCCGGCCCGCGATTGCTGGCGCATTCGGCTGCCGACCAGGAGTCCCTCGCCGACGCTGCGCTGGCATTCGCGCACGACAGCCGGCTGTCGTCGCTACATTGCCTCCTCCCGCGCGCTGCCGAGGCCGCGATCCTGGAATCAGCGGGCATGATGCTGCGCACCACCGTGCAGTTCCACTGGCGTAACGAAGGTTTCGGCGATTTCGACGATTTCGTCTCGCGCATGAACCACGAGAAACGCAAGAAGATCAGGCAGGAGCGGCGCCGCGTGCGCGATGCCGGAATCAGCTTCCGCTGGATCCGCGGCGCCGAGGCGAGTCAGGCAGACTGGAGTTTCTTCGTCGAGTGTTACAACCGCACTTATCGCAGCCACCACTCCACGCCCTATCTGAACCTCGAGTTCTTCCTGCGGCTGGCTGCAACGATGCCCGAGAACCTGCTGTTGATACTCGGCTACCGCAACTCCCGACCCGTGGCGGCCGCATTCAACATTATCAGCCCGGCGGCGCTGTACGGCCGTTACTGGGGTACGACGGAATTTCACTCCGGCCTGCACTTCGAAACCTGTTACTACCAGGCCATCGAATTCTGTATTGCCAACAGGATCGCGGTGTTCGAGGGCGGCGCGCAGGGCGAGCACAAGCTCTCGCGCGGACTGCTGCCGGTGCGCACGGTTTCGGCGCACTGGCTGGCGCGGCCAGAGTTCGCGGATGCGGTGTCAAAGTTCCTTAAAAGGGAAACGCGTGGAATCGCGCACTACGTTGACGAACTCGCCGAACACAGTCCGTTCAAGCAAGCCGGCCCGGCCGGCGCTTAGATAGCGGCGGTTTTGGATACACTAGCGGCACTTCCGTTATCCCGTGCAAGAAATCAGAAGGAGACTAAAGAAATGATCGGCGATCCAGTCATGCTCACGATCCGACGCAACATCGAGCGGCCGGCAAAGGCGCTTCTGAAAGCGTTCGATGGCATGCCCACGGGGTTCGTCACGGATGCCTACAACGGCAAAGGCTGCCTGGATTTCGAAATCAAGCCGCTCATGCCGGCGATGAGCTTCCACGGGCCCGCGCTCACGGCTTTCTGCGGGCCGATGGACAACCTGGCGGCGATGGCAATGCTTGATTTCGCAAAAAAGGGCGACGTCATCGTGATCGCCACCAGCGGCGACGATACCGCGGCAACGGTCGGCGATTTGTGGGCCTTCTGGGCGAAGAAAATCGGCGTGGCGGCGATCGTGTGCGACGGCCTGGTGCGCGACGTTGTCGGGCTGCTCAAAGTCGGGATTCCGGTTTTCGCCCGCGGCATCAAGCCGAATTCGGCGTTCAAGCATGGTCCAGGAGAAGTCAACATGCGCGTGACTTGCGGCGGCGTGGCGATCGGCCCCGGGGACATCATCGTCGGCGATCGCGACGGCGTGGTAGCCGTGCCGCTGGCGGACGCGGAACAAGTCGCCGTACAGCTCGAGTTGGTCAGGAAGAAGGAGGCGGAAGCCGAGGCCAGGGTGAAAGGCGGCGAGAAGCTCAAGTTCTGGGATCCCGCAGCCCTCGGCAGCCGTGTGCGATACATCGACTAACAATCACCCTTCCCCTAACCCCCGCCCTCTCCCCCTCCCTAGGGAGGCGGAGAGGGAGTTTGGGTGAAGAGTCCCCACACGAGTCGATTGGCGACTGGTATCCGCAGATGTTTCAGCTACAACTCAAAATAAATTGCAAGCTTTTGGGCTCCCCTCTCCGCTCAGGGGAGAGGGGCCGGGGGTGAGGAGTGGTTTTCGACTATTACAGGCGCCTCTCTGCGAAAAAGCAGAGTGTCTACCGGCAGAGCGATGCGATCACCGCGATCCGGCTACCGGACCCGCAGCCGTTGCGCCCGGCTGCTCAATCGCTGGTGGATGCGCTGAAGTCCGAAGACCGCAACACCGTTCAGTTGCTATCGCAGCAGATCGCCGACGGCATCATCGCCCAGTTAAAGATGCCCCGGCTGCGCATTCAGGTGCTGGCGGTGCGGCCGAGCGACGAATGGGGCGAACTGCACGGCCTGTACCTTCCCGAGGAGGACGGCAAAACAGCGAAAATCCAGCTGTGGATGCGAACCGCCAAGCACAAGCGAGTGGTGGCCTATAAGAGCTTCCTGCGCACGCTGCTGCACGAGCTCTGCCATCACCTCGACTACGAGCTCTACAAGTTTCCCGAGACTTTCCATACCGAAGGTTTTTACAGCCGCGAATCGAGCCTGCTGCACCAGCTCGCGCCGGCAACAGACGGAACGCACAAGGCAGGTGACTAGCAGTTCAGATACTGGAAAACGGTTTACTCGCGCTCTGCGGTGCCGCGCTGATTCCCCTCGCCCTGCCGTGCCGCCGTCGCCTTTTCGGCCTCCTTGGCCCTGGCAACCGCTTGTGCATCGACGGCCGCGCCTTCATCAGCTGGACAGAACACAGCGATAGCCTCGTTGTGGCACCAGTGGGTGTTGAAACCATCGTTTTTCTTTACGCACTCGAAGATGTACTTGCCCATCTCGTCGGTCCACGGGCAGTTCTGGCGCTCGAGGAAGAAGCGCTCGCGTATGTTCGAGGCGCCGTCTGCGAGGGCCAGGCCGCTGCCGACGCTGGTGAGGATCAAGGCCACCATCCAAGTCACAACGCGTTGTTTCATAATGATTTCCTGAAGTTTTCTGGGGCAGGCGCCCAAACGACCAGGGCGCCAAATCGTCCGCTAAAGCCTGGGGCCGGGATTGCGCCTTAGTACTGTTTGCGCGGCGGCAAGAATGTAGTGATTCTAGGGCAAATCGGTTGCCCCGCGTCGATTGCTTGGTGATGGGCGATGGGCGATGAGTAACGAGTGAAAAACGTGAATCGGGAATAGTGAATCGGAAAAAGGCGCGAAGCTCCACCACTCAACATTCAATACGCGAAATTGGTCTTGATCACTCGCCTTACGCCTCAAGCCTCTCGCCTCTCGCCTCACTTCATTCGGCGTCCGGCTGATTCGCCGGCATCGCCTTGCGGAAAGGCTCGAGCTTCAGGCACTCGTCGTTGATACGCCGGATGGTCGGAAATGGCATCAGGTCCACCTTGAAGCGGTTGGCGTTTGCCACCTGCGGCACCAGCGAAATATCGGCGAAACCCGGTTCGTCGCCGTGGCAGTAACGCCCGGTTTCCATCTCGCCGGCCAGCCGCTGTTCCAGCGCGGAAAAACCCACCGTCACCCAGTGGTGGTACCAGGCATTCTTCTGCGCGTCGGTGAGCTTCAGTGTACCGGTAAGGTAATTGAGCACGCGCACATTGTTGAGCGGATGAATCTCGCAAGCGCTGATCAGCGCCAGCGACCGCACACGGCTGCGGCCCGGGGAATCCTTCGGCAATAACCGCGGCTCGCGGAACTTTTCTTCCAGGTACTCGATGATCGCGAGCGACTGGTACAGGTACCGGCCCTCGTGCTCGAGCACAGGCACCAGGTTCTGCGCACTGATCGCACCGAATCCCGGTTCGTATTGCTCCCCCTTTGCCAGGTGCACGCTCTCCTGCTCATATTCGAGCCCCTTCATATAGAGCGCTATGCGCACCCGGTACGACGCCGAGCTCCTGAAGTATCCGTAGAGTTTCATTGCTTCCCCTTTTGGGTGCGCTGCTGCGTTGAATGTCGGCAGCCTTCAGCGAACCGCATTCAGCTCGCGATGGCGTGCCAACATCCCCGCGGCAATACACATCTCTTCCGAGTCGTTGAACACCGGCACGCGCGCGTCTTCCAAGAGCGCGAACCACTCGGTCTTGTGTACCAGCGTCCCCATCATCGAGTGCAGGATGGGTAACTTCGCCTCTCTGCAAAGACCGGCTAGCGCTTCGACAACCGCCCCGCCGTCGACCATGAACGGAATCACGTGAACGATCAGAATGGCGTCGAAATGCCCACGCCCGACCTCGAGGGCAGCGGCAAGCGTGGCCGAAAAACGGTCCTCCCTGGCGTCCGCAAGCAGATCGAGCGGATTTGCCACCGACGCTTCCGGCGGAAGAAATCCGCGCAGCTTGCCGGCCATAGCCGGCGGCAGTTCCGGCAACGACAGTCCCTCGTCGGTGGCCTGATCGGCGGCGAGCACACCGGGGCCGCCGGAATTCGACAGTAGCAGCACGCGCCTGCCGATGCCGCGCGGAAAAGCGCCGAATGCCTTCCCCGCGAGCAGCAGGCGGCGCAGGCTCTTGACCCGGACGATGCCGTTCTTGTTGCAGAAATCCTCAGTTGCCTGTTCGTCGGCGGGCCGCGAGCCGGTGTGGCGAAACGCTGCTTCCCGACCGTGAGCTGTGCGCCCGCCGATCAGGGCTACGACCGGCTTGATTTTCGCTACTTCGCGCGCGACCTGGGCAAAGCGCGCCGCATCACCGAAGGATTCGAGATAAAGCAGGATCGCCTTGCACTTGTCGTCGCGACCGAGCTGGTCGAGGTACTCGATGACGCCAAGGTGCATGCTGTTGCCCACCGACACGACCGCTCCCAGCGGAATGTTGAGCGCGTGGCTCGCTGCGATCGCCTCTTCGATGATCGCGCCCGATTGCGAAATCATCGCCACGCCGCCGCCCTTGGGCATGTCGGCGAAAAAAGTCGCGGCGAAGGGCGCCTTCGGATCGAGCAGATTGATCACGCCCGCGCAATTCGGACCGCCGATTGTCAGGCCCTTCTCAGCGGCGAGCCTGCGAAGCTCCTCGTCGCGTTTGCGCCCCGCTTCGCCCGCCTCGACGAAGCCGCCGGGAAGCACGAGGATGCTCCTGTGCGCCGTTCGCGCGGCCTCGTTGACCACCTCGAGAATGCCGTCCGGCTTCACCAGCACGACCACCAGGTCCGCCGGCTTGTCCAGCTCCTTCAGCGAGGCCTTGGCGGCCAGCCCGAGGATTTCACCGCCCTTCGGATTCACCGGCACGATGCGTCCCTTGTAGCCCGACGCCAGCAAGTTGCGCAGCACAGCGCCACCCGAACTGGTCGGCCGCTCGCCCGCGCCTACCACCGCGATGCTCGCCGGATTCAGGAAACTCTTGATCGCTTCGTTGGCCATCCAGAAATCAATTTTCAGCCGCAGAGGACACAGAGTACACAGAGAAAAACGAGATTCGGTAACAAAATCCCGCGGAAAAACTTAGGCGTGTGGTTGCCGACATATTTCTCTCAGTTGACTCCGAACTATTTTCCCGTGTCTCTCTCTGTGATCCCTGTGTTCTCTGTGGCCAATTCGGCGCGCAGCCGGTGCTCGATCTGGCGGAACGTGTCGCGCCCGCCGAATCCTCCTGCCTTGGTCACCAGCCACAGCGGCGCGCCGTCCACGCGGATGCGAGCATACGGAATTCCCGGCATCAGATCGCCGAGCACCTGCAGCGCCGGATTACCGGTCGCCGTCAGGATGGCGATCGCCGTGTCGCCGCCGGTGGCGACCAGTGCCTGCGCATGCGTGCGCCGGGCAGCGTCGATCGCGTTCCTCGCCAATTCGGCCGCCACCTGTTGCGCGTCACCTTCCCTGCCCGCGTCGTCGGCGGTAGCTTTCAGGACCAGATTGCGCGCGGCAGGAAATTCTTGTAGCGAAAGCCGTCCATTGGGAGCGCGCAGGACCCGGGTACCCGGTTCCTGCATAAGCGATTCGACCTGCTCGGCGCTTTGGACTGCACGCGAGCCGACGACGAAAACAATGGTGCCGCCAAGTTTCTGCGGGCCCACCCGCAATACGGTTCCCGCGAAGCAGGCGCGGGCCAAGGGCTTGGTTATGCCCGCAGAGCCCGCCAGCAGCAGTTCGCCGAGACGACGTTGAACCGCGCTTACCGTGGCCGCCAGGTCCGCGTCGGTGGCGCCGTCCGCGATCCAGATCTGCACATTCGATCTGGTGCTGAAATCATTTGAGTTTCCGGCAATCGCAACCTCCATCCCTGGGCGGGCTTCGGCAAAGACCTGCTGCAGTGGCGCCAGCGGCGGTGGGGACAGCGCGTCCCGGGCGAAAGCGGTCTGCGCCAATGGCACGCCGTTGACGCAGACAACACCGCTTTTCATTGTTCGCCCCTGTGCCGGAAACGCCGGCGCGATCACCGCCCCGCGGCGGCCGCTGGTCTCTAGCAAGGCCAGGGTCTCGGCCACCACGTTGCCGCGCAGCGTGGAATCGATTTTTTTGACGACGACGTCGAAAGCCCGGGGACCGAGGCGACTTACGATCTCGCGCACCCGGGTTGCGGCCTGTGCCGCAGGCAGATGACGGCTGTCGGTATTGACCGAGACGACGCGCGCATGGGCGAAGGTCGCCGGATCGCATTGCATCGGCACCGCCACGACCCAGGTTTCGACGCCGATCTCCGCGAACGGCCCGGCGCTGTCCATCGCCCCGGTCAGGTCGTCCGCAACGATCAGTACCCTCGGACCTGCAGTCATTCAGCTCCCACCCCCGAGACACGATTCGACGTGAACCACGGGGGACAGTGGGATCAGTGGCAATTCCACGTGAGACTTCGGACTCGGACTCACTTCCCCGTGTTCCCGGTGGTCAAATACCTTTGACTTTTCCTGGAGACGGATCAGGCGCCGACGCGATCGGCCATTTTGCGCGCGTAGGCGATGGCGGCTTTCATGTTGACGTTGCTCGCCTTGCCGGTCCACGCGATGTCATGCGCCGTGCCATGGTCCACCGAGGTGCGGCGGATTGGAAGTCCCAGGCTCACGTTCACCGTCGTATCGAAGGCAATCAGCTTGGTGGGGATATGCCCCTGGTCATGGTATTGCGCCACCACCAGGTCGAACTCTCCCTTGAGCGCGCGGTAGAACACGGTGTCCCCGGAGATCGGTCCCTTGACGTCGATGCCCTCTTTCCCTGCCGCTTCGACGGCCGGCTGGATGCGATCGATCTCCTCGCGGCCAAATATGCCCCCCTCCCCGCAGTGTGGGTTCAGCCCGGCCACCGCGATGCGCGGCTTGGCGATGCCGAGTTCGCGGAAATGCAGATGTCCGGCGCGGATGGTCGCGACCACGCGTTCCATGGTCGGCTTTTCGGCCGCATTCTTGAGCGAAGTGTGAGTGGTGACGTGGATGGCGTTCAACTGGTCCCCGGCGAGCAGCATGAACGAGGATTTGGCGCCGGTGAGGTGTGCGAGCAATTCGGTGTGGCCGTCGAAGTGATGCCCCGCCGCATGCATGGCCGCCTTGTTGAGCGGCGCGGTCACGATCACGGCAATCCTGCCGCCCAGCGCCAGTTTGACCGCGGCTTCGACGTAGCGGTAGGCCGCCTCGCCGCCGGCCGCGCCGACCTGGCCGTCGCGAATCTTGTCCTGGTCCTTGGTCGTCACGTTGGCAACGGGTACCTCCCCGCTTTTTGCGTCCAGGCCTTCGACAAACGTGAGCCCGGTGCCGAGCAGCTTGTCGGCGCGCCGCAGCACATTCATGTTGCCCACTACGGCGGAGGCTGCGCGCGTCTGCGCATCCATCTCGGCGAGGGTCTTGACGATGATTTCCGGCCCGATACCCGACGGGTCGCCCATGGTGATGCCGATCCTGGAGCTCATACCTTCCTTGTCGTTCTGGCTGTGGCGAGGGCGCGATTATAGAGCGTTGCGCGTGGCATTCCTCAGGATATTTCCTGGTCTCCATGGGTCAGCGCCGCGCGCACTTCTCTGGCCGTCGCCAGCACCCCGCCGGGAAGCCTCAAGCTACTGAGACAACCAGCTCGCCAAGGCCTTCGACGCCGCCGACCATCTGGTCGCCGCGCTTCACCGCTCCGACCCCCGCCGGCGTGCCGGTGAATATCAGGTCGCCGGGTTTGAGCAGGTAATACTCGGAAAGAAACACAATAGTGTCGGGCACGTTCCAGATCATGTCGGCAAGATCCGCCTGCTGGCGCATCTCGCCGTTGACCTTGAGCCAGATGCTTCCGGTCGAATGGTGGCCGTGGCTCGCAACAGGATGGATAGGCGCAATCGGGGCGGACTCGTCGAAAGCCTTGCCGAAGTCCCAGGGGCGCCCCATGTCGCGCGCCTTCATCTGCAGGTCGCGGCGCGTCATGTCGAGGCCGACCGCATAGCCGTAGACATGATCCAGCGCCTTTGCCGCCGCGATGCTGCGCCCCTCGCGCTGGATCGCCACCACCAGTTCGATCTCGTGATGCAGATTCTGGGTACCCGGCGGGTAGTGAATCTGCCCGCCGCCGGGCACCACCGCATCCGCCGGCTTCATGAAGAAAAATGGCGGCTCCTTCTCCGGGTCCTTACCCATCTCGCGTGCATGCGCGGCGTAGTTGCGGCCGACGCAGTAAATGCGGTGTACCGGAAATCTTTCCTTGCGGCCGATGACCGGTACGGACGCGACCGGCCCGATGTCGAACAGCAGTTGGTTTTCGCTCATGGTCAGCTCACCTGCTCCTCGCGGAACAGCCCGATCGCACGCTGCACCGGACGGTCGGAATAGCTGAACAGCACGGCGTCGTCCCCCGCGTAAAGCGCGCAGGCGTGCCAGGACGGCACGACGAAGGTGTCGCGCGCAGTGAACTCGAAGGTCTTGCCGCCGATCACCGCCCGGCCATTGCCTTCGATCACCGAAAACACCGTGCCATCTGTACTGCGGTACGGACGGCCGCCAAAACCCTTTGGCAGCAACTGGATGAATGAACTCATGCTCGGCATTGCCGGTCCGCCATTTGCGGGATTGACGAATTCCATCTTGTGTCCGTGGCAGGGATGCGGCTTGTCCACCCGGGCCAGCTGATGCAGGCTCTCGCGCGAGCGTGCATACGGGTAGGCAAACACCGGCGAGGACAAACCCTGCAAACGGAATTCCACCGGCAGGAGATTGTTGCCATAGCGCAACGACGCATCGCCCTCCGGCCGCAACACTTCCTGCTCATCGCGCGGATAATCCTCGGAAAAGCCGGCGTCGAGAAAACGCACCAGCGGGATGTCGAGCCCATCCAGCCACACCACCGGCTCGTCAGCCGGGTTGCCATGGTCGTGCCAGGTCCACGACGGCGTGATGATGAAATCTCCGGGATGCATGGTGACGCGCTCGCCGTCCACCGCGGTATACGCGCCGGAACCTTCGACGATCAGTCGAAGCGCAGTCTGGGTATGGCGGTGGCTCGGCGCCACTTCGCCCGGGAGGATGAGCTGCCAGCCGGCATAGAGCGTATGGGTGATGGACGACTGGCCGGGCAGGCCGGGGTTCTCGAGGATGAGCACGCGGCGCACCGCTTCCTTTGCGCTGATCAGGCTGCCGGATTCCATCAGCCACGGGCGCACTTCTGCGTACTTCCACAGCGCCGGCAGGCACGGCGAGGCCGGTTGTTTCGGCACCAGCGCACTCATCGCCTCCCACAGCGGCGTCAGGTGCGCCCGCTCGATGCGGCGGTAAAACGCTTCCCGCTCCGTGCGGGTATCCTTCATCGGCTGTCCCATAGTAACCTCCAAATGCCGTGACGCGTGACGACGTGACGAGGTGCCTCGCGTTTCAAATCCTCGGCAACTTGAGGCCGAAGTCCTTCTCCACCAGTTCGGTTACGCGACCCACAAAGTCGGCGCGCATTTCGTCGTTGGTGCGGCTCTTCAGCCCCCAGCGCAGGAACATCTCGTTGTTCTTCGACTTGCTGGCGCCGAAGAATCCCGGCGTGATCGGGAAATAGCGGTTGATCGCATCCTGCACTGCCGCCCTGCCTTTGCCGGTCTGGACCAGTTCCATGCAGAAATCCTTGCCGAACTTGGCGTGGAATTTCTCCTCCGGCATGGTGATGCGCGCCAGGTTGCGCAGCGGATGGAAACTGCAGTGAAGCAGGTCTTCCACTTGCAGGATCTCGGCAAAGTCCGCAATCGACTTTATCACGCAGAATTCCGGCCAGGTCTTGAGCTCGAAATTGAAGATGGTCAGCGGCCTTTTCACCTTCGGGTCGAGCATTTCCGCAGTAACGCCGATGTCTTCCGCCAGTCCCTAGAAGCGCACATGGTGATGGTACTCCTCCATCGCCACCCTGCAGGTCAGCCACTTGGCGTAAGGCGTCGGCGCAAGCGCGATGGCGGGCTCGTCGAACACCTGCGCGCCGTAAAGCTCGTTGACCGCGTGGCTGATGACGATCTTCCTCACCGCGGTGCGGTATTCCTCCGGCTGGTGCGCCAGTTCGGCTGCGGTCTTCACTTCGATGGCGGCTGTGGCGGTCATGGGGTGCACCTCATACGAATGGTTCGGTATTGAAAAATTCCAGGTCGGTGCCCAAATCGGTCAGCTTTCCGGCGAATTCCGCTTTCATTGCTTGCGCGAGGTCTTCGAGATTCCACGACGTTCCCGCGCTCATCAGGGCTCGCGCCGCTGGCCGCGGCTGGGAGAACAGAAACAACTCTCTGCCGCGCACCCCGAACAACTGCCCGGTGACGTCGTGCGCGTTCGAGCACAGCAGGGCGGTGACGCGCGCAACGTAATGCGCCGGGACTCTCAGCGCCCTTTCCTTGTACGCCGCCTGCGCCTCATTGGCAGGCTGTATGGTTTGCGTCACCCGGGTCGCGGCGAACGGCGCGATCGCGTTACACGTAACCTGCGAGCGCGCCATGTCCATCGCCACCACGCGCGTCAGTCCCACCAGTCCGGCCTTGGCTGACGCGTAGGCTGACTGGCCGAAGTTCCCGAAAAGTCCGGCGCTGGAGACGATATTGACGATACGCCCCGGCGCCCGGCCGTTTTTCTGCTGCTCGCGCATCAACGGCGTCGCCGCCGCCAACAGCGCGAACGGTGCAGAGAGATTGTTGGCGATCACCTGATCCCAGTTCTCGCTGGTGGCTTTGAAAATGAAGGCGTCGCGCAGAATCGCCGCGTTGTTGACCACTATGTCCAGCGCGCCGAATTTCTCCATCGCGAGTTTCGCCGCCTGGTCCGCGGCGCTGGTGGCCGCCAAGTCGCGAGTGAATGCTGCCGCTTTGCCGCCAAGCTTCGCCGCGACGCTTTGCGCGACGGAGGCATCGGGTTGATCTCCGGAAATCGACACGCCGCTGTCGGCGATCAGCACTGCCGCACCGAGGCGATGCAGCTCCTCCACGATCGCCAGCCCGATACCACGCGCGCCTCCGCTGACGATCGCGACCCTCCCCGCCAGTGCCTGTTCCGCGTTCATCTCGCCACCGCTGCTTTCGGCGCTTCAACCGCCGCCGGGAAAAATGCATCGGCGTGAATGTCGCGCAGTCCGATCCCACGCGCCTTCACCACCGCGATTGCCGCGTCCACCATCGGCGGCGGGCCGGCGAAATAGGCCTTGAACCCGGCGAGGCTGACGAAATCCGCCGCCACCGCATCAGTCACGAGCCCGAGCCTGCGCGGTAGCAGCGTGCCCGAGGATGGCGTTGCGCCGGGTTCGGAGAGCACGATGTACGCCCTGAAGTTAGCATAGCGCTCGTGCAACGCGGCCAATTCGCGCTCGGAGTAAACGTCGCGCTCGGCGCGTACGCCAAAATATAAATGTACGGGCTGGGTCGAACCGGAGGCGAGCGCGGTCTCGGTGATCGATTTCACCGGCGCCAGGCCGCTGCCGCCGGCGATGCACAGTATCGGCCCGGGATGCTGCGCCCGAAGATACGACGTGCCCATTGGCCCGGACACCTTGACCTCGTCGCCCACCTTGAGCGCTGTTGCGACGCGATGGCTCACCGAACCGCCGGGCATCACCCGCACGTGGAACTCGAGCAACGACTGGTCCGGACGATTCGCCATCGAGTAGTCGCGGCTGATTCCGGGCGCTATCGGCAATTCGAGCTGCGCGTACTGCCCTGCCGAAAAGACAAACGGTCCACCGGCGACGATTTCCAGCCTTAGCCTGAGGATATCGTGGGTCAGCCTGTCGATCGCGGCGACTCTGCAGCGCATCACCCGCGACGGGTGCACGACGAAGTCCTCTGAATCAAGACGTCGCACCACCACGTCGCTCCACATCTGCGAGCGGCAGGCGAGCACGATGCCACGGCTGCGCTCGTCCGCGGAAAGCGCGTGTTCGGAATATTCCAGCTCGAGGATATCCCCCGACACCAACTCGCATTTACAGGTGCCACAGTTGCCCGCCTGGCAGCTGTACGCAAAGCCGATACCGTGAGCCAGCAGGGCGCCAAGCACGGTTTCCCCTTCTTCGGCGGGCGCGGACTGGTTCAGATCGGCGACGGTGACGGTAAGGCTCATTGAGACACGCTTGGCGATCGCGGGCACTATGGGCTACTATCTTTACAAGTATGGGAACCAAACTGTTGGAAGTCAAACAATCGGTGCGGCCGCGCCGGAACATGAAACCTGTGGCCGCAAAGCGCAAGGACGCCAGCATGGGCATGCTGCCCGGCCTGATCGGCTACCAACTGCGACTGGCGCAGCGAGCGATCTTTGCCGATTTCGTCGAGACCGTGGACGGCTCAGGAATTTCTCCCGGCTTGTTCGGGATCCTGGTAATCATTGACGCCAATCCGGGGCTCACCCAGCAAGCGCTGGCCGATGCCGCGCAGCTGGACCGCTCCACCGTAGTGACCGTACTCGACAAGCTGGAAGACCGGCGGTTGGTGGAGCGCCATGCCGCTGATCGCCGCAGCAACGGGCTATTCCTGACCCGCCAAGGCACCAGCCTGTTGCGCCGGCTGAAGCGCGATGTCGCCCGGCATGAACGCCGCGTGATGCGGAACCTCAGCGTCCGCCAGCGCGATCAACTGGTCGCGCTCCTGCGACGCATCCTGCCGGAGAGAAGACAAGGATGAAGGATGAAGGCGGAAGGGTGAAGGGTGAAGGGCGCCATCGCCTCACGCCTCTCGCCTCTCGCCTCACGCCTCTCGCCTCATTCAACTTCCGACACCCTCCCCCGCAATCGTTTTACGGCGGCGCGCACGCGTTTTCCCTCCACCCTTCTGCGCCTTGAGGCCGCAGTGGGCTTGGTGGCAATCCGCGATCGGGGTCTGTACGCGGCGGCGCGCACCAGCTCTTCAAGGCGCGCCAACGCATCGCGCCGGTTGGCCTCCTGGCTGCGGAATCGCTGCGCGTCGATCACCAATACGTCCTCATCGTTGACCCGCCTTCCAGCCAGTTTGCGCAGCCGATTTTTGACTTCCTCAGTCAGTGACCTGCTGGAGCCGATATGGAAGCGCAGCTCGACCGCGGTTGCCACCTTGTTCACATTCTGGCCACCGGGACCGGATGCGCGAACGAAACGCAATGTCACTTCATTCTCGGCGACGCGATGAATTTTGCTTTCCGAAACCATCGATGTGTCAGCAGAATCGCGAAGTTCATACCAAGGGTGTTCTGTACCGCCCTTCTTGACGGCTGCTCAGTCGGCGCGCAGCAGTTCCAGGCGCGCGCCCAGGTTTCCGTACTTGCCGTTGCCGCGCAATTGTTTGCCATCCGATCCGAGTTGCATGCCGACTGAGAATTCGATACCACCCGTGCCGGTAGCGGCGAAATTGAACGTCTTGCCGTCAAACGAAGTCTTCGCCAGCCCGGCGGGTTCCAGTCCGAATTTTTCGAGGTTGGTGAACGCGATCGTGCCGGACCCGTTCGCCGCGATCTCCATCCTCGCCACGCCGCTGGTCATGCCGATGTACCACGGACCTTTCCAGGTGCCCTGCAACGAAGTCAACTCATCTGCGAGCGCGGCGCCAATCCCGGTGTTTGCCGCCAGGACGATCGCCGCCAGCCACAATCTGTACATTGGTCCCTCCAGACCGTCCATACTCGAATGTCGACGGTCCGGTCATTCTAGCAATTCGCCGCCAGCGCGCGTTACGGTGTCTGCCGGGTGTGCCCTTATAATGAGCGCAAGGCACATTGACCTTCCGAAACGATGAAATTCTGCAGCGATTGCGGTGCTCGCGTAGAGCACCGCGTGCCTCCAGGCGACAGCCTTCCCCGCTTCGTTTGCGCCAGTTGCGGAACCATCCATTACGAGAACCCGAAAATCGTGGTGGGTTGCATCCCCGAATGGGAGACCGGCATTCTGCTGTGTCGCCGCGCTATCGAACCGCGCCACGGATTGTGGACGGTCCCGGCGGGCTTCCTGGAGAACGGGGAAACCACCGCGCACGGCGCGCAGCGCGAAACCCTGGAAGAGGCCAATGCGCGCGTGGAAATTCTGAACCTGTACGCGCTGTTCAACATTCCCCACATCAACCAGGTGTACATGCTGTTCCGTGCCCGCCTTCTCGACCTCGATTTCCACGCCGGAGCGGAGACACTTGAAGCAAGGTTGTTCGAAGAAAGTGAAATCCCCTGGGACGCGCTCGCTTTCGCTACGGTGCGGCGCACGCTGCAGCACTATTTCAGCGACCGCCAGGCCGGGGAGTTCCATTTCCACATGGGAACGATCGAACCGATGGCGAAGAGCAAGGCGGAAGGGTGAAGGGTGAAGGGTGAAGGGTGATGAGAGATGGGTAATTAAGCGATTAAGTGATTGAGTGACTGGTTTCAATCACCCAATTACTGAATCACCCAATCACCGCTTCTTGGCCTCACCCCTCTCGCCTCTCGCCTCACGCCTCACGCCTAACGCCTCATGCCGCACGCAGCGCGTCGATGATGTTCAGCCGTGCCGCCCGCAGAGAAGGCAGAAAACCGCCAAGCAGTCCCATCACCAGCGCGAATGCCAGGGACTTTGCGACGATCGCAGCATTGAGCGTGAAGGAAAACGCGAGTTCGGCAAAGGACTGCCAGTTCATCGTCGAAATGGTGAGGAAT
>JBQTIV010000085.1:0-4521 GCA_052387775.1 Betaproteobacteria bacterium
TTTATCCGCTGCCGATGGTGACGACCTCGCTGCTTGAGCTTCTGCGGCTGAAGCACACCAATTTGCTGATTGTCACCAAGAATACCGCCGGCGTGCGGCAAACGTTCTTCAAGGACCTCAAGTTCCGTATAAGTCGTCTGACCCCGTTACGCGATACGACCGGGGTCGCCGACCAGTACTACGCCGACGAAGTCAGCAACACGCGCATGTATCTGGACGCGCTGACAGTCACCCACGTGGACGACACGATGCAGTTGGTGATCCTCGACCAGGACGATTCGCTTGCGGGCCTGCCGGCGGCGATCACGCGCGGCCATCCGAACATGCAGTGTCAATTACTGACCCGTGCCGATATCGTTTCCCAATTTGGAATCGCCCCCGCAGAACTCGGGGCATCGGCCGATACACTGCACCTGCATCTTCTGGGCGAGAAGAAACCTGCCATCAATTTTGCGCCGACCCAGGTGACGGGTGGATTCCAGCGCTATCTGGGACGGCGCTGGCTGTACGCCGCCTCGGCCGCAACGCTGGGAGGTGCAATGCTTTGGGGCGGCGTCAATGCATTGGCGGTGTTGCGCCTGCAAGACGAAATGGTAGACCTGCGCAAGCAGACCCAGGAGTACCACTCGCAATACCGGCGAGTGACTGCGGACTTTCCGAAGGCGCCCATCGCCGCCGACAACCTGCGCCATACGGTCGAATTGGCGCAGCAGGTGCGCAACAGCGTGCGTTCGCCCGAGTCGATGTTCCTGGTGGTCAGCCACGCACTGGATGCTTCGCCCCAGATTGAACTCGTTCGACTCGCATGGCGTTACGGCAGGGGCCCGGCCGGAGTCGGTGCCGATCTTACCCAACCGGGGGCAGGCGAACAAACCCCGCTGGATCCGGGAACGCTGGTGCAAACTGGGGTGGTGCGTGGCGAGGTCACTTCATTCGAAGGCGACTACAAGGCAGCGATGCGGCTCATAAGCGCCTTCGCCACCCGACTTGCCGCCGACGACAAGGTGGTCGAAGTCCGGACCTTGCAGTTACCACTTAACGTCAGCTCGGATACCGGCTTGAGTGGCAGCACCAGCGCGGCAAGCGCAGGAGGCAGCGCCCAGTTCGAAATTGCCATCGTGTTCAAGGCGGGAGTGTAAGAGCCAATGAAACTTGCCGCTAAAGATCTCGCCGCGATGAAACTGCCGTTGCTGCTGCTTGCAGTGGCGGCCGCGGCGTCGTTCTTGTTGGTGGAATTCTCTTCTGACAGGCGCGAGAAGGCCGAAACGCAAGTTCGCATCGAGTCCACCGCGCTGCAGGACGCGCGCAGTCGCTACCAGCGTTCAGGCGAAGAGCGCGAAACCATCCTGCGCTACCTTCCCGCTTACCGGCAACTGGAGAACCAGGGATTCGTCGGCATCGAACAGCGGATCAACTGGCTTGAGGGTTTGCGCATAGCCAACACCAAAGCTGGATTGTTCGGCGTGACTTATCAACTGGATCCGCAGAAGCCTTTCGCTGTGATCGGCCAAAGCAACCCGATGTCACAGCACCTGCGCAATTCACAAATGAAATTGTCTTTCGGACTGGTTCATGAAGGCGATCTCATGCGCTTCTTCCAAACGCTTGCCGAACAGCAGACCGGAGTATTCATTCTTACGGGCTGTGCGCTCGACCGCGTTGGCCGCAGCGAACCTGAACCCAGGCAAGCGAACCTGAGCGCCCAGTGCGACCTGTCCTGGGTGACGGTCGATCCCGGAAAGGGCAAGTCGTGACGCGGACTCCGCGAATTCTTTTGATTCTTGCCGCGATGCTGCCGTGGTGGGCAACGCATGCCGCAGAGCCTTGGGGCAGGTTGTTTTTTACACCGTCGCAGCGTGCCACGCTCGATGCCGGCAAACCGGTGGCGAAACCTCGTACCGCGCGCTCCGTGCGCGCCGCCGCGCCTCGCGGACCGCGGGGAGTCACGCTGAACGGTGTAGTTACCCGCAGCGACGGCGAAACCGTGGTCTGGGTTAACGGACATGAAGCGGGCGGCGAGACGGTCGCCGGGGTAAGTGCTTCAACCTCCGCGTCCGACCCAACGTCGGCCCAAGTCAAGGTTGTTGGTGCCCGGAATCCAGTTGAATTGCGCGTTGGTCAGCATTTGGACTCCGTGAGCGGCAAAGTCCTGGAACCGTACGAATCGGCAGTTTCAGGTGCCCCCGCAGTCCAGCGCTCGCGGAAGAAATCGGTGCGAAAGGATGCTTCGCCGCCAATGGACCGCCCACCTAAGACGAGCAAGGCCGACGCCGACGAGCCATCCAGCGAATGAATCCCCTTCACAGCAGTCCAGCGCCAGTGGGATCACGCGGGACGCGACGCCGTTCATCCGCGCACGCTTCCGCCCGGAAACAGCGCGGCATTGCAATGTTTATCCTTCTCGTAGCGCTGGGTCTGCTGGTCGGGCTCCTGGCGTTCGGGTTCGCGGACGATCAGGTGCGCCGGAATGAGAGGCAACAAAAGACAGCGGATGCGCAGGCCCGAGCCAAGGACGCGTTGATCGGCTGGTCCGTGCAGCGTACGTCGTCGGCTGCGCTCCCGAATGCGCGTCCCGGAGAACTCCCCTGCCCCGATATCAACCCTGTCGACGGATTCGACGACGGTAACTGCGCGGCGGGTGCCATCGGGCGGGTGCCGTGGAAAACGCTGGGCATCCCCGAGCCCACTGATGACGCGGGAGAAACGCTGTGGTACGCGATCGCGGGGCCGTTCCGGATCTGGAACGTGAACGCGAATCCTATCAACAGCGACACCAGGGGCAACCTCACGGTTTATTTCGACAGCACCGCGACCACGATCACAACGGCGGCGGTCGCGGTGATATTTGCTCCCGGCGCGGCGCTCGGCGGACAGATCCGCGATGCCACTTTGGCGTTGTGTCCCACCACCGGAACGACGATCGCGCGCAACCTCTGCGCCGCGAACTACCTGGAGGCCACGGGGGGTGCCAACAACGCCACGATCGGTGGACCTTATGTCTCCGCCCAGCGCTCGGACATTTTCAACGACCGGCTCCTCGTCATTACCACGCCGGACCTGATACCGATGGTCGAGCAACGAGTCGCCCGCGAGATGCTCGCGCTGCTTGAACGCTACAGGACGGCGCCCGCAAATTGGTGCGCTAACGATTGTTATACCTGGCCTGATGAAGATTTCACCAACGAAGGCGATAACGACGCGTTCCGCGGCTGGTTGCCGCTGGGCGAAGGGGATCCCCACGATTGGTGGGAACTGAGCATCACCATCCCGACCTGGCTCACGAACAACGACTGGTGGAAGGTCGTCTATTACGCCGTCGCACCCGATAAAACGCAGAACGATAGCGGAGGCACTCTCACGGTTGACGGCGTCGCGGGCACCCTCGCGGTATTGATCACCCCTGGCCCGGCTGGCACCAATCGTCCCGTCAACCCTCCCGGCACCGCCGCGTATTGGGCGGAATACCTGAACGATGCCGAAAACGCGGATCACAACGACAACAACTACGTCAGGCCCTCGTTAAACGTATATGCGGGCGACCGCATTTATGTCCTGCCGTAATAGCCGGCAAACATCGGCGGCCGGCTTTAGCCTGATCGAGGTGGCGATTGCCGTTTTTGTCATAACGCTGCTGCTTGGCGGCATCCTGGTTCCACTCACCACCCAGGTGGAGCGCCGCAAGAACGAGGAGACGAATCGAATCCTCGATCAGGCGCGCGAGGCGCTGATCGGCTACGCGGCGGCCAATGGGCGGTTTCCGTGCCCCGCTTCGGCGACCAGCAACGGGGCCGAGCATTTTTTTTCCCCGGGCGGGACTGCGGCGAACGGCATCTGCCACGCTTCTGTGACCTTCACCAGCGTTTACGTCGGATTTCTGCCGGCAGCGACAATCGGCCTTACGCCGGTTGACGAGCAAGGTTATGCGTTGGACGGCTGGGGACTCGCGCAGAACCGCATCCGTTACGCGGTATCCAGCCAAACCGTCAATTCGATCACCCTGCCATTCACAAAAACGTCTGGCATGCGCAGCGCCGGAATGTCCAATATCGTGAGTGCCACAACCCTGCAATATGTGTGCAACAGCGGCACTGGCGTCACCGGCACCAACTGCAATACTGCGGTGACGCTTGCGTCCAGCGTGCCGGCCGTGATCTGGTCGCTCGGGCCCAATGCCCCCACCGGAGGCATCAGCACGGACGAAGCCGAGAACCTCGACAATGACCGTATATTCGTCAGCAGAACCCGGTCCACCGGGACGAGCGGGGATTTTGACGATCTCGTCACCTGGATCGGGGCGCCCGCCCTGTTCAACCGGTTGATCGCCGCCGGACAGTTACCTTAGGCATCGATAAGAACCAGGGACCGATTGGCCGCTGGAAGGGGAGAGCAGCACACCAAAACGAACAAGGCCCGAAGCGCATCGCGCTTCGGGCCTTGTTGCATTCGAGTTTAGAAACTAACCCGGAGCGGAATCAACCGAAGATGTCGTCCGCAAACGCCTGCAGGCCGTGACCGGAAACC
>JBQTIV010000086.1:0-3966 GCA_052387775.1 Betaproteobacteria bacterium
CTGCCCGCGCGCTGGGCGAGGCGCGCCAAGGGCTAGATTTCGGAAGCGCCAAAAAACGCAAAAAGACCCTTCCTCGCGCGGCTGGCGGGCGCCTCCCATGAGTATGGGATGGCGTCCTCATCGACGATTTGATAGCGTGTTCGGCAGCACCGAATGGACGTGCCAGCGGCGAAACGGGAGATTGTCATGGGACATAATTTCGTGAGAGCGCTTCCGGTTCTCTTTCTTTCGATGTTGCTGGCTGCGTGTGCGGCCCCTACGGCCAAGCGGGTCGAAGTATCGGACGAAGCAACCAAAGCGGAGGCCGCCCGACAGACCGAGCTCGCCGTGACCGAAATGGTGGAGGAGCAGAAGCGGATCAGCCGCGTCCATCGCACGCTGTCGGTCAAGGCCCACGCCTTGTGCGGTGATCTGGTCGGCCCGGAGGTCGGGCTCTACTCGATGACCAGGCCGAAGGGGAGCTTCGGCCCGGTGCTCGAAAGCAAGTACGGCATCGGCGAGCGGCGCACCGTCCTGTTCGTGCTGGAAGGAAGCCCCGCGGAGGCGGCGGGCATAAAGCCGCGCGACGTGATCAAGAGCGTTAACGGCGTTCAGATGACCGATCGGGACGGACTCATACAGCTGTACGAGAAGGTAGGTCCGGAAGATCCGCTCAAGTACGAGATCGAGCGCGCGGGCGAGGCCCTGTCGATCACGGTCAAGCCCGAGCGGGCCTGCCGGTATCCGATCACGTTGCGCCCGGAGCAGGTCATCAACGCATTCGCGGACGGCAAGCAGATCATGATCACGCGCGGCATGGTCAATTTCGCCCGGACCGATGACGAGCTGGCGATAGTGGTTGCCCACGAGATGGCCCACAACGTCATGAAGCACATCGAGGCCAGAAAGCAGAACGTGGGGCTCGGCATACTGGCGGACATAGCGACCATACTGCTCACCCGCGGTCAGGTGAGCAGCAACTTCGCGAATCTTGCCGGGATGAAGTACTCGCAGGAGTTCGAAGCAGAAGCCGATTACGTGGGCTTGTACGTCATGGCCCAGGCGGGAATGCCGATCGCGGACGCGCCGAAATTCTGGCGGCGGATGGCGGTCGCGCACCCGGCGAACATCAGCTCCAACCACAGCGCATCGCATCCATCAACGGCCTACCGGATGGTCGCGCTGGAAGAAACCGTCAAGGAAATCGACGACAAGAAGCAGAAGGGCGAAGCGCTCGTGCCAAATATGGTGGACGGGAAGTTCAAGGCGCCGACCAAGTGACGCCGTGAGCGTCTGGCGGGAATCCGGCTTCAATAACAACTCCTGCCCAAAGATGAAAAGGCCAGCGAAACGCTGGCCTTTTTTTGCGCGAATCTGGCGCGCCCGGAGGGATTCGAACCCCCTACCCCTTGGTTCGTAGCCAAGTACTCTATCCAGTTGAGCTACGGGCGCGAAACGCGGGGCGAATTATAGCATTGCGACGGATTCGCCTTCGGTTTGACCTGAATCAATACGCCGAATCCCGACCTGTGCTCTCATGCTCCGAAGGGAAAGTGCATCGCGATAAAGGGGTTGAGCGGGAGACACAACGTGACGGGAGATACAACATGAAACCGGGCAAGATCACTGCAGCACTATTCGGGGCGGCGCTGATCGCCATCGCGGGGGCAGCTTCCGCACAGGACAAGAAATTCGACTTCGGCAAGCGTGAATACGATGCGAATTGCGCCAGCTGCCACGGGTTGAAGGGAAAGGGTGATGGGCCCTTAAGGCCGTTTCTCACGAAGAGCCCGAGCGACTTGAGTACGCTTTCCAAGAAAAATGCGGGTATTTACCCGTTTCACAGCATCTATGCGATTATCGATGGACGTCAGGACGTAGCGGCTCACGGTCCGCGCGATATGCCGGTCTGGGGCGCTCAGTACAACATCAAGGCGGCAGAAGCCGCCTACATGGATGTCCCGGCTGTTCCTTACCCTCCCGAGACATTCGTGCGGAGCCGCATCCTCGCGCTGACGGAATACATTTCCCGGCTGCAGGCGAAGTAGGGGCTGCGTTCATCCCACCCCAAGCCGGATAGGCCTGCAGAGATGCAGGCCTTTTTTCTGCGTAGAATGTGGTAGCGCCCCGGCGAAATGAGGATCTGAAACGGAGGCAAGGGTTGGCGAAGGACGAAGGAAGGCACGAGGCCGTCAAGGAAATCGACCTGGAAGAAGTGGCGCGGCTGGTCGAGGCGCTGGAGCGGGATCTCGCAAAGCTGCCGGGCGGCTCGCCGGACGTGC
The DNA here is from genome assembly GCA_052387775.1 of Betaproteobacteria bacterium. Taxonomy (GTDB): domain Bacteria; phylum Pseudomonadota; class Gammaproteobacteria; order Burkholderiales; family JACQAP01; genus JACQAP01. The sequence goes on from JBQTIV010000086.1 coordinate 2,262, forward strand.
AGCGCCTGCGCGACGAGGTGGAAACGCTGAAAAACGTGCTCGACTCGCCGATCCGCCGGCACCACTGGGTGAGCGACAGCCTGCACGGCGTGCGCACGGTGCTGGAGGAAGCGATCGATGCCGCCGTCGCGAGGGGGCTCAAGACCGGCCAGTACATTTCCGAGATCGGGCGCATCCTGGGGCTGTGACCGCGGCAGTCGGGTGATCGAGGGCACGTGGCGATCCGCCCGGCGCTGTCCCTGGTCTTCTGCAATTCGCAGATCCATCGATTGCGGCGCGTCATCAGATCGTCTAACGTCTGACTCTTTCTCCCGCTGCGCGAACAAGTCATGAAGAACGGCCTCAAGCTCGACATCTTTCCGCACATCTTCCCGCAGTCCTTTTTCGAGCGCATGAAACGCATCGCCGGGGCGAATCCCGCGCTGGCGGCGTCCATCAAGCGCTGGCTCAACATACCGGTGCTCTGGGATCTCGACGCGCGCATCCGCATGATGGGAAAGTTCAGGGGCTACCGGCAGGTCCTGACCCTCTCGCTGCCGGCGATCGAGTTCCTCGCGGGCCCGGAGGAGTCGCCGGCGCTGGCCCGGCTGGCGAACGATGGCATGGCGGAGATTGTCGCGCAGAACCCGGACCTCTTCCCGGCGTTCGTCGCCTCGCTGCCGATGAACAATGTTCCGGCGGCACTGGAGGAAATGGACCGGGCGATCACGAAGCTCGGCGCGAAAGGCGTCCAGCTCTTCACCAACGTCAACGGGCGGCCGCTCGATGATCCCGAGTACTTCCCGGTGTTCGAGCGTTGTGTGAAAAAATACGACCTGCCGATCTGGCTGCACCCGGTGCGCACCTCGAAATTCCTCGACTACCCGGGCGAGGCCAGGTCGAAGTACGAGATCTGGTGGCTGTTCGGCTGGCCCTACGAGACGAGCGCCTGCATGGCGCGCATCGTGTTTTCGGGGATGCTGCAGAAGCTGACCGATCTCAAGATCATCACGCACCACCTCGGCGCGATGGCGCCGTATTTCGAGGCGCGCATCGGCCTCGGCCTGGACCAGATGGGCGCGCGCACCTCCGCCGAGGACTACGGCGCGCTGTTGAAGCGCCTCGGAAAACGGCCGCTCGATTACTTCAGGATGTTCTACGGCGACACGGCGGTGAACGGCTCGGCGCCGGCGATCCGCTGCGGGCTCGATTTCTTCGGCCCCGACCGCGTGCTGTTCGGCACCGACTGCCCGTTCGACCCGGAGGGCGGGCCGACCTTCATACGCGAGAGCATCCGCGCGATCGACTCGCTCAAGCTCGCGCCGCCGGTCCGGAACAAGGTCTATTATGGTAACGCGCTGAAGATGCTGAGGCTGAGCCTGGCCGCTGCGCCGGCCGCGCGAGGCGCGGCGAGGACACGGAGGAAGTAATGGCGCAGTCGAACTGAAATCGGGAGCGGGCGGGTTAATGGCCACGAGCAACGAATCACGAACAGCGAGTCACTCATCTTCGGCCGGTCCCGCGGACCCGCTGCTGATCGAGGACCTGGTCGCGGCGAACCGCATCCTCGCGCAGGAGGGCGTGCTCGACGGCTGGGGTCACGTGAGCGTGCGCCACGACCGCGATCCCGACCGCTTTCTGTTGTCGCGCTCGCTCGCTCCGGAGCTGGTCACCGCCGCCGACATCCTCGAATTCGACCTCGACAGCGCTCCCGTGGAGGTGGCGG
>JBQTIV010000087.1:0-37038 GCA_052387775.1 Betaproteobacteria bacterium
ACAAGGGATTGCCCGCCGCCCTCGATCGCCTCCGAGGTCAGATCCCCGAACACAAAACGTTCGGGGCCCCTCTTCCGCTCTACGGCGATCCCTGCTCAACGTTCCACCGGCCCCCGCCACTGTCAAGAACTCGCGTCTTGCCTGACGCCGATTTCGCGGGTTTTCCGATCCATGACGGATTGTTGCCAAATAGATATGAGGACTGTTCTCCAAGATTCGCAAGTTGTCCCACGAATCAGCGGAACAGGACACTAATTGGAAACGTCCCTGATCACTGCCTGCCGTGCGGTGGCGGGGCGCGATCTGCTGATCGCATTGCGCCATCGCAGCGACGTCCTGACCACATTTTTCTTCTTTGTCATCGTGGTCAGCCTGTTTCCGCTGGGCGTGGGACCCGAGCCTGACACGCTGCGCGAGATCGCGCCGGGGGTGGTATGGGTGGCGGCGCTCCTGGCCGCGATGTTGTCGCTGGCACGCATGTTTGGAACGGACTACGCCGACGGCACCCTCGAGCAACTGGTGCTCACGCCGCAACCGCTGGTGGTACTGGTGATGGCGAAAGTGGCGGCACATTGGCTGACGACCGGTTTGCCGCTCGTGTTGATCGCGCCGGCGCTGGGACTGCAGTTCGATCTGCCCGCCGATTCGCTGGCCACCCTTTTGTTGTCGCTGCTGATCGGCACTCCGGTGTTGTCGTTGGTCGGGGCCGTGGGAGCTGCGCTGACCCTGGGCGTGCGCGGCGGCGCGGCCCTGACGTCGCTGCTGGTGCTGCCGCTGTATGTCCCGGTGCTAATATTCGGCGCCGGTGCGGTGGTCGCCACCGCGACCGGGGTGGGCGCGGCCGGGCATCTGTCGCTGCTCGGGGCGATGCTGATGTTTGCACTGGCTTTCGCGCCCTGGGCAACTGCAGTGGCGCTGCGAATTGCGCTGGAGTGAACCACGCTGGAAATGAAGCGCCAATCGCAGAGGACGCTGAGGGCGCAGAGGAAGAGCAATGAACGATTTTGAAATCGAAAGAGCGGAAATTCTCCTGTCGGGCTTCAGCAACGAATTCAGACATCGGAATTCGGGTTTCTGTTTTTCCTCTGCGTTCTTGGCGACCTTCGCGGTCAGAGTTTAATGTTAATTGAGTGTTCCACGTGAACATCTGGCAATATTCATCGCCGCAGACCTTCTACCCGCTGGCCGGAAAAATGGTGCCGTGGTTCATGGTGCCGGCAGCCGTCCTCGGCGTGGCCGGGGTTTACATCGGTTTTTTCGTCGCGCCTACCGATTTCCAGCAAGGCGAAGCCTACAGGATCATTTTCATCCACGTGCCTGCGGCGTGGATGTCGATGTTCCTCTATGTGGTGATGGCATTCTGGGCCGGAGTCGGCCTTGCCTTTAATACGCGGCTGTCATCGATGATGGCGCACGCGCTGGCGCCGACCGGGGCATTGATGACCTTCATCGCGCTGTGGACGGGCTCGTTATGGGGCAGGCCCGCCTGGGGTACCTGGTGGGTCTGGGACGCCAGGCTGACTTCGGAGCTGATCCTGTTGTTCCTATATATCGGCTACATGTCGCTCGCCGCGGCGATCGACGATCCGCGCCGGGCCGATAAGGCTTCCGCAGTGCTGGCGCTGGTCGGCGTGGTCAATATCCCCATCATCTATTTTTCTGTGCAATGGTGGAACACGCTGCACCAGGGCGCATCGGTGAGCATCACCCGGGCCCCCAGCATGGCGGCCACCATGCTGATCGGCATGCTGGTGATGGTATTCGCATTCTGGGCCTATGCGATCGCTGCTGTGCTGATGCGGGTGCGGATCGTAATCCTGGAGCGCGAACGCAATTCCGGTTGGGTCAAAGAATTGGGACGCTAAGGTTCTTACCACAGAGACACAGAGGCACCGAGAACATCAACCTGAGACTTAACCACCACCATGACGGGACCGAGAATGGGTTCGAGCGGGTGTAAGAGCATTGGCTGTTCTGAAATTCTTCGACCTTGTTTTTCTCTGTGTCTCTGTGTCTCTGTGTCTCTGTGCCTCTGTGGTGAGTTCGTCGTTTGAAAGGAATGGATCATGCAATGGGGTAGTGCTTCCGAATTTTTCGCCATGGGCGGATATGCCTTGTACGTTTGGGGCTCATATCTCGTGGCCGCCGTCGTCATCGCGGTGGAAATCGCGGTATTGGTTCGCCGTCGCCGAACTCTGCGGGCCTGCGCCGGTCGTATTGCAGGATCCGAATCCGACTGATTGTTCGTGAAGCCCCGCCACAAACGAATTGCATTGATCGTCGCCGGCCTTGCCGCGTTGGGGATTGCGCTGGCGCTGATTCTTCAGGCATTCCAGAGTAATCTGGTGTTCTTCTTCACGCCCACCCAGGTGGCCGCGCACGAAGCTCCGCAGGGCAGGCGCTTTCGCATCGGCGGGCTGGTAGAGCAGGGCAGCGTGAAGCGCCAGTCCGACGGCGTGACCGTGCGCTTCGTGGTCACCGACACCGCGAAGAGCGTTCCCGTGGTTTACTCGGGAATCCTTCCCGACCTGTTCCGTGAGGGCAAGGGCGTGGTAGCGCAGGGCAAGCTCGGCGCGGATGGGGTGTTCAGCGCCTCCGAGGTGCTGGCGAAGCACGACGAAAACTATATGCCACCCGAAGCGGCGGATGCTGTCGAGCGCGCGCACAAAGCGATGCAGGAATCGAAGAAGACGCTGGTTGAGAAGCGGTGAGGGGTTAGGAGTGAGGAGTGAGGTGAAAATCACTGGCGCGCATGACGCGCAAATTTTGTGAGACTGATCCGGAGATACCAAAAAACCATGTTTTTCATTTCAATCTGCGGCCTTGATCTGGGGTGGAATGCGAGTGCCGGCTATGGTTTGGTGCGGATCACCTCTTACCCCTCAACCCTCGCCCCTCACGCCTCGCGCCTCGCCACCCCATGATTCCCGAACTCGGACATTTCGCTCTCATCGTCGCGCTCTGCGTTGCCCTCGTGCAGGCGGTGTTGCCGATCGCCGGCGCGGCGCGAGGAGATGTTGCATGGATGAACGTGGCCCGCCCCGCGGCGCAAGGTCAGTTCGTGTTTGTCTCCATCGCGTTCGGATGCCTGGCCTATTCGTTCGTCACAAACGACTTTTCGGTTCTCAACGTCGTCAATAATTCCAATTCCAGTCTGCCGTGGCATTACCGATTCGCCGCGACCTGGGGAAGCCACGAAGGCTCGTTGCTGTTGTGGGTGTTGATGCTCGCGTTGTGGATGCTGGCAGTGACGCTGTTCAGCCGCCATCTGCCCGTTGAAATGGTGGCGCGCATTCTCGGCGTCATGGCGCTGATATCGGTCGGCTTTCTGCTGTTCATGTTACTGACCTCGAACCCGTTTGAGCGCCTGCTGCCTGCCGCACCCGACGGGCGCGACCTGAACCCGTTGCTGCAGGATCCCGGCATGGTCATTCACCCGCCGATGTTGTATATGGGTTACGTCGGTTTTTCCGTCGCTTTCGCCTTTGCCGTCGCGGCATTGCTCGGGGGCCAGCTCGACGCGACCTGGGCAAGGTGGTCGCGACCCTGGACCACTATGGCCTGGGTGTTCCTCACCATCGGCATCGCATTGGGAAGCTGGTGGGCGTACTACGAACTCGGTTGGGGCGGCTGGTGGTTCTGGGATCCGGTGGAAAATGCCTCTTTCATGCCGTGGCTGCTGGGAACGGCGCTGATTCACTCGCTTGCGGTCACCGAAAAGCGCGGCGGCTTCAAGGCCTGGACGGTACTGCTTGCGATCGTGACTTTCTCGTTGTCATTGCTCGGCACGTTCCTGGTGCGTTCGGGCGTGCTCACTTCGGTGCACGCTTTTGCGACCGATCCGGCACGCGGTATTTTCATCCTCGGTTTTCTGGTGGTGGTGATCGGCGCATCGCTTACGCTCTTTGCCTGGCGGGCACCCAGAGTCGGTATCGGCGGCAAGTTCGAATTCGTTTCGCGCGAGTCTGCGCTGCTGGCCAACAACTTGCTGCTAATCGTCGCGGCCGCATCTGTGCTGCTGGGCACGCTCTATCCGTTGTTCCTCGATGCCCTGGGACTGGGCAAGATTTCGGTCGGCCCGCCGTACTTCGATACCGTGTTCGTTCCGCTGATGGCACCGGCGATCTTTCTGATGGGTGTGGGCCCGCTGGCGAAATGGAAGCAGGCGGAATTGCCCGATCTTGCACACCGCCTCAAGTGGGCACTCGGAGTTGCGCTGCTCAGCGCGTTGCTGCTTCCCTTCACCATGGGCAAATGGACGCCGATGATTTCGTTTGGCCTGCTATTGGCTTTGTGGGTGGCGGTATCCGGTGTCGTCAATCTGCGGCAGCGCGTGTCGCAACTGCGCGCCGCCAGCGGCCTCGGCACAGGCGCGCAATTGCGAGAACTGCCGCGCGGTTATTACGGAATGCTGCTGGCGCACGCGGGAGTAGCGGTGTTCATAGCCGGGGTTACGCTGGTGAAGGGGTACGAAATCGAGAAGGACGTGCGCTTGCAGGCCGGTGACACCGTGGACGTCGGCGGGTACACGTTCCGCCTCGACGGCCTGGTGCAGGTGCCCGGGCCGAATTACGAGGCCACTCGCGGCCTGATTTCTGTCCTGAAGAACGGCAAGCGCGTGCGCACGATGCACCCGGAGAAACGCTTTTATCATGTACAGCAGATGCCGATGACGGAGGCGGCGATCGATGTCGGTTTTACTGGTGATTTGTATGTCTCTCTCGGCGAACCCGTCGGCAACGATGCCTGGGTGGTGCGTATCTACCACAAGCCGTTCGTGGACTGGATCTGGGGTGGCGCGTTGCTGATGGCGCTGGGGGGAATTCTGGCGATCACCGACCGGCGTTACCGGCTGGCACGCAAGGCCGAGCGGGAGGCGCCGGCAGCAGCCAGCGCCGTCGCGGCGTGACGGACGTTTTCTCACCCCTCACGCCTCACCCCTCACGCCTCGCCCATTTTCAATGAAACGCTTTCTCGTCCCCCTTGGAATCTTCCTGGTTCTGTCGGTTTTCCTCGCTGTCGGTTTGAAGCTGGACCCGCGCGAGGTGCCCTCGCCACTGATCGACAAGCCAGCGCCGCCGTTCGAGTTGGCCCAGTTGCAGGATCCCGGCAAGACGTTTGCCCCCGGGGATCTCAAGGGCAGGGTATGGATTTTCAACGTCTGGGCCTCCTGGTGTGTAACTTGTCTGCAGGAGCATCCGCTGCTGGTGGAGTTATCGCGGCGGAACCTGGTGCCGATCTACGGGCTGAATTACAAGGACGGCCGCGACAATGCGTTGAAATGGCTGGCCAAGCATGGCAACCCGTACACGCTGTCGGCTATGGATGCGGATGGACGCGTGGGCATCGACTACGGCGTTTACGGCGTGCCGGAAACCTACGTCATCGACAAGAACGGCATCATCCGCTTCAAGCAGATCGGGCCGGTGACACCGAAAGTGCTCGAGGAAAAGATCCTGCCGCTACTGAGGCAGTTGCAGGGATGAAACGCACGACCGCAGTGCTGCTCCTGGTGCTGGCTCTGCCGGCATACGCCAATGAGGCGGCGCCGGCGGCGCAGGATCTGGCGCTGGAGCAACGGGCGATGCGCCTGACTGCGGAGTTGCGTTGCCTGGTGTGTCAGAACCAGTCGCTGGCGGATTCCCACGCCGACCTGGCAATCGATCTGAAGAACCAGGTGCGCAGCCAGATGCGGGCGGGCAAGTCCGATGCCGAGATCCTCGAGTTCATGGTGGCGCGCTATGGCGATTTTGTCCTCTACAGGCCTCCATTGAAGTCCACGACGGCGCTGCTTTGGGCCGGCCCATTCGTGCTCTTGGCCGCGGGCGGCCTGGCGCTGGGATTCTACCTGCGGCGCCGGCGCCAACATCTCACCGAAACCGAACTGACGCCCGAACAACGTGCCCGCGCCGAAGCGCTGCTGCGAGCGACCCAGAAGGGCGGGATCCGATGACGGCGTTCATCGTCAGCGCGAGCGTCCTGCTGCTGATTGCGGTCGCGATCGTGCTGCGGCCGCTGGTCAAAGGTGGGACCGGAACAGGGGTCGCGCGCGACAAGGCCAATATCGCTATCTATCGCGACCAGTTCGCCGAACTCGAAAACGATCTGAAATCTGGTGTGTTGGGCGCCGGACAGTTCGAGCAGGCGAAAGCCGATCTCGAGCGCCGCGTGCTCGAAGAAGTGGCGAGACCCGCCGAAGGCGTGACGCTCGCTCGTCGTGGGCGCGCCGCGCCAATCGCAGTGGGCGCGCTGATCCCGGTGATCGCGGTGCTGTTGTATTTGCGGGTCGGTACGCCCGAAGGCCTGGACGTTAGGCGGCACGCCGCAGACGACGTGACTTCGATGAACGCCGGACATTTTCAGGAGATGACCGAAAAACTGGCGGCGCGCCTGCGTGAGAACCCGAACGATGTCGAAGGTTGGATGATGCTCGGCCGTACCTATCGTTCGCTTGAGCGCTTCCAGGAATCTGCAGATGCCTTTAGAAAGGCAGTGGCTCTTGCCCCGGACAACGCCGGTCTGCTCGCCGATCTGGCCGAGACGCTGGCGCTTGCAGGCGGGCATTCGCTGGCGGGTGAGCCGACGCGGCTGCTCGAACGCGCGCGCAAACTTGATCCGGACAACGACAAAGTATTGGCGCTCTCCGGCAGTGCTGCGTTCGAGCGCAAGGACTACAAGACGGCAATCCGCTACTGGGAGGCCTTGCTCGAACGCCCGGACGGGAACAGCGAGCTGGCGCAGGCGCTCACCACCGCGATTGCGGAGGCGCGGGCGCTGTCGGCAGGAAAGAGGACCGTTGCGGCGCCTGCCACCGGGCGGGTCAGCGGCACCGTCACGCTGGATGCCGCATTGCGGGCGCGGACGGCACCCGAAGATAGTGTGTTCGTGTACGCTCGCGCCGCGCAGGGACCACGCATGCCGCTGGCGATCGTGAAAGTGCAGGTGAAGGATCTGCCGTACAATTTTTCGCTGGACGATTCGATGGCAATGATGCCGGATATGAAATTGTCGGCGTTCAGCGAAGTCATCGTCGGCGCGCGGGTGTCGAAGTCGGGCGGCGCCAAGCCGGCGGCAGGTGATCTGGAAGGCGCGAGCGCCACGGTCAGGCCGGGCGCAAATGGAGTCACGGTGGCAATCAACCAGGTAGTCAGGTAAGGCAATGCGATCGACGCAGCTGCTGATGGCAATTGCCATGGTCCTCGCCGGCGCGGCGAACCCCACGCTTGCGCAGGCGCCAGCCAAAGTCCAGCTCAAGCCCGAAGTCGAAGAGTTCATCGGCCAGATGGTGAAGCAGAACCAATTCGAAGAGGCGGCATTGCGCCAGCTATTCGCGCAACTGAAGGCGCACGACGGCGTGGTCAAGGCGATCAGCGCTCCAGCCACTGCGAAACCCTGGCACGAATTCAGGAACATCTTCGTCACTCCGGCCCGCATCAGCGGCGGCCTCGAGTTCTGGCAGCAGCACGCCGACCTGCTGGTGCGGGCGCGCGATGTTTATGGCGTGCCCGAGGAGATCGTCGTTTCGATCATCGGCGTGGAGACCATCTACGGGCGGCGGCTCGGGTCTTTCCGCGTGATCGATGCGCTCTATACGCTGGGCTTTGAGATGACGGAGCGCGCCACCTTCTTCCGCGGCGAAATGGAGCAGTTCCTGCTGCTCGCGCGGGAAAACGCGCTCGACCCGCTGGGAGTCAAGGGGTCGTTTGCCGGTGCAATGGGGATCCCGCAGTTCATTCCCACCAGTTACCGCAGGTTTGCGGTGGATTTCGACACTGATGGCAAGGTCAATCTGTGGGATAGCACGGCCGACGTTATCGGCAGCGTGGCTCACTATCTCCGCCATTTCGGCTGGGTCTGGGGCCAGCCGGTCACGGTGCCGGCGAGGATCAGCGGAACGCAGTTCACGGAAATCCTGGAAGCCGGACTGAAGCCGCAACTGACCCTGCAGGAGATGCAGCCCAAGGGTGTGGAAGCCGCCGAAGAGCTTGCGCCCGATCTACAAGCCGGGCTTTTCTCTCTCGAGGCGGAACAGGGCCAGGAATACTGGCTGGCGCTCAATAACTTTTACGTCATCACCCGCTACAACCGCAGCAAGAATTACGCGATGGCGGTCTACCAGCTTGCCAAGGCAATCGCCCTCGAGCGCGAGGGCGCACTTGCCGCCCAGGCTGCAGTGGTGAAGGAGTGATTCCGGGGTGATCGATGTCGCGGCTTAGTGAATGGCTTGCGGCGTCCGGGCTTGAGAGGTACGCCGGGTTCTTCGCCGAGCATCGCATCGACTTCGACGTGCTGCCCGAGCTCACCGATCAGGACCTCGAGAAGTTGCAAATCCCGCTCGGGGACCGCAAGCGCCTGCTGCGCGCCATTGCGAGTCTCGGAGATGAAGCGCAAAACCTCGCCCGGGAAGATGCCGTCCCCGGCGGACTGGAACGGCGTCCGGTCACGGTGCTGTTCATCGACCTTACCGACTACACCCACCTCACGCGTGAAATCGGCGCTGAGGCGACGCATAAGCTCGTGCGGCGATTTCACGACCTCGCTTCCGGTGCGATTCGCGAATACGGCGGAAGTGTCGAGCGTTACGTCGGCGACGCGGTCATGGGCGTTTTCGGGGTGCCGGTGGCCCATGGCAACGACCCGGAACGCGCTTTGCGCGCGGCCGACGCGATTCACGGTCTGATGCCCGCTCTGAGCGGCGAACTTGGGCGCTCGCTCAGCGTGCACATCGGGGCCGCATTCGGCCACGTGGTGGCGAGCCGGCGCGACGCCAGCAGCGGCGAATTTTCCACCGTTGGAGAGACGGTAAACCTCGCCGCACGGCTGGTCGGGCTTGCATCGGCCGGCCAGACCGTCATTTCGGACGCCCTGCGCCACGCGCTCGCGGACCGGATAGCCGTCGAAACGGTGGGGGAAGTCAGCGTCAAGGGCTTCGATACTCCGGTGCAGGCGTGGCGAATGACGGGCTGGGCCGATTGGCAGGCTTACGGCCGCCTGCCGCTCATCGGGCGCAGCGCCGAACTTGGGCAGTTCGAAGCTGCCTGCGTAGCCTGTCGCGATTCCGGCGCAGGACAGGTTGTGTACGTACGCGGCGAGGCCGGGATCGGCAAGACGCGCCTGGTCGAGGAAATGGAGGCCCACGCTGCGCGCCTGGGCTTTACCGTTCACAAGGCGCTGGTTCTGAACTTCGGCGTGGCGCGCGCGGCCGACGCGGTCGCCCAACTGGTTGCCGGGATGGTCGGTTGTGAGCTGAGCGCAGATCCGGCTCATCGCGGCGGGCCATTGCGCGATGCCGTGGATCGCGGGCTTATAGGTGAGGATCATCTTGTATTTGCATACGACATCCTGGCTATACCGTTGCCGCCGCCGATGGCTGCGGTTTACGACGCAATGGATAACGGTACCCGCGCGCGCGGACGACTGGATTTTGTCATCGCGCTGGCGCAGCAGTGCAGCGCAGTGACGCCGCTGCTGCTGGTCATGGAGGACCTCCATTCGGCGAATTCGGGGATACTCGACATCATCGCCGGCCTCGCGGAGCTAACCGCGACCCGTCGCGCCGTGTTCCTGCTTACTTCGCGCTTCGAAGGCGATCCTCTGGATCGAGGCTGGCGCGCCCGGGTCGGTCCTGCGGTGGGCCTGCTCATGATGGACTTGCGGCCGCTACGCGAAGCGGAAGCGCTGGACATGGCGCGTTCGCTGGGTGCCAGTTCCAGTATTCTCATTGCGCAGTGTGCGGCGCGGGCAGAAGGTAACCCGCTTTTCCTGGAGCAACTGCTTCGCTCCGCGCAAATGACTGAAGACGAGTCGGTGCCGAGTTCGATCCAGAGCCTGGTGCTGTCGCGCCTCGACCGCTTGTCCGCGCGGGACCAGCAGGCGATCCGGGCTGCGAGTGTGCTCGGTCAGCGCTTTGCCCTGTCGCTGCTGCGCCGATTGCTCGGCGAGGGCGACTACGACTGCAGTGCGCTCCTTGCCGAAAATCTGGTGCGCCCGATGGGCGATGAGTTTCTGTTTGCCCATGCCCTCATCTGGGAGAGTACGTACTTGTCCCTGGTCAGCGATGACAAGCGCCGCTGGCACGCACTGGCTGCGGAATGGCATGCCGAAAGAGATCCGGCGCTGGCGGCGGAACACCTTGACCGTGCGGGCGATCCGCGGGCGGCGCTGGCTTATCTGAAGGCGGCACAGGTAGAGAAACGGCAATATCGTTCCGACCGCGCACTGACACTACTGGACCGGGGTCTCGAGCTCGCACCCGAGCGGAAATTGAAGTTCGATCTGCTGGCCGAGCGCGGCGAGCTGCTGCCTGATCTGGGCCGCGTAGCGGACGCAATCAGCAACTTCAAGCTGGCGTCGGAACTTGCCGCGAACGATCGGGAGCGTTGCCGGGCGTTGATCGGGATCGCCGCCGGCATGCGCATGGCGGACCAGTCCGAATCGGCGTTGGCGATTCTGGCCGAGGCCGAGCCGTTGGCGAGCGGAACCGATGGCGATATCGAAGCCGCCCAGATCCATTACTTGCGAGGCAGCATTTACTTCCCGCTCGGCAACATAGAAGGCTGCCTGAAGGAGCACCAGCGCGCGCTCGAATTCGCGCGCCGCGCCCGATCACCCGAATGGGAGGCGCGCGCATTGAGTGGGCTGGGCGACGCCCATTACGCCGGGATCCAGCCTGCCGCTTCTTATCGATACTTCGAACAATGCATCGAGATCAGCCGCGCGCACGGTCTCGGCAGGGTCGAAGTTGCCAATCTTGCGATGCTCGCCGTGTGCAGTATTTTCTTCCGGGTAAACACGGAAGAAGCGCTTGCACTTTCCCGGCAGGCGCTCGAACTGGCAATCAAAGTCGGTCAACGTCGCTCCCAAGTCATCGCTTATCACGGATGCGCCCTGGCCCTGCTCGAGATGGCTGATCCCGTGCGCGCACGGCCCTATGCCGACGCAGGAGTCGAATTAGCGCGCATCATCGGGGCCAAGCGCTTTGTGCCCGAGGGGATGATGATCGTGGCGAATTGCCTGGCGCAGGAGGGCAAAACCGAGGAGGCCGTCGAACTTCTGCGGGAAGCGTTTTCCCTGAGCCGCGAGATGATCACTTATTTTGGTGCCCCGATCCTGGGTAGCCTTGCCGAAGTGACGCGCGACGCCGAGGAGCGCCAACGCTCCCTCGCCGAGGCGGAGCGCATTCTTCAGCTCGGGTGCCTGACGCACAATTACATTTTCTTCTACCGCTCAGCGATCGCGCTTTCGCTTCGCCTCGGTGACTGGAACAACGCCGAGCGCTACGCGGATCTGCTGCTAGCCAGATTTGGCGATGGGCCGGTTCCGTTTGTCACCTTCGTTGTCGAGCGCGCGCGCGCGCTGGTCGCGGCAGGACGCGGTGCGCGGGATGCCGGCCTGCTGGCCCGGCTGGAGAGCCTCGCACAGGAGGCCAGGGACGCCCATGCCGTCGTCTGGTTGCCCGAACTCGAACGCGCAGCCGCGGAGATTCGCGCCGATCCGGATTCGCCGTTTCGCGGCGCGTTGCGACCCGGGTGATCCGGGAGTAGTGTAGTGACCATCCGCCGGTCATTCCTGACGCGGGGGAGGTCAGCATGGGTCGCCCTCTATCTCAGTGCGGCATCCGTCTCGAAAAATGTTGTTGCCCGGAGTATTCAGTTCGGCGGGAACCCGCGTGTGCGAATCGTGGCAGCACACTCCCCGAGTACCCCAGTCCAATTTTAAGGTTCTTTCGGCATCGGAATCGCTTGCCGACATAGGCCGGCACATGTTCGCCCGGGGCTACATGCTTTCCATGAGGAGAAGTCCTTTATGAATCGTTACAAACGTTTTCCCGCAGATCAAAGGTTTACCGCCGAATCCTGGAACGCGAAGCCATGGAACCGGCGGGAATTCGTGAAAGGTCTGGCCGCCGTGGCAGAAGTCGGGCTTTGACCTCGGCTTCGGCGTGGGCTTGGCGCAGGGCTACGCCACGATCGGGGCAATCGGCTTCAATGGACGATGGGACTACGGCGCCATCGGAACGGTCACCAACCTCGCCGCGAGGTTGTGCGGGGAGGCCAAGCCGGGCCAGGTCCTGGTTTCGCGGCGAGTGTTTGCCACGGTGGAGGAACTGATCGAAGTCGAGCCCATTGGAGAACTTTCCCTGAAGGGATTCCTCAAGCCGGTCACCACATTCAACGTCCTCCGGTTCAAGGACGCCCCGCATTGAATCCTGTCCACTTGCAATCCAAGCGCCGGTACGCAAGCACCAGGAAGTGACAGGCTTGACGTTTAACGTTCAACGTTATAACGTTTGAAGCATGATTCGGAGCTTCCGGTGCATGGATACCCAGGCTCTGTTCGAAACCGGAAAATGCAAGCGGTTTTCGGGTATTGCCGACGTAGCGGTACGAAAGCTGGCGCAGCTCGACGCAGCACAAACCCTGGCATTTCTACGCTCACCGCCCGGCAACCGGTTGGAAGCCCTGAAGGGCAGACGCGCCGGGCAGTATAGCGTTCGAGTGAACGATCAGTTCCGCGTGTGCTTCCGCTGGAATGCAGCCGGACCGGAAGATGTCGAGATCGTGGACTACCATTGATGGAGATTTGTGATGGCAAAGAACGGAATGCGGCCGGTACATCCCGGAGAAGTCCTGCGGGAAGACTATCTTGTTCCGCTCAACATGAGTGCCAATGCGCTGGCAAGGGCTCTGAACGTGCCCGCCCCGCGCATCAATGACATCGTGCGGGAGCGGCGCGGCGTGAGTGCAGATACGGCAATGCGGCTGGCACGCTACTTTGGCGGCGATGCGCGCTCGTGGCTGAATTTGCAGTCGGCGTATGACCTGCGCGTAGCGGAGATCGACAACGCCAGGCGGATCGAACGCGAGATCGTCCCCGTGGCGGCGTAGACCCCGGGCGCAAACGCTTCGATCGTTTGCTCGATTTATTGGAAGTCCTGGCGGTGGGGTGCTGGTAATCGCCGCCGTCGCATTCGCAACGGTGTGACGGACGACGGAGTACGGGCATCCGTTCCACTACCCGATCTTGACCCACTTCCCGTCCCGCGCCGAGCGCTCGATGGCATCGAGCACGCGCTGGTTCTTGTAGCCGTCCTCGAAGCTGGGGGAGGGCAGCTTCTGCTCGGCGATCGCGCGTAGAAAGTCGTACACAGTGTGCGTGAACGAGTGCTCGTAACCGATGATGTGCCCCGGCGGCCACCACGCGCCCACGTACGGGTGCTTGCCGTCGGTGACCGAGATGGTGCGAAAGCCGCTGTTGGGCCCTTCTTCCACGTAGAGCTGCAAGTCGTTCAATTGCTCCAGGTTCCAGACGATGCTGCCCTTGGCGCCGTTGATTTCGAAGCGGTTGTAATTCTTGCGTCCGGTGGCAAAGCGCGTGCCCTCCAGGTAGCCGACCGCGCCGTTGTCGTAGCGCACGAGCGATAACGCCGCGTCATCGACGTCCACCGGGCCCTTCTTCGCCGGGTTGTCGGGCAGCCGCCGCTCGGTAATGAAAGTCTTGAGCAGGCCGTTGACCTCGACCGGCTCGCCGATCAGGTAGCGCGACAGATCCATCGTGTGCGAGAGGATATCGCCGAGTGAACCCGAGCCCGCGCGGGATTTCACCAGCCGCCAGACGCGCGGGAACGCCGGATCGACGATCCAGTCCTGCAGGTAGGTGCCGCGGTAGTGGTAGATCGTCCCAAGCTGTCCCGCGTCGATGAGCTGCTTGGCCAGCGCCACCGCCGGGCAGCGGCGGTAATTGTGGCAGACCATGTGGATCACTCCGGCCTTTGTTGCGGCGCTCCACATCTTTTCGGCATCGGCCAGGGTGTTGGCGAGCGGTTTCTCGCACAGGATGTTCTTCTTCGCCTCCGCCGCCGCGATGGCGATGGGCATGTGCGAGTCGCCGGGCGTGCAGATGTCGATGATGTCGATGTCCTGGCGTGCGATGACCTCCTCCCAGCGCGTCGCGTACTCCTGCCAGCCCAGGCGCGCGGCAGCCTCTTTTACCTTCGCCTCGGTACGGCCGGCGACGACTTTCATGACGGGCTCAAAGGGGACATCCGGCATGAAGCGCGCCACCTGCCGCCAGGCGTTGGAGTGGGCGCGACCCATGAAGTCGTACCCGATCATCGCGACGTTCAATTTCTTCTTGGCCATGTTGTACCCCTGGTGCGGTGTGGTTGTCGGCGAGCAGGCAGGCAGGGCACGAGGTCGAATAGGCCTGGCGGCCGCGCCCCTGGATCGGTATCCCCTGAGCCTTCAGCACTTCGTGCTGGAGCGCGGCGTCGAACACCCGCATCATGAAGTCGAGCTTTTTCTTGCGCACTGCCGGGTCGTCGTGAAGCATGTTGTCAAAGTAACCCAGGTCGGAGAGACCGACCCCGGTCGCCCTCATCGCCGTGAACACGCGCTGTGCGCGCTGTTTGTCGAACGGCTGGCGCAGGTCCAGCGTGTTGGCGACCGGATCGAGCATCGCGTCGGCCGGTACGTCGCTCTCCGACGGGTGCAGGGCAGCGGAGAGCTCGATGTTGTCGGCGCCGACCTCGCGCGCGAACTGCAGCCATTCTTCGATTGCGCGATCGGGATCCTTGTCGCGAATCTTGCGCGGCGTCAGTTCCTGCAGCGCCGCGGTGAGGACGCAGACCTTCATGAACTTGGGCTCAAACTGCTTCACTGTAATGGGCTTGTTCCTTGCGACACTACGGCGGGATTGCCAGCCACGCGTCGAGAATCGACTCGATGCGGATGGAATGGCTACTTTCGGCGACCGGGCCGGTGCCGTCAAGGGAAACGAAGAGGCGCTCTCACACGCGCGTTTGCCACAGGAGTCTGGTGGGGAATTTAATGATTGTTCAGTCGGACAATTTCTTCAATCTGTACAGAAGGTCAAGGGCTTCCCTCGGGGTCATCGAATCCAGGTCAGCCTGCTGCAACGCTTCGATGGCCGGGTGCGATGCCGGGGACGGTTTTTTGTTGTGCGCCGTCGTGAAAAGATCGCCCTGCGGACTGCGGCTCGCCGCTTCCTCTTCCAGTTTCGCCAGGTGCTTTTTCGCCGCCCGCACCACGGCCGCGGGCACGCCGGCGAGTTGCGCTACTTGTATGCCGTAACTCTGCGAAGCCGGGCCCTCTTCCAGCGCGTGCAGGAACACGATCTTGTCCTTGTGCTCGACCGCATCCAAATGCACGTTGGCAACCTGGTGGTATTCGTCCGCGAGTCGGGTGAGTTCGAAGTAGTGGGTGGCGAAAAGCGTGTAGCTCCGGCTTGATTCGACCAGGTGCCGGGCGATGGCGACTGCCAGCGCCATGCCGTCGAACGTGGAAGTGCCGCGGCCGACTTCGTCCATCAGTACCAGACTGTTGCCGGTGGCGTTGTGCAGGATATTGGCCGCCTCGGTCATCTCCACCATGAAAGTCGAGCGCCCGCCGGCCAGATCGTCGGAAGCGCCGATGCGGGTGAAGATCTGGTCCACCGGTCCGATCAGCGCGCGCTTCGCCGGCACGAAAGAACCAACGTGCGCCAGCAACACGATCAGCGCAACCTGGCGCATGTATGTGGACTTGCCGCCCATGTTGGGGCCGGTGACCAGCAGTAATCTGCGGCCGGGGTCGATCCGCGTATCGTTGGCGATGAACTCGTCGATCTGTCGTTCCACTACGGGATGGCGGCCGGCATCGATCTCTATTGTTTCGTCGTCGGTGAACCCGGGTTCCGAGTAATCGAGCATGGCTGCGCGTTCCGCCAGCGCCGCCAGCGCATCCACTTCCGCCAGCGCGGTGGCCAGTCGCTGCAAACGTGGCAGCTGGGGCGACAAGTCGTCGAGCAGCTTTTCGTATAGATGCTTTTCACGGGCGAGGGCGCGATCCTGTGCCGAGAGCGCCTTGTCCTCGAAGGTCTTTAGCTCCGGCGTGATGTATCGCTCGGCATTCTTCAGCGTCTGCCTGCGGCGGTAGTCGTCGGGCACCTTTTCGGCATTGGCGTTCGTGACCTCGATGTAAAAGCCGTGCACGCGGTTGTACTCGACTTTGAGATTGGCGATGCCGGTGCGGCTGCGCTCACGGCTTTCCAGCTCGATCAGGAACGCGCCGCAGTTGTGCTGAATTCCCCGCAGTTCGTCGAGTTCGGCGTCGAAGCCGTCGTTGATCACGCCGCCTTCGCGCAGAACCGATGCGGGCTCCGGCAGGATCGCGCGGGCCAGAAGTTCTGCGAGTTCGGGCAGCGGAGCCACGTCGGTCGCGAGTGCTGCGAGTCGTGGGCTGGCGAGCGGCGCGAGGCGGCCGTTCAGATCCGCAAGCAACTTCAGGGTTTCGCGCAATCCCGAGAGGTCGCGTGGCCGCGCGTTGCGCAGCGCGATGCGTGCGGTGATGCGCTCCACGTCCACTACTGGATGTAATGCCTCGCGCAAATTCTGAAAAGGGATGTCGGCGCTTTGTCCGCGCAGGGTGGCTACCGCGTCCAAACGTGCCTTGACGAGTTGCCGGTCGCGAAGCGGGTGATGCAAGGCGTGACGCAGCCAGCGCGACCCCATTCCAGTGGCGCAGGTGTCCAGCAGCGACAGCAGGGTTGGGGCGGGCTCGCCGCGCAGCGTTTCGGAGAGTTCGAGATTGCGGCGGGTGGCGGCATCCATGCGAACGCACGCCGAGTCGCGTTCGACCGCCAGCACGCGCACATGCGCAATAGAGGTTCCCTGGGTGGCGCGCGCATACTCGAACAGCGAGCCTGCAGCGCCCAAGGCTGGGCCGAGTTCATCTGCGCCGAAGCCGGACAGATCGCGGGTCTGGAAATGCCGGGTTAGCGTGCGAGCCGCGGCGGCGCGGTCGAATTGCCAGGCCGCAAGGCGCTTGACTGCGATACTCGTGCCCTGAAGTGCCGGATCGCTGAAGTCGTCGGGAGCGAGTATTTCCGCGGGCTGCAGCCGCTGCAGTTCAGATGCGAGATTTTGCCGTCCTGTTTCCTGAACGGTAAATCGGCCGCTTGCCAGTGACAACCAGGCTAGTCCCAGCAGATTTCCCTGTGGATTGACGGCGAGCAACAGGTTATCGCGCTTCTCGTCCAGGAGCGCCGCGTCGGTGAGCGTCCCCGGTGTAACGATCCGGGTAACCTGCCGCTCGACCGGGCCCTTGGAAGTGCTGGGGTCGCCGATCTGCTCGCAAATCGCCACCGATTCGCCAAGCCGGATCAGCCTGGCGAGGTATTGCTCGACCGCATGGAAGGGCACGCCGGCCATGCGAATCGGCTCGCCGGCCGACTGGCCGCGGCTGGTGAGCGTGATATCGAGCAGCTTCGCTGCGCGCTCCGCGTCCTCGAAGAACAGTTCGTAGAAGTCACCCATGCGGTAGAGCACCAGCTTGTCCGGGTGCTGCGCCTTGATGCGCAGGTACTGCTGCATCATCGGCGTGTGCTGGGCGACGGTCATAATTGGGTCAAAACAGCGTCAATGTTGTGCACGATCTTCCTTCAGCGCTTTCGCGACGGTTGCGGAAAATCCCTCGCGATCCTGCCCTTCGCGATCTTCGAGACCGCGGCGTCGAGCTTGGTGACCGCGAGGCGCTCGAGCAGCGTCTGCCTCTCGGTCATGCCGTGACGGGCGAGTTCACGGGTGAATTCACGGTCCTTCTCGCGACCCGCAACGTACTTTGAAATCGCCAGGTCGTGCACCTCCAGGCATAGTCCGACGTAGCCGCCGGTATTCTGGTTCTCGATGCGCACCAGGCGTTGCCGCCAGCCCTTGGGCAGAGTGGCTGTGTCCGGGCCTGCGCCCTGAGCAAAGTAACCATGGGTCTGGTGAAATTTCGAACCCTCGCCAATTGCGCCGTCGACCTTGTCGGCCAATTCGGGTCGCGACAGGGGATAGATGTCTGCCTTCATGGAGCGCACCAACACCGCCGGCGCGTCAGGAAACTGGCCGAGAATAGCCTGGCTGCCGATGATCACAAGTTCGCGCTCGTCGGCGATCCGCCCCGCGGCGCGGATCAGGTGCTCAAGGTCGGAACGCAGCATACACGCGCTCCCGCTCCTCGGTGGTGAGCACACCCGCAAATGGCGTGGATTGCCGCAGCCGCGCAGCACGTTCTCCCGAGTCTGTAATGACGTGGGCGATTTCCGGCCATGGCCGTTGGAGGATGGCGTGCCATTCATCCAGTGCACGCGGCATGCCTTCCCCGTATCGCGAACGCCAATTCTCCAGAGTCTTCTTTACCTGCCTCAGAAGCGAGGGTCTGAGCTCGATCTTCTGCGCGACGAGACAGTGCATGGCCAGGCTGCGTGCTTCGATAATGCGATGTTTCAGCGCGCCGCCCGGCAGGACATGGATCGGTACTTCCAGCCGCGAGACCAGGCGCAGACCCGCCGCGCGCTGCCGCGCGCGATACCGGCGCATGCGTTCGGCGGCAGTTTGCGCGTTGCCGGTGGGGGGGCGCCCACGGACTCGTTCAGACCGGGCAGACTTGGACATGGTAATTATCGTAACGCGTGACGATAAAACGGTCAAGCGCGCTGATTTTTGACCGCAGATCTCGTCCTGGCCTGCATGAACGCGGTTGCAGCCGGTTACTTTGAAACGATCCTTCTTCGGGATCTTCGGAAAATCTTATACTTGTTCCGGTGTCGAGGCCACGAATCCGCCCGACCCGTGGTGCAGTAGAGCGGGCGACGTGCCACACGAGGCACGAAAAGGGCCTGTTCCAGGCCAGTCTATTTTGGAGAGACAGTGAGACAGAACAAAGTCAAATCGATTTGGCAAGGCGGTAATGCGGTGATCAACGGCTGGTTGGGAATTCCCAGTTCGATCGCAGCCGAGAACATGGCGCAGGCCGGCTGGGATTCGCTCACCGTGGACCTGCAGCACGGCCACGTGGACTATCAGACAGCCGTCACCATGCTTCAAGCCGTGAGCACGACTCCGACGACACCCCTTGCCCGCGTACCGTGGCTCGAACCCGGCATCATCATGAAGATGCTTGACGCCGGCGCCTACGGGATCATCTGTCCGATGATCAACAGCCGGGCCGAGTGCGAAGCGTTCGTCGGCGCCTGCCGGTACGCGCCCGCAGGCTACCGCAGTTTCGGTCCAGTGCGTGCCACGTGGTATGGAGGAGCGGATTACTTCAAACACGCCAACGATACGATGATCGCAATGGCGATGATCGAGACCAGGCAGGCGGTCGACAATCTCGACGACATCCTGAGCGTCCCGGGTCTCGACGCGATCTACATCGGTCCGAATGATCTGGCGATCTCTCTTGGCTGCGCTCCGTCCGGCGTGCCTACGGACCCGATTGTTGTGGGCGCGATCAAGACCATCGTGGCGGGCGCGAAGCTCCATGGAATCCAAGCGGGAATCCATTGCGGATCGACGGTGATGGCAAAACAGATGATCGGGCTGGGCTTTCGGTTCGTGACATTGCTGGCCGATAACGCTTTCCTGGCCGCCGCTGCCAAAAGTGCAGTAGCAGACATGCGCGAGATTGGCGCAGCAGCAGAAGGCAAGGCGACGGGGTCCTATTAGGCGCCGACCGAACGGAGCGAATTGTCCCGCTCTTCACGTTGCGTCCGACCCCCGGAAAAGCGTACCTGCAATCAAGCGTCTCCGGCCTTCATCTTCGCTGTGAGGTGAGGCTGGAGCACGTGCAGGATCTGGCTGAAGATTTTCGGGTTGCCGGCGACGATCTGCCCGCGCTCCATGAATTTGTCGTTGCCTTCGAAGTCACCGACCAGCCCGCCGGACTCGGTGATCATGAGCACGCCCGCTGCCATGTCCCACGGAGAAAGCCCGATTTCCCAGAAGCCGTCGAAATGCCCGGCCGCAACCGCGGCCAGATCGAGTGCCGCCGAGCCCGGCCGGCGCACGCCGGCGCACTTGGTCATCATGTCCTTGAGCATCGCGTTGTAGGCCTCCAGGTATTCGAACATGCGGAACGGAAAGCCGGTGCCAATCAGGCCGTCGATCAGCTTGTCGCGCCTGGATACCCGCAGCCGCTTGTCGTTGAGATAGGCACCGCGGCCGCGCGAGGCGGTATACAGATCGTTGCGGGTCGGATCGAATATCACGCCATGCATCGGAATGCCCTTGTGTAGCAGGCCGATGGAAACGCAATACTGCGGAAAGCCGTGCAGGAAGTTGGTGGTGCCGTCCAGCGGGTCGATGATCCAAACGTATTCCGAATCGCCGGAAGCGCCGCTTTCCTCTGCTAGAATCGCGTGCTCCGGGTACGCGCTCCTGATCACCTTGATGATTGCTTCTTCCGATGCGCGATCTACTTCGGAGACCAGGTCGTTAAGGCTCTTGTGCCTGATGGTCAGAACGTCGAGGTTCTGGGATGCGCGGCCGATGATGCCGCCGGCACGGCGCGCGGCCTTCACCGCGATGTTGAGCATCGGATGCATGAGGAGTGGGGCGCTGGTAAAGAACGAAGCCGCAATTCTATTCGATGATGACCCCAGCCGCACTTGAGCGGGTGCGGGTCGTGCTGTGCGAGACCAGCCACCCCGGCAACATCGGCGCAGCAGCGCGCGCGATGAAGACGATGGGTCTTTCGCATCTGGTCCTGGTCAAACCGAAACACTTCCCCCATGCCGACGCGGAAGCCTTTGCGTCCGGTGCACTCGATGTGCTGCGCGAAGCCGTCGTCTGCGACAGCCTGGACGCGGCACTCGAGGGGACCGTTCTGGCGGTGGCTTCCACCTCGCGTCATCGCGATCTCACGCACGAAGTTGTGGATTGCCGCGAGGCCTGCAGGCGATTGGTGCAGGACGCCTCGCATGGCGCAGTCGCGTTGGTCTTCGGTCCTGAACGGACCGGGCTCACCATTGGCGACGTCAACAAATGCCAACTGATCGCAGCGATCCCGGCTAATCCCGACTACGCCTCGCTTAATCTGGCGCAGGCGGTTCAGGTATTTGCGTACGAGTTGCGTATGAGCGCGGGCGGGACGTCGCCAACGGCGCCACAGAATTCAGAGGCGGCGACCCACCAGGAAGTAGAGGGCTTTTACCGCCAGTTCGAGGACGTCTTCCAGGCAAGCGGTTTTCTGGATCCGCAGAAGCCCAAGCGCCTGATGCAGCGCATGCGCCGGCTGTTCGCCCGCTCACGCCTGGAAAAAGAGGAAGTAAATATCCTGCGCGGATTCCTGCGCGCGGTTCGGGATCGGATGGGCGGCGGGAACGAATAGTTGACTAAATCAGTCATATTTAAGAAAATACGTGCAACTTCGAAGGCTTACCCCATGTTCAGCCGAATTCGTGAAGAGATCTGCGTGGTATTCGACCGGGACCCGGCAGCTCGTTCGGCCTGGGAGGTCATCACCTGCTATCCGGGTTTTCACGCTCTGCTGATCCATCGGCTCGCGCATCCGCTGTGGGGCTGGGGCCTGAAGTGGCTGGCGCGTTTCGTTTCCCACATCGGGCGCTGGCTCACCGGCATCGAAATCCACCCGGGGGCGGTCATTGGTAGACGTTTTTTCATCGATCACGGCATGGGCGTGGTGATCGGTGAAACCGCACTTATCGGAGACGATTGCACGCTGTATCACGGTGTCACGCTGGGCGGCACCTCGTGGAACAAGGGCAAACGCCATCCCACGCTCGGCAACGGGGTGGTGGTGGGAGCAGGGGCCAAGATTCTTGGCCCGGTCGTGGTCGGTGACGGCGCCAAGGTCGGCTCGAATGCTGTGGTGGTGAAGGACGTGCCGCCGCACGCCACCGCGGTCGGCATCCCGGCGCGGATCCTCGACGACGAAACCATGAGCGCGCGGGAGCAGACTGCTGAAAAAATGGGGTTTTCCGCTTACGGCATAGGCCCGGACATGAACGATCCGGTAGTGAAGGCGATCCATGGCCTGATCGACCACAGCGTGTCTGCGGATAAGCGCATCGAGTACATCCTGGAGCAGCTTGCGCGAATGGGTGTCAAGGTCGAGGACGCGCGCGCTACCGCGGACAAGTTTGATCCCGATTACCTGAATCGAATTGTTGACTAAAGCGCTCGGGTTTGAGTATACTTGAGTACGTTACTAGGAATTATAAGTTACTGTTTTAATGAATTTTTGAGCAGAGGTTAGCATGCGACTCACGACCAAAGGACGATTTGCAGTAACGGCGATGATCGACCTGGCCATGCGCAGCGGGGAAGGTCCGGTGACGCTGGCGGACATCAGCGAGAGGCAGAAGATTTCGCTGTCCTACCTCGAACAGTTGTTCGGCAAGCTGCGCCGGCAGGGACTGGTGTCCAGCGTGCGTGGTCCGGGCGGCGGTTACAACCTGGCGCGGCCGACCCTGGACGTTTCGGTCGCCGACATCATCATCGCGGTGGATGAACCCATCGATGCGACCCAGTGCGGCGGCAAGGAAAACTGCAAGGACGAGCAGAAGTGCATCACCCACGATCTGTGGGCCGATCTCAACAAGCGCATTTTCGACTACCTCGGCGCGGTGACGCTATCCGAACTGGTGGCGAAGCAGGCAAAGAAACCCTCGGAAATTGCGGTCATGCAGATCCACGACAACCGCCAGAACCTAGCGAAGCCGAAAGAGCCGGCGCCGGTCTGAATGGATGGCGATGCACGTCTATCTCGACCATAACGCCACCACGGCCCCCGACGAGCGCGTGCTCGAGGCCATGCTGCCCTTCCTCAAGGGGGAGTACGGCAACGCGTCCAGCCGCCACGAATTCGGCACTCGGGCGCGCAAAGCGGTGAACCGGGCGCGCGAGCAGGTCGCGTCGCTGGTGAACGTGCAAGCTTCGCAGGTGGTATTCATGTCCGGTGGAACCGAAGCGAACAATCTGTTCATCAAGGGGGCGGCGGCGTATCTGACGCCCACGCAAATTGTGGTCAGCGGAATCGAGCATCCCTGTGTGGCGAAGCCGGCACAGGACCTGGCGCGCCAGGGGTGGAAGCTGCGAAAGCTTGCGGTCGGGGCCAACGGGCTGGTCGATCTCGCCGATGTGTACGCGGCGCTCACTGTGCCCACCGGGTTGGTGTCGGTGATGCTGGCCAACAACGAAACCGGCGTCATTCAGCCGGTGGCGGAAATCGCCACCAAGGCGCGCGAAAGGCGCGCGTGGATGCATACCGACGCGGTGCAGGCGTTGGGCAAGGTCCCGGTGGATTTCGAAGCGCTGGGTGTACATGCGATGACGATTTCCGCGCACAAGATCTACGGCCCCAAGGGTGCCGGCGCGCTGGTGGTGGACAAGCGCTTGGAACTGAAGCCGATCATCCACGGCGGCGGCCATGAAATGGGACTGCGCTCCGGCACCGAAAACGTGCCGGCGATCGTCGGCTTCGGCGCTGCCTGCGAACTCGCGCAAGAGCGAATGGGCAAGATCTCGGCCCATTTGCAGGCGCTGCGCGATCGCACGGACCAGGGTGTGTCGGCATTGGGTGCGGTGATATTCGGTGAAGGCGCGCCGCGCATCCCGAACACTACGTACTTCGCCTTTCCCAATATCGAGGGCGAGACCCTGGTGATCGAGCTGGACAAGGCCGGCTTCGCGGTGGCAAGTGGCGCCGCCTGCTCCAGCACCAGCACCGAACCGAGCGCGACACTGCTGGCGATGGGCGTGGCGCCGGAATCGGCGCGCGGAGCGGTGCGGGTGAGCTTCGGGGTGCACAACACCGCAGCGCAGGTGGAGGATTTCTTACAGGCGTTGTCCGCGGCGCTCAACCGGTTGCGGCACCTGGCGGCAGTCGCTGTTTGAATTCGGCAATCCGTAAAAGGTGAATTGATCATGGCAGTTACAGTTACGGAAAACGCGGCGAAACATATCCGCGGTGCGCTGGCAAAGAGAGGCGGCGTGGCCCTTCGCTTCGGCGTCAGGAAAGTCGGCTGCTCGGGGTTGGCCTATACCTTCGACTACGCGCGGGAGGTCAATGCCGATGACCTGTCGTTCCGGTCACATGACATCATGGTGGTGGTTGACAAGGGCAGCCTCGAGTTCGTGGACGGAGCGGTGCTCGACTACGCCCGCGAAGGACTCAACGAGTCCTTCAAGGTTGAGAATCCGAAGGCGAAGGCGATGTGCGGCTGCGGCGAAAGCTTCAGCGTCGCCTGAGGCAAGAAACTCATCCGGAGCGATTGGTGAGCTCAGTCATTCAGAAACTGGTCGATCAGCCCTACAAGCACGGGTTCGTTACCGACATCGAGTCGGAGGTCGTGCCGAAGGGTCTGAACGAAGACGTCATTCGCGTGATCTCGGCGAAGAAAGGCGAGCCCGAATGGCTGCTCGAGTTCCGCCTGACGGCGTACCGTCACTGGCTGACGATGCAGGAGCCGGTCTGGCCGAACGTCAAGTACCCGAAAATCGACTTCCAGGACATCAGTTATTTCTCGGCGCCCAAACCGAAGAAGCTCGCGTCCATGGACGAAGTGGACCCGGAACTACTGCGCACCTTCGAAAAGCTTGGCGTGCCGATGCACGAGCGCAAGACACTCGCCGGCGTCGCGGTCGATGTGATTTTCGACAGCGTCTCGGTGGCCACAACGTACAAGAAGAAGCTGGCCGAAGTCGGCGTCATCTTCTGTTCCTTTTCCGAGGCGGTCAGAGACCATGCGCAGCTGGTCAAGAAGCATCTCGGGTCCGTAGTGCCGCCCGGCGACAATTTTTATGCCGCGCTCAATTCCGCGGTGTTCACCGACGGTTCCTTCTGTTACATCCCCAAGGGCGTGCGTTGCCCGATGGATCTGTCCACATACTTCCGCATCAATACCCAGGAGTCGGGCCAGTTCGAGCGCACGTTGATCGTCGCGGAGGAGGGCGCTTACGTGTCCTACCTGGAGGGCTGTACTGCGCCGAAATTCGACACCAACCAGCTTCACGCGGCTGTGGTGGAACTGGTAGCGCTGGACGATGCCGAGATCAAGTATTCGACGGTGCAGAACTGGTACGCAGGCGACGAGAACGGCAAGGGCGGTATCTTCAACTTTGTCACCAAGCGCGGTCTGTGCCAGGGAGCGAACTCGAAGATTTCCTGGACCCAGGTCGAGACCGGATCGGCGATCACCTGGAAGTATCCGTCCTGCGTGCTGCTGGGCGACAATTCGGTGGGCGAATTCTATTCGGTGGCGCTGACCAACCACCACCAGCAGGCCGATACCGGCACCAAAATGATTCACGTCGGCAGGAATACCCGCAGCAAGATCGTTTCCAAGGGCATTTCCGCCGGGGTCTCGAACAACAGCTACCGCGGGCTGGTGAAAATCGGCGCCAGGGCGGAGGGCGCGCGCAACTACTCGCAATGCGACTCCATGCTGATCGGCGATCGTTGCGGGGCGAACACCTTCCCCTACATCCAGGTCAACAATAGTTCAGCGAAAGTGGAGCACGAGGCCTCGACTTCGAAGATCGGCGAGGATCAGCTCTTTTATTTCGCCAGCCGCGGCATTGGTAACGAGGAAGCGGTGTCGATGATCATTAACGGTTTCGTGCAGGACGTTTTCGTGCAACTACCGATGGAGTTCGCGGTCGAGGCGACCAAGCTCCTCGGACTCAAGCTTGAAGGAAGTGTCGGATGATCACGGCTAGGGCCCCCGTACTGCTGGAAGTTCGCGGCCTCACCGCAAGGATCGGCGATCGCAACATCCTCAAGGGAATCGATCTGACCGTACGTGCCGGCGAAGTGCACGCGATCATGGGACCGAACGGCTCGGGCAAGAGCACGTTCGCGAAAGTATTGAGTGGTCATCCCTCGTATGAAGTGACTGGCGGCGAAATCGCCTTTGAAGGCGGCAACCTGCTCGAACTGGCGCCGGAGGTTCGTGCCCGCGCCGGTCTGTTCCTGGGATTCCAGTATCCGATCGAGGTACCGGGTGTCACCAACAGCGCATTCCTGCGTCTGGCTTACAACACTGTGCAGGCAGATCGCGGCAAGGAGGAGCTGGATCCGCTCGAGTTCGACGATTTCGTGCGCGGCAAAATGAAGCTGCTGGATATCGATCCGTCTTTCCTCGGGCGCAGTCTGAACGCCGGTTTCTCCGGGGGCGAGAAGAAGCGCAACGAAATCCTGCAGATGGCACTTCTAGAACCCAAGCTCGCCGTGCTGGATGAGACCGACTCGGGCCTGGATATCGACGCGTTACGGGTGGTGGCTAACGGCATCAACAGACTACATACCCCGGACAACGGCATCGTGCTGGTGACGCATTACCAGCGCATGCTCAACTACATTGTGCCGGACTACGTGCACGTCATGGAAGGCGGGCGGATCATCAGGACCGGCGACAAGTCGCTCGCGCTCGAGCTCGAAGCCCGCGGTTACGACTGGGTGGGAAAAGAAGCCGCTTGAGTCTGATCGCATGAATACCGAAATCCGCAGCGACTATCTCGACAGCCTGTTGCATGGCCGGGATGTAGTGCCCGAGGCCCCGGCAGACTGGCTGAAGACGCTGCGCGCCCGGGCGGTGGAGCGCGCCAATGCGCTCGCCGTGCCGACCACGCGCGACGAAGACTGGCGCTTCACCGACCTGTCGCCGCTGTACAGGGCCCCGTGCCGGCCATCGGCACAGCCAGGCGAGGTTTCGGCGGCCGATCTTGGCCGCTTCGAGATCCCGGAAGCGACGACGCGGCTTACTTTCGTGGACGGTCATTTTTCGCCTGCGCTGTCACGCAGCGCGCCTGCCGAGGGTGTGCTCGTCGCCAATTTTCCGGATGCGCTGGCAGCACACGGCCGACTGATGGAGTCCAGGCTCGGCACACTTGCGGGTTCTGGTCAGGACGTTTTCGCCGCGGTGAATACGGCGTTTCTGCACGACGGCGCATTGATCCACGTCGGGCGCGAGCGCGACACCGTCGCGCCAATTCATCTGTTGTTCATCGCCACCCGCAACCATGGCGCTGCCTATCCGAGGGTTCTGGTGATCGCGGAAGCGAGCGCGCAGTGCACGCTGATCGAGGACTTTGTGGGCCTTGCTGACGGGAGTTACTTGACCGACGCGGTCAGCGAGATCGCGGTAGGTGAGAATGCGCAGGTTGCGCACGTCAAGCTGCAGCGCGAGGCGCAGGCTGCATTTCACATTAGCAGCACCGCGGTGCGGGTTGCGCGCGACGGCCGTTATTCCAACTGGTCGGTCGCATTGGGTGCGCGTATTTCCCGTCACAATCTGCAAGTGATGCAGGCGGGCGAGGGCAGCGAATTCTCGATCGACGGCCTGGCGCTGATCGGCGGGCGCCAGTTGGCCGACACCCACAGCCTGATCGATCATGCGCATGCACATGGACGCAGCCGCCAATTGCACAAGACCGTGGTTGGCGGCGGTGCACACGCGGTGTTCAACGGCAAGATTTTCGTGCGACGGGACGCGCAGCAGACCGATGCGGGGCAACAATCACGCAACCTGCTGCTTTCCGAAAAGGCACACGTGGATACCAAACCGCAGTTGGAGATCTTTGCCGACGACGTCAAGTGCGCGCACGGCGCCACCGTCGGCCAGATCGAGGCCGATGAGTTGTTCTATCTGAAGAGCCGCGGCCTGTCGGATGCGACTGCGCGCAATCTGCTGACGTACGCGTTTGCCGCCGAAATCGTCGGGCACATACCGGTGAAATCCCTGGTGGAACGTCTGGAAAAGCACGTTCTCGAGCAAACCCGGATCAAATCCTGACCATGACTACTGCGGGGACGGTATTGCAGGCGGCAAAGCGGGCCGGCGGGCTCGACCTCGGCCGCATCCGTGCCGACTTTCCGATCCTGAACATTCAGGTCAACGGCAAGCCGCTCGCGTATCTCGATAACGCGGCGAGCAGCCAAATGCCGCAACAGGTCATCGACCGGCTGGTGCGCTATCAGACCAGCGAGCACTCTAACATCCACCGCGCGGTGCATTTTCTCTCGGAGAAGGCAACCGCAGAATACGAAGGTGCGCGCCGCAGGATCCAGCGTTTCATCAACGCAAAGGAAGAGCGCGAAGTCATCTACACCCGCGGCACCACGGACTCGGTGAACCTGGTGATGCAGGGTTACGGGCGGGCGTTTCTTGGCGCCGGTGACGAGATCATCGTGTCCCAGCTCGAGCACCATTCCAATATCGTGCCCTGGCAGATGCTGTGCGAAGAGAAGGGTGCAAGGCTGCGCGTGATCCCGTGCAACGACGCGGGTGAACTGCTGCTCGATGACTACGCGAAATTGTTCAACGGCAATTCCAGGTTTGTCGCTATTACCCACGTGTCCAACGCGCTGGGAACCATCAACCCGGTCAAGGACATGATCGCCACCGCGCATCGCCACGGGGTGCCGGTACTGGTGGATGGGGCACAGGCCGTGCCGCACATGAAAGTTGATGTGCAGGACCTGGACTGTGATTTCTACGCCTTTTCAGGCCACAAAATGTGCGGACCGACCGGCATCGGCATTCTCTACGGCAAGGCACGGCTCCTGGAGAAAATGAAGCCCTTCGAGGGTGGCGGCGACATGATCCTGTCGGTGACGTTCGAGAAAACGACGTACAACACCATTCCCCACAAGTTCGAAGCGGGAACGCCGCCGATCGCTGCGGCAATCGGGCTGGGTGCGACGGTGGATTACCTGGGAAGCGTCGGGTTGGACAGGATCGCTGCACATGAACACGATCTGCTCACATATGCGACCGAGGCCTTTGCGCAACTCAAGGGCGTGCGCATCGTCGGAACCGCGAGGGACAAGGCCGGTGTCCTGTCGTTCACCGTGCAGGGCGTACATCCTCATGACGTTGGCACCATTCTGAACGAAGACGGCGTGGCCGTGCGCACCGGCCATCACTGCGCCCAACCGGTGATGCAGCGCTTTGGCGTCCCGGCGACGGTGCGCGCCTCGTTTTATCTTTACAACACCCATGCCGAGGTGGATGCGCTGGTCGCGGGCATTCGCAGAGTGCAGAAAATGTTCGGCTAGGCCGCGTCACATGGATTCCAAACATCTGTACCAGGAAGTGATCCTGGATCACAACCGGAAGCCACGCAACTGGGGCCGGCTCGCCGATGCCAGCCACAAGGCGGAGGGCCTGAATCCTCTGTGCGGCGATCACATATGGCTGTCGCTGAAGCTTGGCGACGAACGCGTCGAGAACATCGCTTTCGAAGGCGAAGGCTGCGCGATTTGCAAGGCCTCATCGTCGATGATGACCACCAACGTAAAGGGCAAGACCGTCGCAGAAGCCGAGCAGTTGGTGAGGGAGTTTCGCGACATGGCTACCGGCAAACTCGACATCGCCGGCGAGCCCAACCACCTCGGCAGGCTCACGGTTTTTGCCGGTGTGCGCGCTCTACCGTCGCGGGTGAAATGCGCGATCCTGCCGTGGCACACGCTGCACGCGGCGCTGCACCGCGAGTCTGTCGTTTCCACCGAGGGCGGCCAGGACCCGGTTGCCGCAGCAGGCTAAGCCCATGCCAAAAATTGCCGACCTCGAATACACGCCGAACCCTAACGCGCGCAAGTTCGTTCTGAAAGAGCCGCTGACCAATGGTCTGGCGCGCTCCTTCGAGAACGCGGAACAGGCGCAGCGCGACGAGCTTGCGCGCAAACTGTTCGCGATCCCTCACGTCACCAATGTTTTCTACATCGACAACTGGATCACCGTGACCCAGGACGGCGAGGCTGACTGGCAGGAGCTGTTGCGCCAGGTCGCCGGGCCGATCCGGCAGGCGCCGGCTGCCGAGAGAGCATCGGAGGAGTACGCCCAGGCGGCGGCCTGGTTGGCGAAGGGCAATGGCGCAGCGGAGCTATCGGAGACCGACAAGCTCAAGCTCGACCAGATCAATGAACTGCTGGACGAGGAGGTGCGCCCTTATCTGCAGGGCGACGGCGGCGACCTCTATGTCGTCGGCCTGGAAGGCGGCACGCTCAAGGTGCACTACCAGGGCGCGTGCGGCAGTTGCCCCAGTTCCATTTCCGGCACCCTCGCCGGCATAGAAAGCCTGGTCAAGCGTATCGACCCGGAGATGGAAGTCGTTGCCGTGTAACGACGGCCGGCCCACGGCCGGCTGTAGAAGCGTTGACGCAGAGGACGCAGAGGAAGAACAAGAGAGGGCGCAAAGAAGTACGCAGCAGAGAAAAACGCGCCTAGACTTTCCTAGCCTCTAGCCTCTAGCCTCTCACCTCTCGCCAGTATCTTTTCATGAGTGACTGGGTCTTTGTCGCCGAAGCGGCCAGCATCAAGCCGGGCCGCTACGAAACTGTCGATCTCGACGGCACGCTGGCGGCGGTGTTCAACGTCAATGGCGAGTTTTACGCGATCGAGGACGTCTGCACCCACGACGGCACGGTGCTTACCAGCGGGGAGCCGATCGAGGGCGACGAAATCGTCTGCCCCCGACACGGCGCGCGCTTCTGCGTCAGGACCGGCGAGGCACTCTCGCCGCCCGCGTACGAACCCACTGCCACGTTTCCGGTCAAGGTCGAGAACGGGAACATCTTCGTTCGCGACCATCGCTGGGACTGAGAAGTCGAGCGGTGTTGCCGTCGCTGCGGACGACGGCGAAATCAGCCGAGTTCCTTCAGGACAGCACGTGACTGCGTGACGCGGGCCGCGACGTCCGGCATGGCAACTTCCACCCGAAGCCGATCCTGCCCGCTCAACTTGAAGTTCTTGCGGCTCTGTACCAGCCCTATGATCTTCGCGGAATCCAGAGGCGGATTGGGAATGAACTGCAGCAGAAGGTTCTCCGGTCCGGCATCGATACGGGAGATGCCAAGTGGTTTGGCTGCGATGCGCAGCCGATGGGTTTCCAGCAGGACTTTGGCAGCGTCGGGCAGTAAGCCGAAGCGGTCCACGAGTTCCTCGTGCATCGCGTCCAGTTCTTCCTGGGTCTCGCAGTTGGCAAGCCGCTTGTACAGCACCAGGCGCTCGTGGATGTCGGCGCAGTAGTCATCGGGCAGCAGTGCCGGGGCATGCAGGTTTATCTCGGTGCCCAGATTCAAACCGCTGGCCAGTTCCGGCTCCTTTCCCGCCTTGAGCGACTTCACGGCCGCATTGAGCATCTCGGCATAGAGTGAGAATCCCACTTCCTGCATTTCTCCGCTCTGCGATTCACCCAGTACTTCACCGGCGCCGCGGATCTCGAGGTCGTGCATGGCGAGATAGAACCCCGAGCCCAGTTCTTCCATCATCTGGATCGCTTCCAGGCGTTTTTTCGCCTGGCCGCCGATGGCGTCTTCGTCCGGCGTCAAAAGGAAAGCGTAGGCCTGGTGGTGCGAACGGCCGACGCGGCCGCGCAACTGGTGCAGCTGCGCCAGGCCGAGCTTGTCGGCGCGATTGATGATGATGGTATTGGCGGTCGGCACGTCGATGCCGGTCTCGATGATTGTCGTGCACAGCAGCAGGTTGAAGCGGCATTGGTAAAAGTCGCGCATGACTAGTTCCAGCTCGCGCTCGGGCATCTGGCCGTGCGCGGTGCGGATGCGCGCTTCCGGTAGCAGCCTGGTGAGCCGCGTCTCCATGTTGCCGATGGTCTCGATCTCGTTGTGGAGGAAATAAATCTGCCCGCCGCGTTTGAGTTCACGCAGCACCGCTTCGCGGATCAGGCCTTCACTTAGCGGTGAAACGAAGGTCTTGATCGCCAGGCGCCGCTGTGGAGCGGTGGCGATCACCGAGAAGTCGCGCAGTCCTTCGAGCGCCATCGCCAGCGTGCGCGGAATCGGCGTGGCGGTGAGCGTCAATACGCCCACCTGGGCGCGCAACGCCTTCAGTTTTTCCTTCTGGCGCACGCCGAAGCGGTGCTCCTCATCGATGATCACCAGGCCGAGATCCTTGAATTTCACTCCGCGGGAGAGCAGCTTGTGCGTGCCGATGGCGATGTCGATGCGGCCTTGCTCCAGGCCTTCGAGCGCGGCACCGGTTTGTCTTGCCGAACGGAAACGCGACAGCTCGGCAATCTTCACCGGCCAGTCGGCAAAGCGGTCAGAGAAGGTCTGGAAGTGCTGCTCCGTGAGCAACGTGGTGGGCACCAGAACGGCCACCTGCTTGCCGTCCGCAACGGCGACAAAAGCGGCACGCAGCGCAACTTCCGTTTTGCCGAAACCCACGTCGCCGCACACCAGCCGGTCCATCGGCTTGCCGGCCTGCATGTCGCCGATCACGGCCTGGATGGCCGCTGCCTGGTCGGGCGTTTCTTCGAAAGGAAAGCCTGCCCGGAACGCCTCGTAGTCGTGGGTCTTGAGCTGAAAAGCGAGGCCCTGGCGTGCGGCGCGCTGGGCGTAGAGGTTCAGCAGTTCCGCTGCGGTATCGCGCACTTTTGCGGCGGCGCGTCGTCGGGCTTTCTCCCACTGGCCGCTGCCGAGTTTGTGCAGCGCTACGGCTTCGGGCGCCGCGCCACTGTAGCGGCTGATCACCGCAAGCTGCGATACCGGCACGTAGAGTTTGTCGCCGCCGTCGTACTCGAGCGTCAGGAACTCGGTCTCGCCGTCGCCCAGGTCCATGTTGGCGAGGCCGAGATAGCGGCCGATACCGTGTTGGGTGTGTACCACTGGATCGCCGACCTTGACTTCCGACAGGTCGCGCAGCATACCCTCGGTGGCGACGCGGCGCTCCCGCGAAACCCGCATGCGAACCTGTGACGGGTAGAGTTCGTTCTCGGTGATCAGGGCGACGCCATCATCCGCATCGAGGAAGCCGCTATGCAGGGGGCCTATGGTCAGCATTAGCTGTTGCGTCGCGATCTTGAAAGCCTGCCAGCCGTCGCAGACTTGCGGCCGCACCTGGTACTCGTTCAGCAGCCCGAGCAGTGTCTCCCGCCGTCCCATGCTTTCCGCGATCAGCAGGACACGGCCGCGGTAGTCGCTGTGAAACGCGGACAAGGCGGCGAGCGGATTGCCGGCGCGGCGATCGACCGCCACCGGTGGCAGCGCCTCGGTAGGGGCCGGCGTGCCGGCGCCCTCGCTGTCCGCTGCTGACGCCGTTTCAATCCGGGCGAAGGGCTTGAGGCTGTCGAAAAACTCGTCCTCGCGAAGAAACAACTCGGTGGGCGGCAGCAGCGGGCGATCCGGGTCGCCGCGCAGCAGGTTGTAACGCGACTGGGTGTTCTGCCAGAACTGGCGTATCGCCATCGCAATATTCTGATGCAGGCACAGCAGCGTCCCGGGAGGAAGGTAATCGGCGAGCGTCGCGGTGGATTCGAAGAACAGCGGCAGGTAATACTCGATGCCGGCGGGGATGAAACCCTGGCTCATGTCCTTGTACAGACGGCTCTTGGCGGGATCGCCTTCGAACTTTTCGCGGAAGCGCTGGCGAAACGTGGTGCGGGCGTTATCGTCAGTGGGGAATTCGCGCGCCGGCAGCAGGCGCACGTCCTTGACCTTGTAGATGCTGCGCTGGGTGTCCACGTCGAAAGAACGGATGCTCTCGATTACGTCGTCGAACAGGTCGATGCGGTAGGGTAACGGACTGCCCATCGGAAACAGATCGATCACTCCGCCGCGAAAGCTGAACTCCCCGGGCGAGACCACCTGGGTGACGTGCGAGTAGCCGGCCAGCGTCAATTGCTTGCGCAGAGAGTTCGCATCGAGTTTTTCGCCCTGCTTGAGGAAAAACGTGTAGGCCGCGAGATAGGACGCCGGTGGCAGGCGGTACAGCGCGGTGGTGATTGGCACCACGGCGACGTCGAAGGCATCGTGGGTGATCTGGTAGAGCGTGGCCAGTCGCTCGGAAATCAGGTCCTGGTGCGGCGAGAAGCGGTCGTAGGGCAGCGTTTCCCAATCCGGCAGCAGGAAAACGCGCAAGGTCGGGTCAAAAAAGGCGATCTCCTCGCGCAGCCGCTCTGCATTCTGCGCAGTCTCGGTGACGATGGCCAGCGGGCGGGCGCCGCGCGCCCGCTCAGCGAGCGCCAGCGCGTCTGCGGATCCGTGCAGCGGTGGAAAGGTGACGAGCGACCCCGGGGTCGGGGTCAGCGGAGGCAGAAGCATCGTCGCGGTCTGAAGAGTAGCCGCGATTATAGAGGATCGTCGCAGCCCCTCGGGACGCCGCTGTTCGCCTCGTTTTAAGGCGCACTAATTCTTCACCGCAAAGACGCAAAGGAAACGCGGAGAAAACCAAACGTAGCGTGTGGAAAAACAGAGGGACTGCGATTTTCCCCACCCCATCGATATGTCGTGGTGGCACGACGACCCACCTCCCGGCTTTTTAACCCCAAGTTGTCTTGCTTTCCTTTACGTTTCCTTTGCGTCTTTGCGGAGAGGTTTTGAATAACAGCGAAGCCTAGAAAAACTCGTACTCGAGCCGAAGTATTACGCGGTTGTCGCTCGACACCGAAGTCTCACCGAAGAGGTAGGCCGCGCTGTAAACGAGCTTGTGGGTTCCGCCCAGTCCAGCCGAACCGTAAACGGCGGGTCCGGCCCAGTGTTCCTGTTCGTTGAACGAACCGAAGTCATTGAGGTGTCCTGGCTCGCCGAATGCCTCTATCGCCGGCTCAAATCGCGGATTGAGCAGGTACTTCAATCTGGCAGCATAGGCAAACGTGGTATGCGAAGAGCTGCCGCTGCCGACTTCGCGTTCAAAAAACAAATTGGCGGTGCCGACCCAACGGTCAAAGGTTTTCTCGATGATCGGTGCGATGGCGAGTTCGTCCGGGTTGCCGTGAGGAGTGGCTTCGTACTCGACCAGCAGCCCGAAATCGGCCCAGTACTCTCCCTGCTCGGTCAACTGGAAACGGTTCTCCCATTCGATCGCTTCATGTTCGTATGAGCCGCCCGGTGCCTTCTCGTACGCGGTGTAGATCTCGCTGAACCAGAATTCGGTGAAGCCGCGTCCGACGCCGAACTTGTGCTTCTCCGTGCCGTCGCGCGAGGAATCGTCGTCGAAATCGCGGAATCCGCGATACTCAATTTCATTCTCGCCTTTGACCACCGTGGGCGAATAGACCTTGAACGGCGCCGCTTCAGCAGGGGTGGGCGCCGCCGCGGCGAAGAGCGCGGTGACAGCGGCAAGGGCGAGGGTGGAAAGTGCGGGCGTTCCAGAAACGGGCAGGGGGCGGCCAACCGTGAACATCAAACCTCCTATGGCAAGAATTGTCAGGGTGTAGACGAGGACTTGTATGCCGGCGGGCTGGGCCACATAGCCCACCAGAGCGTGCAGAAACTGTCCGGCAATGGAACCCTCATCGATCAGCCAGGAGGTATCCCAAAGTTGCTCGCCGAGCGAAGGCAGCAGGCCCGCCTGCAGGAGAAACCCGGCCGACTGGGCGGCGAGCCCTGCGGCCAGTAACAGGATCATGATGCCGGTGACGGTGAAGAAATGGCGGAGCGGAATACCCAGGATGCCGAAGTACAGCAACGTACCCACGAGGACGCCGGCACCGAGGCCTGAAAGTCCGCCAATGATCATGCTGGTGGTATCGCCGCCGCCGGCCGAGATGCCGTAAAGAAACAGTACGACCTCCGCGCCTTCGCGCAGTACGGCAAGCCCGATGACACTGCCCAGGACCCAGACGGGGAGGACGCCGGTGGCAACTCCACCGCCTACCGCTTTCATGCGCGCCGACAATTCGCGCCCGTGGCGGCTCATCCACACGTTGTGCCAGCCGAGCATGAGCACCGCCGCGCCGAGAATCGTTGCGTTCAGGATTTCCTGACCGATGCCGGCAGCGGCCTCGGCGATTTGTCGCGCCAACGCCGCAATGACGATTGCACCGACGACCCCGGCAGCGATGCCGGATGTGGCGATGAGGGCGCGGCGCGGCACCCCGCGGCTGGCGGCGAGAACGATGCCGATGATCAGGGCCGCTTCGAGCGCTTCGCGGAATACGACCAATGCGGTGGCAAACATGTTCTTTGCGCCCTATTTCGCGACGATGCGGCCTTGAGCCGTATCCTGGTGGAACTCGCCGAAAATCTCATAGCTGCCCGGTTTCAGCGGCCCGATGAAAATCGTCGCCTTCGACTTGCCGGGAATGACTTTTTCGCGGTTCAGGGAGTGACTCTCGAACTCTTCGGGTGTCGGATCCTGGTTGTCGACGACGAGTTTGATTTTCTTACCCGCAGGGACCTCAAGGACGTCCGGGACGATTCGGTGGTCCTTGAAAACGACCGTGTAGATTTCCTCCGCGGACGCGGGAACGACGCCCAGTACACAGGCAGCGAACAAAGCCAAAGCAAGGCGGGATTGAATGCTCACGTGTTTGTCCTCGTTGTGATTAATGAGTTTAATGCAAATGATAGTGATTGTTATTTACAAGTCAAGCTCCGTGAAGCCGACTATCCGTTTCGACCCTCAAGAACTTGAAAGGACAAGAGTTTTCTTGCCCAGCCAGTGGTACCGGTTGATAATGCAGACCTTTCGCCAATGCCTCGATACCTTGCCCTCATCCCCGCGGCCGGCACCGGCAGCCGCATGGGCCAGACGCTGCCCAAGCAATACCTGCCGATACTGAATCGACCGCTTCTTTATCACTCGATCGCGCACTTGTGCGCGCACGCGCTGGTGGAGCGCGTCTATGTCGTACTTGCAGCCGCCGATCGATGGTTCAATGAATACGACTGGAATCCGTTCGCTGCGAAGCTGGTGCCGCTTTACGCGGGCGGCGAATCGCGTGCGGAGACGGTACGCAATGGCCTGCAAAGGATCGAAAGGGAGGCCGCTGGTGACGACTGGATTCTGGTACACGATGCTGCGCGCCCGTGCGTTACCCCGGAATTGCTTGACCGCCTGATTGGCGAAATCGGTGCGGATGAAACCGGTGGCCTGCTCGCTGTGCCGCTTGCCGATACACTGAAGCGCGCGAATTCAACCGCGCGTGTAGTGGCCACCGAGCCGCGTACCGGGTTATGGCAGGCGCAGACCCCCCAGATGTTTCGCTATAGCCTGTTGAGGCGAGCTCTCCAGTCCGTGGATCCTGCGGATATTACTGATGAGGCCTCGGCAATCGAGAGGCTGGGAATGCAACCGCGGCTGATCGCTTCGGATATCACCAACCTCAAGGTGACCTATCCGGAGGATCTGGCACTTGCCGAATTAATTCTGAAGAACCCATGAGCCGCGGCGTGCTTGACCCCAAGGGCATCCCCACCGCAAAGACGGGAACGAAATCACCTCACACCCCGCCCTCTCCAGCAAGCAGGAGAGGGTGCGGAATAACTATGTGATCGTAGATCCGCGCGC
>JBQTIV010000088.1:0-6412 GCA_052387775.1 Betaproteobacteria bacterium
CTTACCCTGGCGGGGAGGTTATCGAAGGAGCCGTGGATGACAACCTCGCCGGGGGTCCGGGCAATGACGTGCTCTTCGGGGGTATGGCCTCGGACTGGGATGCGTTGTTCGATCCCGAAACCCCCGCCGCGGGCCACAAAGGCGACTGGCTCAGTGGCAACAATGGGGAGGACGAACTCTACGGCAGTACTGGAGACGATGTCATTCAGGGCGGCGGTGGGAAGGATCTGCTGGTAGGCGGCCCGGGTGCCGACGTGCTTTCGGGCGATGATGATTTCGGCTTTGGACATTTCGAGTACCCGGCGGCCGGGCTCTGGACTGTTGATCGCGGTAGTTCTCCCTTCGATATTCAGTTTTTTCCAGTGTCGGTGTTGCCTTGGTATACGTGGCCCGACTTTTACAAGCTCGCTGGCGAGGACGACACGCTCTTCGGAGGCACGGGCGGGGATATTCTGCTTGGCCAGATTGGCGACGACATGCTGTTCGGCGAAGCGGGCGACGATGTGCTTGCCGGCTGGGAAGGGGACGACACCCTGATCGGCGGTGATGGCGAAGACATCATTGCGGGTGATTTCGGGCGCTACGAGCTGCCCGACGATCGGCTGGTCGGCTTCACCTATCAAGTGCACGCGGGATTTCTCGACTTCACCACAGGCAGCAGCGGACCGATTGAACAAGCGGGACGCGACTTCCTCGATGGCGGTGCAGGCAACGACATTCTGTACGGCGAAGGAGGAGACGACGTCGCGCTGGGCGGTGAAGGCCACGACGAGCTGTGGGGCGATGCTGCATATCTTCCCGAGGCATTACATGGCAACGACTATCTTGTTGGCGGTGCCGGTGAGGACACGCTTAATGGCGGCGCCGGTGACGACATTTTGATCGGCGGGCCGGGTGATGACGCGTTCGATGGCGGTGAGGGGAGCGACGTCTACGTATTTGCCAGAGGCGATGGAGCCGACCTCATCGCTGATAGCGGCATGGTTGGTGCGGATGTTCTGACCTTTGATGAGTACGCACGAAGCGAGGTCGCGATACATCGCCTTGCAGACGGCAGCCTGGTAATCATAGGTGCCGATGGCAACGTCGTCACGATCCAGACATTCGCCGGGAACGAAAGCTCCGGCGTCGAGCGCGTTCGATTTGCGGATGGCACGACGCTCGATCAGGAAGCGATCATCGGCCTCCCGGTCGCCGCCAGCTCGATCGGTGGAGACGGATGGACCCAGGCTTCGGAGGCCGATGACGTCATCACCACTTTTGACTTTTCGAGCGACGCCGCCGGCGGCTTCGTAATGGTGGACGCCGGCTCCGGCAATGACACAGTGTTTGGCGGTTTCGACGCGGTGGTTTACGGTAATCAGGGCGACGATCAGTTGCTCGGCGGAAATACGCTGATCGGCGGCGATGGTGACGACCATTTATCGGACGCCGTGACGCTGATCGGTGGGGAGGGGGATGACGAACTTCTGAACGGAACGATTCTGGATGGCGGGCCGGGAAACGATTTCTTGAATGGCGGATACGGTGCAAGTCGCTATCTGATCGGGCCCACGGACATCGGCTTAGACACCATCTCCGACAATGGCGAATCTCAAGACGCGTTTCTGGAAGACTATTATTCCTCGCTGGGCATCTTTGACTGGCGGGAACGTCGGTTCCCCACGCAAATGGAGTATGTAGTCATTGAGTTCGGCAGTTTTGCCACGCTGGAAAAAGCAAGCGCCGTGGTCGCAGAGTTCCTCCATCTGACCTGGGAAGAAGCGCTCGCCAGGGATTTCGTCAGTGTGCTCGACCCGCTGCCGTCGCCGCCACGGATTGCCGCCCATGACTGGGTCGCGCTTGCCCCCCTTTACGCCGCGGGCGTGATCGAAGTTGATGCGGTGGAATTCCGGCAGGATGTGACCGCCGGCGATCTGAGCTTGTCGTGGGGCGAGGTGAGCAGCACTTCGCCGGCGAGCGGCGCATTCGAAGCCTACACCACCCTCGATGTGAGCTGGGGTCCGGGCAGCGTGGCAAGAATCGTGATTCCGCACACGGAAGATCCGTTAGGCACCGGGGTGGAGGAATTTCGGTTCGCCGACGGATCGGTGCTTTTGATGCAAGAGATGGTGGCAGCAGCGCCACCCGCGCTGAGCTTCGACCCGCAGTTCGGGGACAACATGCTCGTGGGAAGCGCTCGCGCGGAGGTGATTCTTGGGCGGGCGGGCGACGATACCATTCTTGGTGGGGGCGGTGACGACTCTCTGGAGGGAGGCGAGGGAAGTGACATCTTGAGGGGCGACGAAGGAGCGGACAGCCTATCGGACGGGCAGGGAAATAACTTCTTCGATGGCGGAGCGGGAGACGATTTCGTCTACGCCGACGGGGCACCCAACTTCACCAACAGCGGCGCCAATTTCATTGTGGGCGGTACCGGCGATGACTGGATTGCATCCTACGCCGCAGGCAACGTTGTCGCATTCAATGTTGGAGACGGCCGCGACACCGTCTACGTGTCGAATACTCTCACCCTTTCACTCGGTGGAGGAATCAGCCCTGCTTCGCTGTCAATCCGCCAGGATTTCACCGACCTGGTGCTTACGATCGGTGCCGATGATTCCATCCGGCTTACTGGCCAGTCTGACCCGCAAGCATGGCCGCAGATCACGCTCCAGCTTTTTGGATCCGTACATATCTACGATTTCAGCGCCGTCATCGCTGAGTTCTATCAGACGCTCGCCACGGATCCGCTGCTCCAGGCGTTTCCGCTGGATGGCGTGCTGCAAGCGCACGAGATGAGCGTCAGCGAGACGGATGCGCTCGGCGGGGCGTTCGCGTACCAGTATGGGACCGTGGGCAATCTCGATGCGGTGAGCGACGCGGCGGTCCGTGGGGTGCTGGCCGATCCGAATTTCGGGATTGCGGCGCAGAGCATCCAGGTACCTGGTGGCGGGAATAACCCGCCGACGCTTGCGAGCGCTATCACCGACCAAACGGCACTGGAGGATGCAGCGTTCAGCTTCACGCTGCTTTCCAGCACCTTCGTAGATGCCGACGCTGGGGACGGGTTTGCATATAGCGCGACGCTTGCGGATGGTTCGGCATTGCCGGATTGGTTGGGCTTCGATGGAGTGACTCAGAGCTTTAGCGGCACGCCGGTCAATGAAGATGTCGGGACCATAGATCTGACGGTGACCGCGACCGACACAGGAGGCTTGTCGGCAGCGGGCACCTTCAGGCTCGAAGTGCTGAACGTCAACGATGCTCCGGAGGTGGCAACGCCACTTGCCGACCAGTTCGCAAACCAGAATGCGCCCTTCGCCTATCAAGTCCCACACGGTACGTTTGTGGACGTTGACGCTGGCGACAGCCTCACATTGGGCGCGGCTCGAGCCGACGGCGCGCCTCTGCCAGGGTGGCTTGCGTTCGATCCTGTCACCGCTCTATTCAGCGGCACGCCGAGCGAGTTCGACGTCGACGCAATGGACATCCGAGTCACCGCGACCGACTCGGCGGATGCAGCGGGGTCGGACTCGTTTACGCTTTTCGTTTCCGACGCGTCGACGGTAAATGAAACGCACCTCGGCACCCGGCGAGGAGACAACATCGTAACGGGGTTTGCTAACGATCTCATTGAAGCTGGGCATGGCAATGATGTCGTGCACGCCGGCGCGGGGCGTGACATCGTGTTCGGGGGAAAGGGCAATGACTGGATCGCAGGTGAAGCCGGCAACGACGTGCTCCAAGGCGAAGTAGGACACGACCATCTCCTAGGCGGCCTGGGCGATGATCTCTACCTTTA
Source organism: Betaproteobacteria bacterium (assembly GCA_052387775.1). GTDB lineage: Bacteria > Pseudomonadota > Gammaproteobacteria > Burkholderiales > JACQAP01 > JACQAP01. Next base: position 3,785 of record JBQTIV010000088.1, read on the forward strand.
CGAGCGGCGCGGCGGCCACGACGTCATCGAGGAGACGGGCGGCAATGACACGCTGCTACTAGGGGAGGGGATCGCGCCCGACCGGGTTCGGCTCTTCCAGCGGCGGGACGATCTCGTAGTGGATATCAAAGGGCGGGACGGAAGCGTCACGGTGAAGAACTGGTTTGCTGACGAGGCGAGCCGGATCGAGCGCATTGAGTTCGCCGATGGCACCGTTTGGGGCGTTGCGGATATCCGCAACCAGGTACGGCGTCACAAGCCTAAGCGTGGCAACGATGACGATCAGGATTACGGCCATCGCCACGACCGCGACGACGATCACGGGAAGTCTGACGCTCGACGGCGAGATGAAGAGGATAACGATACTTTGCAGCGCCAATCCGACCGCTTGGCCGATCTGCTGGAAGCCTACCTTGCGCAGAGGCCGCATTACGAATTCGAGTGGCTGGCTGAAGAGCTGACGCACGCGGATGGGAGGAAGGCCGCGTTGAGTGCAAGCGAGATCGCCCGCCGCTGGCAAGTCGTTGCCCGCTACGCGAGTGCGCTCTTGCACGAGCACGACGAGGATGCAAGGGGCGCGGCGCTCCACCGCTTTCCGGAGCACGGGCTGCTCGGTGGTGACGCGTTCGGTGGGGGCTTCGGTTACACCGGCTCGACTGGCATGGTGCGCGGCAGTGCGAACCTGCGACATCTCCAGGGACTGGAGGAAGGGTTCCAGCGGCTCCGTGCCTGATTAGGAGTGATGAACATGAAAACGCTGTCGTCGAAAGCATTGCCTTGGATGGGAATCAGGGAGGGTGATGCACAGGAATTCGCCCCTGACATCGTCGGCGTCCAGCAGCAGCCACCTTCACCGCTGCCGCGAACAGTGCTGTATACGCTCCTGGCGCTATTCGCGCTGCTGGTCCTCTGGGTGTGCATAGGGCGGCTCGACATCGTCGCCGTGGCGCAGGGGAAGCTCGTGCCGCAGAGCTTTCTCAAGATCGTGCAGCCCGCCGAGCCGGGGATCGTGAAGGCAATCCTGGTGAAAGAAGGTGACACCGTGCACGCAGGACAGGTGCTCGTGCGCATGGACACCCGGCTGTCCGAAGCGGACGGGAGGTTGCTGCTGGGCGAATTGCAGCGCCGGCGCTTCCAACTGCGGCGAATCGAAGCCGAGCTGATCGGAAAGCCCCTGTTGCGGGAGCCCGGCGATTCCGTGGAGATCTTCGCCCAGACCGAGGCGCAGTACGAAGCGCGCCGCCGAGCCTATCTTGACGCGCTCGGCACGGAGCGCGCGACCCTCACGAAAGCCCGGCATGATCTCAATGCCGCCGCCGAGATCGAGGGAAAGCTTCGGCAGACTGTCCCGATCTACAAGGACCATGCCGAATCATGGGACAAGCTCGCGAAGGAGGGTTTCGCGGGGCGCCTGCTCGCGCTCGACCGGCAGCGCACCTACATGGAGAGCCAGCAGGAGCTGCGGGCGCAGCAGCAGGCCATCGCAAGTCTCAAGGCCGTGATCGAGCAGTCCGAGAAGCGGATTTCCCAGATTACTTCCAACTATCGCCAGCAACTGCAGAACGAGCGCGCGGAGGCGGAGGCGCTCTATCACAAGCTCCAACAGGACTGGGACAAGCAGGAGCACCGCCACGCGCTGCTCGAGCTGAAAGCGCCGCAGGCGGGCATCGTGAAGGATTTGGCGACACATACGCCCGGTACCGTCGTTGCTCCGGGGACCATACTGCTCACGTTGGTGCCGCATGACGAGCCGCTGGTCGCGGAAGTCTGGGTCGGCAATGCCGACGCAGGATTCGTGCACACGGACCAGAAGGCCCGGCTGAAGCTCACCGCCTACCCGTTCCAGAAGTACGGGATGCTGGAGGGGGTCGTGAAGCAGTTGGGTGCCGACGCGCAGGTGAGGTCGGAGTCCGGCAATCCCGGCATCAGGTCCGCTCAGGAAGCGGCATACCGTGCGTTGATCAGCCTCGGCGACAGGCACCTCGAGACTCAAGGCCGGCAACTGCGGCTCGTGCCTGGCATGCAGGTCAACGCCGAAATCCACCTCGGCACGCGCACGGTTCTCGAGTACCTGCTCTCACCCGTTCAGAAGATTGCCCACGAGGCAGGACGGGAGCGGTAGGATCAGTGGGTCGACAGCGATCAGTGAGGTAACGGCATGAATCGAGTACGGGTGTTGCTCATGAGCGCGGCCGCCTGCCTCTTGCTGGCGGGTTGTGAGCGAGAGAAGGATCGGCTGGATGCCGAGGTTCGGCAGCTATGCGCGAAGGATGGCGGGATCAAGCTGCACGAGACCGTGACGTTGTCCCCGGAAGAGTATCGAAAGCTCCTCAACCGCGACGGCGAGCTGGATATACGGGACAAGGACCACGCGAAAGCGACCGACGCATTCTATTTTGAACCGCGAACCGGCATCGTGAGAAAAGGCGATCCGGTACTGGTGCGATGGGAGTACAGGCTCATCCGGCAATCCGATATGAAACTCCTCGCCACGAATGTTTATTACACGCGGCGCGGCGGGGATCTGCCGGGGCCCTGGCGCGAGTCGTCCTTCAGCTGTCCCGATGCGCAGTCCAAGCAGAAAATGGCGGGTCTCGCAATCAAGCAGGTGGGGCCGTAACGGGCATA
>JBQTIV010000089.1:0-14484 GCA_052387775.1 Betaproteobacteria bacterium
TATGTATCCAGAATCGAAGAACTTGGGGCGCGGCATGTGCATCTGGAATTGAAGAATGCCGGAACGAATCCGCTGATGGAGCTAAGAACAGTAGCCGGCGTGCTGAAGTGCTTGAGGAGGAGCCGCCCGGCCGTATTGCTTACCTTCACCCCGAAGGTCAATATCTACTGCAGCATTGCGGCGCGCATGCTGGGTATCCCGGTCATTGCCAACGTTTCGGGACTCGGACGCGGGTTCGTGGAGAAAGGTTGGATTCGTACCGTATCCAGAGTCCTGTACCGCCATGCGCTGGCGCATTCACGTTTCGTTTTTTTTCAGAACGAGGAAGATCTAGCGGAATTCGTGCGCGGCAAACTGGTGGACGAGTGCAAGGCCGTCCGGCTCCCGGGTTCTGGCGTGGATCTGGAGCGATTCCGACCGAGGATTCGTACCGACGCGGACAGTGAGGTACGTTTCCTGTTTTCGTCGCGACTGCTTTGGGATAAAGGCCTGGGCGAGTACGTCGAAGCGGCGCGGCGCGTAAAGGCGGCGTTCGGCAATGTGCGGTGCCGGTTGCTCGGTTTTCTCGATGTGGAGAATCCCTCCGCAGTGCCTGGCGAAGAGGTCACCCGATGGCATGGCGAGGGTGTTGTCGAGTACTTCGGTGCGACCAACGACGTGATTCCGCATCTGGCGGACGTGGATTGCGTGGTGCTGCCTTCGTTCTACAGAGAGGGAGTGCCGCGAAGCCTGCTGGAGGCGGCGAGCATGGGCTTGCCGGTGATCACAACCGATATGCCGGGCTGCCGGGACATGGTGGAGGATGGGGTAACCGGGTACATATGCAAGCCTCGAAGTGCCGAAGATCTGGCGGAGAAGATGCAGCGCATGGCGGCGTTGTCTAGAGCAGATCGGCTGGCGATGGGCGCTGCCGGGCGGCAAAAGATGATTCGCGAGTTCGACGAGCGCATCGTTTTGCAGAAGTATTCGGAGGCGCTTGCGATAATTCTTGCCGGACTGGACCGGGATAGCGATGCTGCAGCTTGAACAACGACAATAATGGCGAATGAATTGAGTATTGATGGAACTGTAGTGGTGACCGGGGCGGCTGGATTTATCGGCTACCACACGGCAAAGCAACTCTTAGGAAGGCGCATATCGGTTACCGGCATCGACAGCCTGACTACCTATTACGATGTCAAACTGAAACAGGCGCGGCTCGAAGAACTCCGGCGTCACAATAGATTTTCATTTCACGGGATCGACGTTGCCGATGCGGAGGCTGTGCGAACCATCTTTGAGCAGTATCGCGCCCATTCTGTCGTTCACTTGGCTGCTCAGGCCGGCGTGCGGTATTCGATCGAGAATCCGGAGGCCTATGTATCGAGCAATCTTGTCGGATTCGCAAACATTCTCGAATGCTGCAGGAAACATGAAGTACAACACCTGGTGTTTGCCTCAACCAGCTCGGTCTACGGGGCTAACACAACGGTACCATTTTCTGAACATTGCGCCACAGACCACCCGGTCTCTTTTTACGCGGCAACAAAAAAGGCTAACGAGGCCATGGCGCATAGTTATGCGTGGCTTTATGGACTGCCTTGCACGGGGTTGCGCTTCTTCACGGTTTACGGCCCGTGGGGCCGTCCGGACATGGCATTGTTCAGATTCACCGACGCGATCCTCAAGGGCGAGCCAATCGAGGTCTATAACAATGGCGACATGGTCCGTGATTTCACGTATGTGGACGACATTGTCGAGGGCGTGCTTCGGGTTCTGCAACATCCTCCGGTGAAAAATAATGCGTGGTCTGCTGAGAGGCCAGATCCTGCTTCCAGTTCTGCGCCTTACCGCATCCTTAACATTGGCAACGGTCAGCCAGTGCAATTGATGCGCTATATCCAAGTCCTGGAGGAGTGTCTAGGACGGAAGGCGGAAATTCGGTTTCTGCCGATGCAACCAGGAGATTTGCATAAGACATTTGCTGACATTTCCGAACTGGACAAGGCGGTCGGTTACAAGCCGAATACTCCGATTGAGATAGGGGTACGGAAATTCGTTGATTGGTATCGGAGTTACTACCAGAAGCAAAACGGCACAGGGGAGTAAAAAGTAATGCTGTACGCCATCGTGGCGTTCGTCGGAGTGCTGTGCCTGATTTCAGCGCTGCGCAAGTACGCCCACGGGTTCGGGTTGGTCGACACGCCTTCTCCTCGCAAGAGCCACCTTGGCGAGATTCCCGTGATCGGGGGCCTTGCGATTGGCATTTCTTTCCTCCTGACTTCGCTCACGCAGTATTCGGTCGAGCCGGATCTTCTTCAGCTCATTGTTTGTTGTCTCGTGATCCTGTTGACCGGATTGTTCGACGACATGCAGAAGTTTTCGACTCGCAGCAAATTCGTCGGTCAGGTTGTTGCCGCGGTGCTCATGACATCATGGGCGAACCTGTACCTCACCGACCTCGGCAACCTCTGGAGTACTGGCGATGTCGTGCTGGAGAATTGGGGAATCCCCTTTACGTTGTTCTGCGTCATCGGCCTGATCAACGCGATGAACATGATCGACGGGCTGGACGGGCTCGCCGGCGGCATAGCGGCCATCGCGGCCGTATGGCTCGGCGTGGGGGCGCTGACGGAGTATCCGTCCAAAGATGCGACGCTGCTTTTCATCCTCGCCGCGTCGGTCGGCGGGTTCCTGGTATTCAATCTGCGGCATCCCTGGAGAAAGCACGCGTCGATATTTCTCGGGGACTCCGGCAGCATGTTCCTCGGGTTTGTTCTGGTCTGGTTCACCGTGGACGTTACGCAAAGCGGGCAGAATGATTTCTACCCCATATCCGCGGTGTGGGTTCTTGGTGTGCCGATCATCGATACCGTGTATCTGATGGTGCGCCGGATATTCATGGGCCAGAATCCGTTCGCACCCGACCGCAGGCATGTCCATCACACGCTGATTTTCATGGGGCTTTCCGAGACGCATACGCTCTGGCTGCTCCTGGGTGTATCCACAATCTTTGGCGCGATCGGATTTTCCGGCTGGTATTACAGGGTGCCGGAATACATTCTGACCTACGGCTTCCTGGGGACATTCGTGATTCACTGCTTTTTCATGCAGTACTGGAAGGGAATCTTTGCCCTTCTCCGGATTCGACATTAGTAGGCCCCGCGTTCGTGGCAAGCCATTTTCAGCCGCGTTTCATCACCTGCGCGCGAACCTGGTGTGAAAAGTGTCGGAAGTCAGAAAGGAATCTGGCCTCGAGGAATTGGTGATGGACAATCATTGGACTCGGGGCGGCTGCATTGTGGCCGCGTTTTTGATGGCCGTGACTGTATTCGCGGGAGCGGGGAGGGCGGCTGAAGTGCCGCTGTTTCCGCCGCCATTGGACAAGGTTGTGCACTTTGTCTACTACGGCACGATGGCAGCGCTGCTGTCGCATGGAGTCGGCTTGCGCTGGCTGTTCGTGCCGCTGATCCTGGTCCCGGTCATCGGTGCCGCAGATGAGTGGAACCAGTCGTTGATCGTCGGGCGGGATGCGTCGTTCTGGGACTGGATGGCGGACGAAACGGGAACTCTTATCGCCGTATTCCTGTATTGGAAGTGGCGGAAGAGCAAGGATGAAGGGTGAATGATAAAGGACGGCGAGTGCTCGGTGCTCGGTGCGAGAAGAGCAGGGCCGAGCGCCGAGTAAAGGCGGTGACGCGGACGCCGTGACGCGTTACGATCGTCACGTCGTCACGAACCTCCAACGTGCCCAGAATCTCTATCCTCACAATCCTTCTTGCCCTTGCCAGTACGGGAATGGCGGAAACCTGCCGCGTCGTCGATCCCGAGCTGCAGGGTTTCTACGAGGGCGGGTGCCGCAATGGTCTTGCTCAAGGCAAGGGTCACGCCCGAGGTACGGCGGAGTACGTGGGCGGGTTCCGCAAGGGGCTCAAGCACGGCAAGGGCACAAAGACCTGGCCCTCGGGCGACCGTTACGAGGGCGAGTTCGTCACGGACCACAAGCATGGCAAAGGCGTGTACGTCTGGGGCAGCGGTTCGCCTTGGGCCGGCGAGCGCTACGTTGGCGATTACCTGGACGATCGCCGCCATGGTTGGGGGACGTACTACTGGCCCACAGGGGACCGTTTCGAGGGCCTGTGGAAGGAGGACGGTCGTTACGGCTACACCGCAATGGAGCTGCGCCGTCACTTGGCGGACAAGGCACGCAGCGAAGCACTGACGCCCGGAACGCAGGTGTGCTCCAGGGCGGACAGCGGCGTCGCCTTCGAGGCCAGGTACGTCGGGCTGATCGAAACTGTTGGGGAGAATACCGTGCAGGTGCGCCTGTTGCGCCTCGAGGGGGCCACGGATTCGCCCGCGGCAGGCGCGCTGCTTAGCGTCGACGCAGCCGACTGGTTTCCTTGTCTATAGGCCCTATGTCAGAAGGTGCTTGCCATTGAGTGATTTCCGGCAGCATAATTGGTCGGACGTTCGGACATGCGGAAACCGTTCGCGCAAGCGAGGCGAAAAATGCAGAAACTGGCTCTCGTTTTGGTTGTTGCGGATCGTTCCACGGTTGTTATCGCATGCGGTGCTGACGAGCAAAGCGCAAAAGCCAGACAAGAGTTGTCTGGCTTTTGTATTTCCAGAAGGCCGGCTGGTTCGCCGAGAGGCGGGCCACGCGGCTTTTTTTCACTTTCCGGAGTGATGCCCACTCATGAACACACTGACGCTTAGTCTGAAAGCCTTCAGCCGCCTCGCGTTGCTGGTCTTGGCCGTATTGCCGGCATCGATGGCGCTGGCTGCGCCCGTCGCCCAGGTTTCGCGAACTACGGGGTTCGTGAGCATCACGGCTCCGCAGGTGCCGGCGAAAGCCGCATCCAACGGCATGGGCATCGACAACGGGTCAACCGTGACCACCGGGGCCGACGGCCAGGCGGTGATCAAGTTCCAAGACGGGCAAATCGTCGCGCTGCAGTCCAGGAGCGTTTTCCGGATCAGCGACTATCAGTTCAACCAGGCCGCACCGGAGAAGGGGAAGAGTTTTCTGGCGTTGCTCCAGGGCGGCGCGCGGTTCGTGACCGGACTGATCGGTGATCGCAACCGCGAGGGATGGAAGCTGGCGTTGCCGACGGCGACTGTGGGAATCCGCGGCACCGACTTCTTTTCAGTGATCCGGGAGAGTGTCGCTTACTTGAAAACCAACGTTGGCGCGATTTCGTCCACCAACAGTGGTGGTACGGCGGCCTTCGCCGCGGGGCAAAATGCAGTGGCGCAAAACATCACGACCCTGACGACGGCGATCTCCGATGCGGAACTTCCTGCGGGTCTTTTCAGCGAGCTGGAGGCAATGAGCCTTACCGGAAGCTTGAGTGGACCGTCAAGCGGCGCGGCCGGCCCTGGAACCCCGATGGTCGGTCCCGTGCCCGCGTGGGCGGTCGGTCTCGGCATCGGTGCCGCCGCGATCGGGGTAATGATCGCCGACGAAAATGACGACGACGACGAGGCGACGACGACGACGCATCAACAATAAGGCTGTTACGTCGTCACGGTACTTCGGACACGTTCAGTTACGAAATAAGCGGGGCGCCATAGGCGCCCCCTTTTTTTCTGCAGCGCCACGGTGCTGACCCGGCTTGCGTAGAATTCGGGCTGCGCGCCAGTGCGATCGAGCACAACAATTCCAATGAAGCGACGCTGCCGTTTCTTGATTCGAGCCCTCATGCTCCCCATCGCCACCGCAGTGGCGCTGCCGGCTGCGGCTGAGCCGAGCCTCACCGGTCAGACCGGGCTGATCTACATGCCCGACGCACGGCTCGACCCGGACGGGACCTGGCGCACCGGCGTCAGCTACGCCGATCCTTACACCGCCGTGTGGACCAGCATTACCGCCCTGCCGCGGCTGGAGGGTTCGCTGCGCTTCACCGAAATCAATGGCGCGCCGGGCTTCGGGGACCAGCCCAACACGGATTACGGCGACTTCAAGGACAAGGCCTTCGACGCCAAACTCCTGCTGATCGAGGAGGGCAGTCTTTTTCCGGCGGTTGTGCTCGGGGGACAGGATCTATTTGGCACCGAGGTGTTCCGCGCCGGCTTCGTTACGCTCGGGAAACAGCTCGGTGACTTCGATTTCACTCTCGGTTACGGCACCGATCGCATCGACGGTGCTTTCGGCGGCTTGCGCTTCCGCCCGCAGTGGCTGAAGGGCTGGGGGCTGGTGGCCGAATATGATGCCAATGATTACGCGCGTGACCAGGGCTCCGCGGTCACCGGCGTGGACCAGCGCGAGAAGGATGTGGTCGGCGGGATCGAATATCGCTACGGCTGGCTTGGGATGCAAGCGAGCTACGGGCATGACGAAGCAGGAGTCAACGCGTATATCGCCATTCCGCTTCAGCAGAAGGACTTCGTGCCCGACATCGAGGAACCCGAGCCTTACGTGAAGATTACGCCGCGGCCGCGACTCGATCAGTGGAACGATGACCCCACGCACCGTCACCGCATGATTCAGGCGCTGCTGCGCCAGGACTTCAAGAACGTGAGCATAGCCACCGAAGGCGAGCGCATCAACGTGGTGCTGACCAATATCCGCATTTCCGACATGAGCAGGGCGGTCGGGCGCGCCGCGCGCACCATCGTCCTGCTCGCGCCGATCGAGACCCGCGAGATCCGCATCACCTACACAGTAAACGACATTTCCTTCGCTACGTACACGTTCACCGACGTACGCCGTGCGCAGCGTTATTTCAATGGCCAGATCGGCCGCCAGGAACTGGCCGAGACCGTGGAGGTGGAATACGCGAAGCCGGGCAGTGACGAAATCGCGTACGACAAAGACGACCTGCTGGCGGCGATCGACGTGGAGCGCAAGTCCGCTTTCTTCGACGAAACCGAAGGCGACATCTACACCTTCCGGGTCGAGTCGAGCACGCTTTCGCGATTCAAGATCAGCCCCCATCTCGGCCTGTACCTTAACGACCCGAGCGGGGCATTCCGCTACGACGCTTACCTGAACGCGAGCTACGACCAATATCTGGGCAAGCGCTTTTTCTTCAATGCTGCGGCGCGGTTGACGCTGCTGGAGGACGTGAGCGAGGTGACGCAGCCCTCCAACAGCACGCTCCCGCACGTGCGCTCGGACATCGCCGATTACTACGACGAGAACGGCTTCAAGATCACCGAGTTGACGTTGAACAAGTATTTTCACCCGGCAGAGCGGGTGTACGCGCGCGCCTCCGGCGGCATCTACGAACTCATGTTCGGCGGCGTCGGCGGGCAGGTGCTGTACCACCCGGCAGCGGAGCGCTGGGCGACGGACCTTTCGGTGGACTGGTTGAAGCAGCGAGACTTCGAAGGTTTCTTCGGCTTTCAAGACTATGACACGGTGACGGCGCTGGCGGCGTTTCACTATCGCATGCCGTTCTACGGGCTCACCGGCACGGTGCGCGCGGGACGCTTCCTCGCCAAGGATAGCGGTGCGCGCTTCGAGGTGAAGCGGCGCTTCCGTTCCGGATTCGAAATCGGCGCCTGGTACACCTTTACCGACGGCAACGACATCACCAGCCCGGGTTCGCCGTCGGACCCTTACTACGACAAGGGCATCTACGCGTCGATACCGCTGAACACCATGCTCACCCGCGACACCCAGGCGAGCGCCGGTGTCTCACTTGCGCCGTGGACCCGTGACGTGGGCCAGATGGTGAATTCGCCCGGCGACCTGTACGACATTGTCGAACTGCCGTTGGCAAACCTGAACAACCAGGACGGGCTGGTGAACCTGGGCGACCTCAACGACGACCCCTACCGGCCCGATCCGCCGAATGCAATCCAGGAAAGCGCCAACTGGGATGCGTTCCAGTACTACCTCAGCAATACGGGCAGCACGATGTTTACCAACGAGGTGCTGATCGGCACGGTCATCGGCATCGGCGCGGTCGGGCTGGCGTATTCCGTGGACGACGAGGTGGACGAGTGGGCAGTGGACCACAAGGACGATACCGCCAATCGCAACGCCGCCGACCTGGGGAAATTCGCCACGCTGGGCGTGCTCGGCGCTTCGGCGTTCGCGGCGATGGATCGCGACGACCCACGGCTGTCGCGCACGGCAGTGAGTTCGCTGCAAGCAGCCGTGCTGGGTCTGGGTGTGTCCGTGGCGACCAACTACGCGGTGGGCCGCGCCAAGCCGGAAGCGGGACTCGGCAAGAGCGACTTCGACGCCGGCCGTTCGCGGGATATGACTTCGTTCCCTTCGGACCTGACCACGGTGGCGTGGGCGGCGGTGACGCCTTACGCAAAGGAGTACGACGCGCCGTGGCTCTACGGTGTGGCGGCGCTCGCCAACATCGGCCGCGTGGCAGAGCGCGCGCACTGGTTATCGGACACCGTGGCCGGCTCGGTCATCGGCTACGGTATCGGCTCGCTGATGTGGAAGCTGAATTCGGCGAAAGCGAAGAACGCACCGCGCCTCGCTTTTACGGGGCAGAGCGTGGAAGTGTCGTGGGAGACTCCGTGACGGCGTGACGAAGGTGACGGCGTGACGTACCGCATTAACGACCAGGTCCACGAAATCCTATAAAATCGCTACCTTTTTCCATTGGCACCGGAAGCATGGCATTGATTGTCCAGAAGTATGGCGGCACTTCGGTGGGCTCGGTCGAGCGCATCAAGAACGTCGCGCGGCGCGTCGCCAAGTGGAAGGCGAATGGGCACGATCTCGTGGTCGTGGTCTCGGCCATGTCCAGCGAGACCAACCGGCTGATCGCGCTCGCCAGGGAGATCCAGCCGCAACCCGATCCGCGCGAACTCGACGTGATCGCAGCGACCGGCGAACAGGTCACCATCGGCTTGCTGGCGATGGCGCTGAAGGAACTGGGGCTGAAGGCGCGCTCCTACACCGGCGGCCAGGTGCGCGTGCTGACCGATAGCGCCTTCAACAAGGCGCGCATCCTGAAGATCGACGAGGAGAGTATCCGCCGCGACCTCAGGGATGGATACGTGGTGGTGGTTGCCGGCTTCCAGGGCGTTGATGCACAGGGTAACGTCACGACACTCGGCCGCGGCGGTTCGGATACTTCGGGCGTGGCGCTCGCGGCGGCCCTGAAGGCCGGGGAATGCCAGATTTTCACCGACGTGGACGGCGTGTACACCACTGACCCGCGGGTGGTGCCGGAGGCGCAGCGGCTGAAGAAAATCACCTTCGAGGAAATGCTGGAGATGGCAAGCCTCGGCTCGAAGGTGCTGCAGATCCGCTCGGTGGAGTTCGCGGGCAAGTACGAAGTGCGCCTGCGCGTGCTGTCGAGCCTGACGCCGCCGGACCTCCCGATCGAGGAGGAAGCCGTCTCGGGCACAGTCATCACAATTGAGGAAGGCGCTGACATGGAACAGGCACTGGTAGCCGGTATCGCATTCAATCGGGATGAAGCGAAAGTCACGATCCTGGGCGTGCCCGACAGGCCGGGCATTGCCTATCAGATCCTCGACCCCATCGCCGATGCGAACATCGAGGTGGACGTGATCGTTCAGAACGTGGGCAATGAAGGCCTGACCGACTTTTCATTCACGGTCCATCGCAACGACCTGAAGAAGACGCTCGACATCCTGAAAAAGGTTTGCGCCCACATCGGTGCGCGCGAGGTGATCGGCGACGACAAGATCTGCAAGGTCGGTCTGGTCGGTGTCGGCATGCGCTCGCATGTGGGCGTGGCCAGCAAGATGTTCCGCGCATTGGCGGAAGCGGGCATCAACATCCAGATGATCTCCACTTCCGAGATCAAGATCACCGTGGTGATCGACGAGAAGTACATGGAGCTCGCGGTGCGGGAGCTGCACAAGGTCTTCGATCTGGATCAACCGCAGTAAGGCCGGAACGGCCGTGACTGCCGTAAATGCCGTGACGGGGAAGGGCAAGGAGAGGCAAGGATGAGGGCGGAAGGATGAAGGATGAAGAATTGCGAGTGCTCGGTGCTCAGTGCGACAAGTACGGGGCTGAGGTTTAAGGGCCTGGTAAGGGCGGTGACGAGTGAGAGGGAGAGTGTGACGATGTGGTATCCTTCGCAGCATGTAACGCGTTCCAGAATTTGCGAGTTACGACCAGGTTTACGCGGAGAGGTGACCGAGAGGCCGAAGGTGGCGCCCTGCTAAGGCGTTATACGGGCTTAAACCCGTATCGAGGGTTCGAATCCCTCCCTCTCCGCCAAATAAGAATGGGCCCCCTATGTGCCCATTTTTTGATTGACGAATTGAGGAGGGTTGGCGAACCCATTAGTTCGAACAGCGTTCACCGCTCGCACAATGCAGCATTGAGCTTTTGCTCGACCCTCGAACTTCGACCTTGTTCTTTTCCATCCTTCCACCTTCATCCTTCATCCTTGCCGTTTGCTATAATCCGCCCCTCATCAAGCGCCCGTAGCTCAGTTGGATAGAGTACCTGGCTACGAACCAGGGGGTCGTGGGTTCAAATCCTGCCGGGCGCGCCAAATACTCTAGGGCTTGCATGATGGCAGGCCCCTTGTCTGTTCTGTCGGGCCCGTGACCAGTTCGTGCCCATGGCCGGCGCCTCCGCTACTTGACAAGTGCATAAGCGCTTGCAAAAAACAAGGCCTGACCCCACGGGTTTTCGCTCAGCCCTCGGCCGCGGCCCTGCTTCTACGCATCACCAGTCACCGTTTTTCCTCATCCTTCCGCCTCCATCCTTGCCTTGAGCCCTCCCGGAGAGCGTGATACGTTCGACGTCCCAGCCGCAACCGCCAGCCTTGAACTCCAACATGGAGCATTCATGACGCAGCCCTTCAAAGTCCTCTACATCGGTCCCGCCAAGTCGGAGGCCTTCGACACGACGTCGCTGGAGCAACAGAGCCGTGCCGTTCTGCTCGCCGGGGGAGCGGTCACCCGCTACGGGGGCAACAGTGCCGCTGAGCTGATCCAGGCGCTGCAGGATGTGGATGTCGCCATGCTCCAGGGCCACGGCTTCGATCGGGCTGCCTTCGCGCACATGGGTGTGCATGGCCGCTGCAAGGGCCTCGTCTCTTTCGGCCACGGCTACGACCACCTCGATCTCGACGCGGCTACGACCAACGGTGTCATATTGGCCAACACCGCATCGTTCGGCACTGAGGAGGTGTCGAACCACACGATGATGCACTTCCTGGTCGGCGCGCGGAAGTTCGTGCTGCATGACAAACTGGTGCGCAGCGGTGTGTGGACCCGCAAGAACCTGGGTCCGATGGGCCACATCGCCGGCCAGGTGTTCGGCATCGTTGGCCTGGGCGACGTCGGTCGCGCCGTGGCGCGCAAGGCCAGGGCCTTCGGGCTCGAGGTCATCGGCTTCGATCCGTACCTCGCCTCCTGGGATGCGCTGGAGTCCGGCGTCGAGATGATGGCTTCGCTGGAGGACCTGTGCCGGCGCTCAGATTACCTCAGCGTCCACGTCTATCTCAATGCCGAGACGCGCTATCTCATCAGCCGCGCGCAGTTTGCCGTCATGAAGCCCAGCGCCTACCTGATCAATTGTTCGCGCGGCGGCGTCGTCGACGAGGCCGCGCTGATCGAAGCGCTCCAGCAGCGCCGCATCGCCGGCGCCGGGCTGGACGTGTTCGAGAAGGAGCCGGTCGATCCGGCCAATCCGCTGCTGAAGATGGACAACGTTTCCGTGACCAACCACTACGCGAGCTACTCCGAGATTGCGTGGGAGCGCGCCCAGACCCAGCTCGGCGAAGAGGCCGTACGCATCGCCACGGGGATGTGGCCGATGTCGCTGATCAATCCCGCTGTGCGTCATGTGGTCCCGCCGCGCGCACCGGCCCGGTCGTGGGAGGTGCGCGCGCGGGAGCTTTCGGCCGCACGACATCGCTAGAGGCTCGTGGCTGTGGGTGCCCGATGAGAGTCAACAAAGTGGTCGAGCTGCTGGCGAGCCGCCAGCCGGTGTACTTCGAGTTCGTCGATGCCGAGAGCGCCGGCGGCTACGACGGCGGCCGCGCGCTGGCGCAGACGTGGGCCGATTACATCACCTACGACATGGAGCACAGCGCCTTCGAGGTGCGCGCGCTTACCCAGTTCATGCGCGGCCTCGTCGACGGCGGGCCAACGCGCAGCGGACACCGCACGCCTGCGGTGAACTGGACCTTGCCCATGGACGGGATCGATGCTGCCGCGGTGCGCGCCAACAGCTGGATGATCAAGCACGCGCTCGGCGCCGGCGTGCACGGTTTGCTGCTGTGTCACGCGGAGACTCCGGAAGCGGTGCGCAGCTTTGTCGAGGCGGCGCGCTACGCTTTCAACCCGAGCGTCGGCTCCGATCTTGGCGCCGGGCGCCGTGGGCACGGTGGCCAGAGCCGCGCGGCAGAAATCTGGGGGATCCCGGACGCCGACTACTTCGCGCGCGCCGACCCGTGGCCGCTCAACCCGCACGGCGAGTTGCTGCTGGGGATCAAGGTCGAAAACACCCGGGCGCTGGGCCGCGTCGAACAGTCGACGAAAGTCCCGGGGCTCGCTTTTGCCGAGTGGGGTCCCGGGGACATGGGCATGTCGATGGGTTACCCCGATCAGCACGATGAACCCTACCCGGCGCAGATGCAGGCCGCGCGCGCCAGCGTGATGGCCGCGTGCAAAAGCACCGGGCTCGCGTTTCTCGAGCAGGTGACACCGCGGAACGTGACGAGCCGGCTCGATGCGGGCGTGATGATCGGCGGCGGCCCGCAGGGGCACGAGGCGGCGGAGATCGGCAGAAAACATAGCGGCCGGAAAATGCCCTGGTAACCACGCTGGCAATCGGACCGATCTGCGCGCGAGCAGTGTGTCGATCCGTCAGATCGGCGGCGTCCACCGAGGAGCAGACCCATGACAAATTACAACAGACGTCGTTTCTTGCAGTCGGCAACCGCGCTCGGCGTGGCCGGACAGTTCCTGCGATCCGGCACCGCGCAGTCGGCGGTATCGAAGTGGGAGCCCGAGAAAGGCGCAAGTCTGCGGCTGCTGCGCTGGAAGCGATTCGTCCAGGGCGACGAAGAGCTGTTTATGGCCAACACGCGCCGCTTCACCGAGCTCACCGGCGTCCAGGTACGGGTGGACAGCGAGAACTTCGAGGAAGTACGGCCCAAAGCAGCGGTTGCGGCGAACGTGGGCGCGGGACCGGACATCATCATCGCCACCAATGAAGACCACTTCCAGTACCCGAGCCAATTGCTCGATCTCACCGATCTCGCCGAATATCTGGGACAGAAGTATGGCGGCTGGTATGACGTGGCTCGCGAATTTGGGATGTACCAGGGAAGATGGTTCGCGCTTCCGACGGGAGCGGCGGGCGGCGCTCTGGTCTACCGCAAGAGCATGATGACCGCGGCCGGGTTCGACGCCTTTCCGCAGGATTTCCCGGGGTTCCTGAAACTGTGCCAAGCGCTCAAGGCGCGCAGCAAGCCGCCGGGCCTGGCGCTCGGGCACGCGACCGGCGACGCGAATGGATGGACCCACTGGGCGATGTGGGGATTCGGCGGCAAGCTGGCCGACGAGAACAATGGCGTCGCCATCAATTCCAGGGAGACGATCGCGGCGCTCGAGTATGCCAAGGAGCTGTACCAAACTTTCGCGCCCGGAACTCTGTCCTGGCTCGATCCGAGCAACAACAAGGCTTTTCTGGCCGGGGACATCAGTCTGACGCTCAACGGGATCTCGATCTACTACGCGGCGAAGACTTCGACTGATCCGAACATGAACGCGATCGCGGCGGACATCCAGCACGCCAACTATCCGATTGGCCCCATCGGCAAACGCGCGAACGGAGGCCTGATGTTCCCGGCGTTCATCTTCAAGTTCTCGAAGTATCCCAATGCCGCCAAGGAGTATCTGCGCTTCATGATGGAGAGGGAACAGTACGAGCCATGGCAGGCCGCCTGCATCGGCTACGTTTCTCATGCGCTGCGCGCCTACGAATCCAACCCCATCTGGACGGCGGATTCCCAACACGTGTTCTATCGGGATGTGGTCAACACGATGCGGCATCCTGGATATGCCGGGAAGGTCGGCCAGGCGTCAGCCGCAACCACGGCAGACTTTGTCGTGGTCGACATGTTTGCGGAAGCCTGCAGCGGGCAGCAAACGCCCAGGGAGGCCGCAAAGCGGGCCGAAACGCGCGCGAGGAGGCATTACCGCGTCTAGCAGATCGAGGCCGCCCATTTATAGGCGGGATGGCGCGTTGCTGAACCAGTTCGGAAGACTTGTGTTGCCCTGTTCCATCATGGGGCGAATGTCGGCATGGCCGCGCGGCGGATGTCGCCTTCCGGTCGTAAGCTGATGTGTCGGCAATTCGCCAAAGCCCGATGCTGGGAAAATTCCCGTATTCTTTCACTCGAATGTTTCCGGTGCCGATTTGCGAAATGCCGGTTAACAGTTCACTAAGGAGAAACCGCATGAAAAAATTCCTGGCGTTGTACAGAATGGAAATAGGAGAGATGCAAAAGATGATGGCGAGTACCAGTGCCGAGGAGAGGAAGAAGAGCATGGGACAGTGGCAGGCGTGGTTGAAGAAACATA
>JBQTIV010000090.1:0-13535 GCA_052387775.1 Betaproteobacteria bacterium
CGGCGCGCTGTACGCGCTGTCGGTCACCACATCGGGATACACCTCGGGTGAGTCGGTGACTTTCTTCCAGGGCGTGCCCGGGCAAGCGGGTTGGCGCAGGGCACGCCGGATCGGTGTGCCGGAGATGATCGACATCGACCATCTAATGGCCTCGAGCGCGCTGCCGTTTATTTTTCCGGCTGTGCCTTTGCGACGCGAGTTTTTCGGCGACGGCAGCATGCGCCAGATTGCGCCGATCAGCCCGGCGCTGCACCTGGGCGCCGACCGGGTCATCGTCATCGGTGTAAGCCGGCAGGCGGGCGATGCGACGGAACGCGTGAAGACCATCACTTATCCGTCGCTGGCACAAATCGCAGGCCATGCACTGAACAGCATTTTTCTCGACAGCCTCGAAGTGGACATCGAACGCCTGCAACGCATCAACCGGACGATACGGCTGATTTCTCCGGAGGTCCGCTCCAGGAACGATGTGCAGCTGCGCGAAGTAGATGTGCTGGTCATTTCCCCGAGCGAGGAAATTTACAAGTTGGCCGCTCATCATCTGCACGAGCTGCCGCGTTCGATCCGCTTCCTGCTGCGTGGGCTGGGCGCAACCAAGACTGGCGGCGCGACGCTGACCAGTTACCTGCTGTTCGAGCCGGCGTATTGCCGCGCGCTGATCGCCTTGGGGTACAAGGATACGATGGCCAGGAAGGACGAGATCCTGAAATTCATCGGCACACCCGCCACCCCGGCCTAGCTTCGTCGCACCAGGGGAGAGAGGGAACACGAACTTGAACATACTCGTCTTTGGCGCAACCGGTTCGACCGGGCAGCAGGTAGTAAAGCAGGCCCTGGCGCAGGGTCACACCGTTACCATCTTCGTGCGCAACCCCGCGACACAGCCCATTTCCGACGAACGTCTGCGCGTCATCCAAGGGGATACGACCCGGGACGCGCGCAAAATCATCGAGGCTGTGAGCGGACAGGACGCAGTGATCAGCGCCCTGGGACGCCGGCGCACATTCAAATCCGATCACCTGATAGAGCGCAGCATGCAGGCAATCGCGCCGGCGATGGAGCGGGCCGGAGTGCGCCGCCTGATCCTGGTCTCCGCCTTTGGCGTCGGCGAGTCCCGTCGCGATGCACCACCGATTCCCCGCATCATGTACCGCGTCTTGCTAAGCGATATCTTCGCTGACAAGAAGGCCGCGGAGGACAATGTGCGGCGGAGTAATCTTGACTGGACTTTCGTCTACCCGGTACTCCTCACCGACGGGCCGACGACCGGGGTGTACCGTGTAGGAGAGCGACTCGAACTGCGCGGCCTTCCGAAGATTTCGCGAGCCGATGTTGCGCACTTCATCCTTTCCGAGCTCGGAAAGCGCGCGTTTGTACGGAAAGTCGCGGTCATAAGCTCCTGAGTGTCGAGCATGCGGCGACGATGCCGCGATGTCATGCGCGACCGCGAGGTGGGGGAAGCGCTGGTTGCGCCAGGGGCAAGTCAGCATGAATAAATTCTGTGCAAAGGAGCGAATATGAAACGCAAGGCAACCGCTGAGTGGAAGGGTGGACTGAAGGACGGCAAGGGCACGATCTCGACGGAAAGCGGCATTTTTTCTGACGCGCGATACGGGTTCAAGTCGCGCTTCGAAAACGGACCGGGCACCAATCCGGAGGAACTTATCGCGGCAGCCCATGCGGGATGTTTTTCGATGGCGTTATCCGCGCAATTGGGCGAAGCCAAACTGGTCGCCGAGAGCATAAGAACGACGGCCGCGGTGTCGCTCGAAAATGTGGACGGCGGCTTCGCGATTACCGCTGTACACCTGGATTTGGTTGCGAAAATACCGGGCGCGAGCAAGGAGGCATTCGAGACAGCGGCCAACAACGCGAAGGCCGGTTGTCCGGTGTCGAAGGTTCTGAATGCGAAAATCACGCTAAGTGCCCGGCTGGCGTCGTAACGCCTGTTTGCGTTTTGCTGGTGCCGGCGCAGATCGATGACGAGCGCGCGAGGGACGTTGAATGAAGCATCAGGAAGGATCGTTCACGGGCGTTCGCGCCAGCAATATTTACCATCAGTGCTGGTTGCCGGAAGGTCCGCCAAGGGCCGTGTTGATGCTGGTCCATGGCCTCGCGGAGCACAGCGGGCGTTACGCAAACCTGATCGGGTATTTCGTTCCGAACGGCTATGCGGTTTACGGAATGGATCTCCTCGGTCACGGAAAGTCAGGCGGTGCGCGGGCGCACGTCGAGCGCTTCAGCGATTTCGTTGAACCGTTGAGGACGTACCTAGGCATGGTCCGCGAATGGCAAGCGGATGCGCCGATTCTCCTGGTCGGCCACAGCCTCGGCGGGCTGATCGTGGCGACGTACCTGCTGGATCATCAGGATGGCCTGCAAGGGGCCATCCTCTCCGGACCCGCCATCAAGATTCCGGACAACATTTCGCCGGCGGTCATATTTGCAGGCCGAATCCTGTCGGCTTTGCTTCCCGGGATTGGGATGCTCGGACTGGACGCGCACGGCGTCAGCCGTGACCCGGCGGTAGTGGCGGCTTACGTCAATGACCCACTTGTGTTCACGGGGAAAGCCACAGCGCGGATTGGCGCCGAGATGCTCAAGGCGATGCAACGCGTGAAAGCCGAAGCGAACCGAATCCGGCTGCCGGTCCTGATTGTCCAAGGCGGCGCGGACAAACTCGTCGATCCGGCCGGCGCGCGGATGCTGCATGATCTGATCGGCTCCGCCGACAAGACCCTGAAGGTATACGAAGGTTTGTACCACGAGGTCTACAACGAACCTGAACATGAGCTGGTCTTGCGCGATGTGGAGTCATGGCTGGAGGCGCGTCTGCCCCTCTCCCGGCCCCTCTGACGCGAAGGGGAGAGGGAACTCTGAGGCGCCAAAGCAAAGCTGGCGAGATTTGACCGCGCCCATTGCTTTTCGGGATTGGAGGCTCCCTCTCCCCTGGCGGGAGAGGGTTGGGGAGAGGGGAGGATGCTAATATTTCGCCATGTCGTTCCTGTCCCTTATCGCCACACTGTTGATCGAACAGATCTGGCCGCTCAACCCGCGCTGTGCGGTGTACCGCTGGTTTACACGCTATGTGAACTCGCTGGGTATTCATTTCAACGCCGGTGAGCAGCGCCAGGGAGTGATTGCCTGGTGTCTGGCGGTGCTGCCGTGGGTGATCGTCTGCATTGCCGTCTACTATTTGCTGTGCGCAATGCATGTCGTCTTTGGCTGGGCATGGTCCGTCGCGGTGCTCTATTTCACCATGGGCTTCCGCCAGTTCAGCCACGCGTTCACCGAGATCGTCGAGGCGCTGCGGGTTGGCGATCTGGACAAGGCGCGCCAGCTCCTCAGCGGATGGCGCGGGGAATCGGCGACTGAATATAACGGCACGGAGATCGCCAAGGTCGCGATCGAGGAAGGCCTGATCGGAGTGCATCGGCATGTTTTCGGCGTGATCTTCTGGTTTCTCATCCTGCCTGGGCCGAGTGGCGCCGTGCTGTACCGCCTGGCCGGACTGCTGGAGCAGAAATGGGGAAGCCGCTCCGAGGAGGACTACGGCGAGTTCGGGCAGTTTGCGCGGGAAGTGTTCTACTACATCGACTGGATTCCAGCGCGGCTGACCGCGATGGGCTTTGCGGTCGCCGGGGACTTCGAGGACGCGATGCACTGCTGGCGTACGCAGGCGGCGGCGTGGATGCATCCGCAACTGGGCGTTGTTCTCGCAAGCGGAGCGGGCGCGCTCGGCGTGCGACTCGGCGAAACTTTGCACCACCACGGTACCGTGAGCTTTCGTCCCGAGCTCGGTCTTGGTGACGAAGCCGATATGAACACCATGACCCGCGCCGCGGGTCTGATCTGGCGCACACTGGTGATATGGTTGGTCGTAGTCGGGCTGCTCACCGTTGCCCGCTGGGTCGGCGGCTAAAGATGCCCCCTCAGAATCTCTTGCCTGATTCGATTTCTCTTACCAGCTTGCGGTAGGCGTCCAGCCGTCGCATGTCGACGTTTCCTCGCTCCACTGCTTGCGCGACGGCGCAGCCTGGCTCCACCAGGTGCCGGCAGTTGTGGAAGCGGCAGCGACCGTTCAGCGGCCGGAATTCGGGGAACGCGCCGGTAATGTCCTGTTCCGTCAGGTGATGAAGGCCGAACTCCTGCATGCCAGGAGAATCGATCAGGTGCGAGCTAGCGTCGAGGTGATACAGGCGCGCGTGCGTGGTGGTATGTCTTCCGGAATCAAGCGCGATGGATGAATCCGAGGTCACTGCGCCGGTTCCTGGAATCAGCGCGTTGATAATTGTCGACTTCCCCATTCCCGACTGCCCGACCAGCACGCTGGTGTGCCCGACGAGCGCAGGGCGCAGCGGCGAGACATCGCGTTTGGCAGACAATGGTGTCACGCGATAACCAAGATCCGCGTAAAGCCTGAGCCGGTCCAATGCGGCGCCATCCTCATTCGCCAGGTCGAATTTGTTCAGAACGATCAAGCAGGAGAGCTGCTGATGCTCGGCCGCCACCAGGCAGCGATTCAGCAACTCCTCGTAAAAGCTCGGGACCACCGCCAGGACAACGACGATCTGGGTGACGTTGGCGGCGACCAGTTTCTGGCGAAACTGATCGGAGCGGTACAGCAGCGTAGCCCGCGGGCCCACTGCCTCGACCACGCCTTGGCCGGGCGCAGTGCGCACGATCTGCACACGGTCACCGCAGGCCAGCGTGCTGCGCTTGCCGCGCGAAACGCAGGTCAGGATCTCCGAACCGGCCAGCTCGACAAGATATTGCCGGCCGAAATTCGCGACGACCAGGCCGTGCAGGAGCGGCTGGCTCTTGCTCAACTTTTACTCAGGAACAACGCCAACCGCAGAGGACGCAGAGGACGCCGAGGAAAAACAAAACGAGGAAAAGCAAAATTGGAATTAGAAGCGGGGTGATCGATCGTGAACCTCTATCGGCACAATTCAAGGTGGGGATTCATTCGCAAATGAGTCCCTTTACCTCCTGTCTGTTCTCTCTCTTGCCTTTCCTCCGCGTCCTCTGCGATAGGCGTTGGTCTTCTGCGGTTGGCGTTGATCTTGAACAAACGGCGAGCGCTTTACAGGTCGAACAGCGCATCCAATTTGGCGGCGCAAATACGACACGACCGCAGGGCTTGTTGAGGAGTTCACTCATGTGCTTGGCACGTGACGTGAACACCAAAATCGTTCTCGACAAGCTGGCGAATGATTTCCATCTGCGCGCTTACATCTCAAATAACGCGTCAATTTTTGCCGCGCAGATGAAATCATTCTCACTAATGCCCTTGATAGCGTGCGTCATGTAGGCGACACTCGCCTGGTTGTAGCCCACCGTAATGTCGGGATGATGATCCTCGCGATGAGAGATCCATGCGGTGGCGTTCACGAAAGCCATGGTCTCGTAATAATTCTTGAACTTGAATGTCTTCTGCACCCTCTCCTTGCGGTATTCCCAGCCTGTCAGCCCTTTGAGCATGTGCCCGATCTGGGTTGGCGTCATCGGCGCCACCCCGCCTTCGCAGGGCTTGCACTTCTTTCTAACCAGTCCTTCGGATATCTCGCTCATACTTTCACTCCCCGATCAAAAAAAGATGAAACACGGAGGACACAGAGGACACGGAGGAAGAGCAAGAGCACAAAAAAAGCAAACGAGGGTAAAAAGCTCCAATTGGCGGATGCTCCAGCAAAGTCGAAATTGGCGGCAGAGGATCACGTACGTTTACTTCGCTTCTATCCCCCATTCGTATTTCCTCGTTTTTGGTTTTCCTCCGTGTCCTCCGTGTCCTCCGTGGTTCGTTGTCGTAAGTTACGCCTTTGCCAGCTGCTCCAGGCGAGCGATGCGAGTCGAGGCCGGAGGGTGCGAGTCGTAGAACACCGAGTGCAGCGGGTCCGGAGTGAGCGTCGAGGCATTGTCCTTGTACAGTTTTACCAGCGCGCGGATCAGGTCGCGTGCCGGCGCGAATTGCGCGGCGTACCGATCCGCTTCGAACTCGTGCTTGCGTGAGTACATCGCCAGCAACGGCTGGAACAGGAAGGTGAACACCGGCACCACCAGGAAGAATAGCGTCAGCGCCATCGCGTCGGTGGCCGGATGGGCAACGTTAAGCCCCTCGTAGAACCAGGCCTGGTCCTTGAGCGCGCCGAGCAGCCAGAGGAAGCCGAGGCTCACGGCAAACGTCCACGCCATACGCTTGAGCACATGACGGCGGCGGAAGTGTCCGAGCTCGTGCGCAAGTACGGCCTCGATTTCGCGGACCTCCAGCCGCGATAGCAGCGTGTCGAAGAACACAATGCGTTTGGACTTGCCGAAGCCGGTGAAGTAGGCGTTGCCGTGGCTGCTGCGCTTGCTGCCGTCCATCACGAACAGGCCTTTGGAGGTGAAGCCGCAGCGGCTGATCAGGTCTTCGATGCGTTTCTTCGTCTCGCCCTCCTGCATCGGCGAAAACTTGTTGAACAGGGGCGCAATGAAAGTCGGATACAGCGCCAGCACCAGCGTGTTGAATACTACCCACACGATCCAGACGTACAGCCACCACATTTTGCCCATTTCCGCCATCAGCCACAGCACCGCGAACAGCAGCGGCAGGCCGAGGACGATGCCGATCGCGGCATGCTTTGCCATATCCACGAAGAACATGGCAAGCGTCATCTTGTTGAAGCCGAAGCGACTCTCGATGCTGAAGGTCCGGTACAGACCGAAGGGCAATTCGAGCACCGACATGATCACTGCCAGGATCGCGACGAACGCGACTCCGCGCGCGATGCCCTCGGGAAAAAACCAGACGGCCAGATCATCGATTGCCTGCAACCCGCCGCCGAGGGTGAGTGCCATCAAAACCGCGGCCTCGAAGAGGATCGCGACGATGTTCAGCCGCGTCTTGGCGCTGCTGTAATCGGCGGCTTTCTGGTGCGCTTCGAGGCTGATTTCCCGGGCAAACGCGGCTGGAACGGCATCGCGGTGCGCCCGTATATGCCGGACGTGCCGCGCTGCCAGCCACAGACGCATGCCGGTGGCGATCAACAACGCGACGACAAACAGGACGAAGAATGTGGACATTGCGCCTTTCGATTAGGGAATTCGGTGCAAGCTATGAGAAAATATCGCCAGGAAAAGTCAGAAAAACCTAACGCAGATTATGGCACAGGATCCCAATTATTTGATCTGGATCGACATGGAAATGAGCGGCCTGAACCCGGACGCCGACCGCGTCCTGGAGATTGCGATCGTGGTCACCGACGCGCAACTTCTCACCGTGGCCGAGGCGCCGTTGAAAATCGTTCATCAATCGGACGAGGTGCTCGATCGCATGGATTCATGGAACAAGGCAACGCACCGGAAAACCGGATTGATCGACAAAGTGAAGGCGGCCAGGCAGAGCGAGGTGGAAGTAGAGGCCGAACTGATTGCATTCCTTGCCAATTACCTGCCCGAGAAGACTTCGCCGATGTGCGGCAATTCGATCTGCCAGGACCGCCGTTTCCTTGCCCGGTACATGCCCAGGCTCGAAGCGTTCTTCCACTACCGCAACCTGGATGTCTCCACGCTCAAGGAACTGGCAAAGCGCTGGAAGCCGGGCATCATGGCGGGCCTGACCAAGCACGGAAAGCACGAAGCGATGGCCGACATCTACGAATCGATCGAGGAATTGAAGTATTTCCGCGAGAAGTTTCTCAACCTGAACGGTTGAAAACCCGTGACGGCGTGATGATCGTGACGATGTGACGGGGTACTACTGCAATAAGGCGGCCCAGTGGGCCGTTTCTTAGTCCTCGCACGCCGGATTGGCGCAGTACTCCGCTGTTACGTCGTCACGTTCGTCACGCCGTCACGGCTTTCCTCACTCCAGCGTGATTTCACCGTCGAAGTCGACGTTCAGCCCGATCGCGGGAATGGTGAGCTTGATCGTTGCCGGCAGTTTCTCGCTGCCTTTCAGCCTGCCGGAGGCTAATGCCTTCGACACCACCTGCTCGATCTCGCGCTGCGAGCCCACGCCTGCCATCTTCAGAAATTTGCGGATGCTCATGTTGAAATTCTCTTCGTTCATTTGTCCTCCTTGTTTCCGAGTACGTAATCGATCAGCCGTGCGGTAGAGGCATCGTGCCCGCTGCGGGCTTTCCCCGCTTTCAGGTCTTCGAGCACGCCCTTGGCGAGCTGCTTGCCAAGTTCCACGCCCCACTGATCGAAGGAATTGATGTTCCAGATCGCGCCTTGCGCGAACACCTTGTGTTCGTAGAGCGCAATCAGCGCGCCCAGCGAGCGTGGATCCAGTCGACGCAGCACGATGGTATTGCTGGGACGATTGCCAGGGAAAGTGCGATGCGCAACCAGGCGTTCGGCTTCGTCGCTCCCGATGCCGCGCGCCTTGAGTTCAGCGCGGACCTCATCGGCGTTTTGTCCCTGCAGCAGCGCCTCGCTCTGGGCCATGCAGTTGGCCAGCAGGATTTCGTGATGTTCCGGCAGGCGGTCTGCGCTGTTCGCAGCGACGATGAAATCGGCCGGTGTGACCTGCGTGCCCTGGTGCAGGTGCTGAAAGAAGGCGTGCTGGCCGTTGGTGCCGGGTGCGCCCCAGATCACCGGAGCGGTGGCATACGCGACCGTCGCTCCAGAGCGGTCGACGCGCTTGCCGTTGCTCTCCATGTCGAGTTGTTGCAGGTAGGCGGGGAGGTACGCGAGGTCCTGCGCATAGGGCAACACCACGTGGGTCGGGTGGCCGAGGAAATTGATATTCCAGATACCGGTGAGCGCGGCGATCGCCGGCATGTTGCGTTCCAGCGGTGCCGTACGGAAATGCTCATCCATTTCGCCGGCGCCTGCGAGCAGTTCGTCGAAGCGCTCAAACCCGACCGCCAAAGCGATCGGCAGGCCGATGGCCGACCATAGCGAATAACGGCCCCCCACCCAATCCCAGAAACCGAAGACGCGTTCCGGGACGATGCCGAATCTCGAGGTGGCATCCAGGTTGGCGGAGACTGCTGCGAAATGCTGTTGGACCGCGACTTCCGTGGTCCCTGAAGCCCGCAATTGCGTAAGCAGCCACTCACGTGCCGATGCGGCGTTGGTGAGGGTTTCCTGCGTGGTAAAGGTCTTCGAAGAGACCACGAACAGGGTCGTTTCGGCGTCCAGGCCGGAGAGGGTAGCCGCCAGGTGGGCGGCGTCCACATTGGATACGAAATGTACGCGCAGGTCGGGCGAGCAATAGGGGCGAAGCGCCGAACAGACCATCAGAGGGCCCAGATCCGAGCCACCGATGCCGATGTTGACCGCATCGGAAAAAGGCCGGCCGGTGTAGCCCCGGGTGACGCCGCCGCGCACCCGCTCGGAAAAATCCCGCAGGCGTGACAGCGTCTCGCGCACTTCAGGCATCACGTCCCTGCCGTCGAGCAGCACCGGGTGGTCGGATCGGTTGCGCAACGCCGTGTGCAGCGCCGCGCGTTTTTCGGTGACGTTTATTCGTTTGCCTTCGAACATCGCCGCAGTTTGAGCGGGCAGGCCGGCGTCTTCGGCCAGCGTCACCAGCAGGCTGCGCGTCTGTCTCGACAACGGGTTCTTCGAGTAATCGAGCAGCAATTCGCAGGCTGCAATCGAGAACTCCTGCGCGCGCGCCGGATCCTGTGCGAACAGATCGGCAATGCGCGCTTCACTCATCTCGAGCGCATGGACCTCGAGCGCCTTCCAGGCGGGGCTCTCGTGCAGGCGAGGCATGTTAGTAGTCGTGACGCGTGGCGCGTGAGCCATAACGCGCGAGGGTGCAAAGCTTGGGCATTTCAGGATTCTATAGGACGGCCGGGGAATGCCGGACGCCAAAACAAAGGGCCTCGGGAGAAGTCCCGAGGCCCTTCAAGGGAAACTAGCGTGGCTTAAGCGGCTTTTTTCCTGTTCGCGACGGTATTGGTTGCAGCCGTCATCGTGGCTTCGGTCGCTTCGGCGACCTGTCTGGTAGCCTTGGAAAAGGCATCGTAAGCCTGGTTCGCGGCCGCCATCGCGGACTTCACGGCGGCCACGGCAACATCAGAGCCGGCCGGCGCGCTCTTGACGGCCTTGTCCAGCGCCGTCACGAAATTCTTGTTGGATTCGGCAATGCGCTCTTCGAAGAACTTGTTCAGTTCGGCCTGAGTTTCGGCGATCACGGCGTATACGCTGCGACCATAGGTGGCAACCTTGTCAGCGATGGGCTGGGCAATCGCGGTCTGAAACTCGGTCAGTTCCTGCACATCTTTGACGCCGGAGAGTGCCTTCGCATTCTTGACTGCATCGGCGAAGACGTTCTTGGCGGTTCGCAGTTGCAGCTCGATCAGCTTCTCTGCGCCGGTCGTGGTGATCCCGGCGAAGGCAATTGCGCTTTCAAGATTTTCCTTATTCGTGGCGACTAGCTGTTCGGGTACGTTGTACATGGACTCTCCTGCGAGTTGGGGTGGACGATTTAGGATGCCTGCTGCCGAGGTTTTCGCGACGCCACGTAGCGTTATGCTGCATCGCAAAAACTCGCCCATTTTAGAGACCCTGATGAGGAAGTCAACACGAAATCGAAATTTTTCTTTTCAGGCTGGGTAGCATGTCATAAATGTTTCAAATAACAAAGACTTAAATGAAACAATAAATTCATGAGGGACCCCTATGGAAGCCGTTTTCAGGGCACTGGGAAGGGCAACGAGATCCATTGTGCACCCCGTCATTCTACTTATTTTGCTGATTCCGATGGGGATCGCGGCGGCAGTCTGGCTGGGAGTGGCGTGGGCGTACTGGGATACCTGGACCTCGGCGCTCCAGGCCTTGGTGGTGGACCACACGGCATATTCCTGGACGGCGCGGTGGGATTTCACCAAAGTGGCGGGAGTACTCGCCGTGATCGTGATCGTGGTCCTGCTCACGCCCGCGATCATCATCACTGCGCTTTTGATCGCCGCGGTATTCGCCATGCCGGTGCTGGTCGGCCACATTGGCCGGCGCAATTATCCGCAGCTGGAGCGACGTCGGGGCGGCACCGCTCTCGGCAGCGCGTGGAATGCTTTCGTGGCAATTGGCCTGTTCATCGTTCTGTGGGTGGTCACGATCCCGCTGTGGCTGTTGGGCCCGATCGCGGCACTGTTGCCGTTGTTGTTGTCCGCGTACCTGAACCAGCGGCTGTTTCGCTACGACGCGCTTTCTGAACACGCTGATCCCGCGGAGATGCAACGCATATTCGCGCAGGTCAGGGGAAAGCTATTCCTGCTTGGCCTGATTACCGGTGTTCTCTACTTCATCCCGCCCTTCAACCTCATCGGGCCGGTGTTCGCGGCGCTGGCGTTTGTCCACTTGTGTCTGGACGAACTTGCACTGCTGCGGGCGGGGGAAGAAATTGTTCCAGGCTAAAGGCTAGAGGGGAGAGGCGAGAAGAAACAACAGGACCCGGGACTCAGCACTCGGGACTCCGTGAAACCAGCCGTCCGATGGCCGGCACCAAGAGCGTTCAACGCAAAGTACTCAAAGGAGAAAAGATAAGGACGCAAAGGGCTACGGAGTAGAGTAAATTGCGTTCTCCGCGTGGCTTTCTCGCTCCAGAGCAGGAAAGCGCAGGCGTTCCGGGAGGGCTACGGAAGGCGGGCGACAAGGTATGGGAGGTCGATTGAACACGCCAATTTCCCCTTCGAATCATACGAGCAAATTTGCCAACCTCATCCTCGCCGCTGCCTTGGTCGCCGCGCCGGGCGCCGCGCAACCTCAAGCCGAACCAAAGGTGTATCGCATAGGAATCCTCACCGAGCTCCGGGTAGAGGACCGGCGTAGTTATTGGCAGGACGCATTGCGCGAACGAGGGTATATCGAAGGAAGGAACACGATCTTCGAGATCCGGCGCGCAGGCGAAAAGTATGATCTCCTCCCGAAGCTCGCGACCGAGCTGGTGCAAAGCAAGGTCGACATCATCCTCACAGGAAGCACGCCACCGGCGGTAGCGGCAAAGCAGGTCACCAGCACGATCCCGATCGTTACCCTATCGGCTGACCCGATCGGTTCGGGACTCGTCGGGAGCTTTGCGCATCCCGGTGGCAATGTTACGGGTGTCTACCTCCCTGTAGTAGATATGGCTGCGAAGAGGCTCCAGTTGCTCAAAGAGGCCGTTCCACGGCTCACTAGCGTTGCGATCCTGTGGAATCCCCGCAACCCGACCGCACAACTTCAGGCGAAGGCCACGAAAGCG
This sequence comes from Betaproteobacteria bacterium, assembly GCA_052387775.1. Taxonomy (GTDB): domain Bacteria; phylum Pseudomonadota; class Gammaproteobacteria; order Burkholderiales; family JACQAP01; genus JACQAP01. The sequence goes on from JBQTIV010000090.1 coordinate 12,185, forward strand.
GCCGCACGCTCGTTGAGGCTCACGACATTCTCGGTGGAGGTCACGAAGCAGAGCGACTTGGATGGCGCACTACAGTTGCTCCGCGCCAAGCGTCCTACTGGTTTGGTCGTCATGACGGACCCGGTCATGTTTACGGCAGCAAGAAAGGTCGCCGAATTCGCCATCCAAAATCAACTTCCGGCATTTCATCCCTTCCGCGAGTTCGCCGACGCGGGCGGCTTGATGTCGTATGGTGTCAGCCTGAAAGGTATATTCGAACTTGGTGCCGTCTACGCAGACAAGATCTTGAAGGGCGCTAAGCCAGCGGATCTACCGATGGAGCAGCCATCGCGTTATGAGTTCGTAGTCAACCTCAAGACTGCACGAGCTCTCGGCATCACGATTCCCGAGTCGATCTTGCTGCAGGCCAACGAGGTGATTCGGTGAGCCTGAGCGGTGGCGTTGCTCAGGTTCCGAGCCGCGTGTCGTGATAATCAACTCCTCCGTCAAGTGGAGCCGCGCTGGTGCGCATTCGAGTGTCCGCTTATGCACAGTTGCTAATCCTGCTCCCGCGTAAATTTGATGATCTGGCGGCGCGCCTTCTTGGTCGGGCGGCCCTTGAGGTATACCGGCCTGGAGTTCCGCTCCGCCTTGATCAGTGCTGCCTTTTCCTCCCTTGACTTGTGGCTCTCCTCTGACTCGCAGTAAAGCTTCGCCGCTTCCGCCGCCGGCCCACGATGCTCGCTCAGGGCGAGCAACGTGATTTCCCACAAGAACGGTCCGTTGCGCAGGGTCAGCGCGTCGCCGACTTTGAGCAGCTTCGCCGGTTTGACCCGTTCGCCGTTGACCTGGACCTTTCCGCCCTCGACCGCAGCCGCTGCCAGCGCGCGGGTCTTGTAGAAGCGGGCCGCCCATAGCCATTTGTCTATCCGGATGCGATCGTGTTCTTCAGTCACTTTGGTGACCTCAGGGGGCGGCCCCAATGCGCGCCTTCCCGCAAGCGGGCGACTGCGTCGCTAACGAGTCCGGCGCGCCCGCCCATAACCACTTGTCGATGCGAAGCCGCTTTTCCTCGTTGTCAGACATGGCGGGAAATGCGATGTACAGGGGTGCTATCCAGCGCAGCGGTTCGTGACGACGTGACGGCGTGACGCCGTGACGGAGGCAACGTTTCGCCCGTCACGATCGTTACGTTCGTCACGACTGTCACGGCATTTTCAATGTTTCGTCGGCTGGACGCGAGTAATCACGTCGGCGGCGAACACCTGCTCGGCATCCACGGCATCAAAGGCGTAGTGCCGCCCGCAGAACTCGCAATCCACCTCGACGGTGTTGCGCTCCGCGATGATGGAGCGGACTTCGTCGTGGCCGA
>JBQTIV010000091.1:0-6604 GCA_052387775.1 Betaproteobacteria bacterium
AGAACCGGGGTGCCGGCCCTGAGAGACGCCAGAACGCCCGCACCGGTCGGGTCCAGGCGGCGGCGCGCCAGCAAGACCGCCCCCGCTTCGCTATAGCCCGGCGTGAACGGTACTTACATTTGAGACAAGTCAAATCAAAACCTCAACGCAGAGGCGCAGAGGACGCGGAGTTCGCAGAGGAATAACTGGAGTAACAGCAATCTTTGGTAAGGAACCGTATCCTGCTCGTGACCCTTGCGCAACATTTCCTGCGTGCCCCCTCCGTCAAGCATTCATTTCTTTCTTTTTTTCTCTGCGTCCTTTCTTGCCTTTCCTCTGCGCCTTCTGCGTCAACGCTTGTAATGCCGGCCATCGGCCGGCTTTACGTCACGTCGAGCGAAACCGAGCCCAGCGATTCGATCTCGATACGCGCCCGGTCGCCAGCGTTGAGCCACTTGGTCTCGACCACGCTGCCAAGCAGCACGAATTCGCCGGCATGAAGCGCTCCAAGTCCGTGCTTCGATCGGGAGTTTGCCAGCCAAGCCAGCGCCTCGAAGGGGTGACCCATCACCATCGCGCCGGTTCCCCGTCCGACTTCGACGCCATTCACGGTCGTGGCGCCGGAAAGACGCGACAGGTCCAGCCGCCGCCAGTCGCGCACCAGTTCACCCAGCACGCAGCCGGAATCGAAAAAATTGTCGGCGATGAGCGTCGGCACGCCGAGCGCGCGGTAGTCTGCATAGCGGTCGTCCACGATCTCGATCGCCGCCATCACCGCGCCCACCGCGTTGGCAACGCTATCGCGCGTGTAGGGCGCCGCCTCCGGCGGTAGATCGCGAGACAGTTCGACCGCGATTTCGCACTCGATGCCGAGCTTGACGAAGCCGGATCGCGGAACCCGCCCCGCACGGCGCAGCACCGTTTTCTCGAAAACGCGGCCGGCGCAGGGATTGGGGATATTCAGGAAAACCTGCATGACCGAGGTGGTGCAGCCAATCTTGTGGCCGACCTGTTCGCCCATCCCCGCCACGGTCAGCAGGCCATTGAGCACTCTCTGCAGCTGATAGCCCTGCGATTCGTTCACGGGGCGCATGGGTTGCGCAAGGTCGGTGATCGGCGCGAGCGACAGCCGCTGATCGAGCAACTGCGTTGCCGCTTGGAGAATCGAAATGTTCAAGGCAGTTCCTTTGAAAATAGCGAAAGGTGCGAGGGGTGAGAGGTGAAGAACATTCGACGGCAGATAACCTTCACCGGTCAATCGTCGCGCATCTTCGTTCACGCTCTCGCGGTGAGAACGAATTGCACCACAAAAACCGGTGGCAAGGCGAACCGGCCGGCATTTCCTTGTGGCTTACCGTCAGAGCGAAATTCGCTGCAATGCGGCGAAAGTACACTTTTTCCCGGTTTGCTTGACACCCCGGGGGGCGGTTCAACATAATCGGTACGCCGTTTCGAATCGCTCGCCTTAAAGAGCGAGCAATCAAAAACTTATAACCAGTGGAGGACGCATCATGAAGGATCAATCAACCGTCCTTCGCCGGCTGGGTCTGCGCAAGGGCTTGTTCCTGTCGATCGTCGCTGCCGTTGCAATTGCCTCGGCCGGTGTCGCCAGCGCGCAAAGCGCAGCAAAGACCGCCGTCGAAGCCGCCAAGAAAATTTGCGCGGGCAAGACCATCACCATCGTCTGGGAAGCGGGACTTCAGTCCCTCGATCCGCTCAATTTCTCCGGCCCGCTGTGGGAAAAAGAGACCGGCTGCAAGGTCAAAGTGGTCGAAGTTCCGACCGCCGAAATGTTCACCAAGATTATGCAGGAATATCGCGCCGGCACCGGCGCGTATGACGCGCTCAACGTGATTCCGGCGTGGATGCCCGACCTGGCACAGGCCGGCGCGCTCGAACAACTCGATTCCTACGTGGACAAATACGGCTTCCGCGACGAGTTGAAGAAGATCGCCCCGACCTATCGCGATAATCAAATGACGGTCGGCGGGAAGATTTACGGCTTCCCCGATGACGGCGACGTGTTCCTGTTCTATTACCGCAAGGACATCTTCGCCCGCGCCGACCTGAAGAACGCCTTCAAGGCCAAACACGGCTACGACCTGGCGCCACCCAAGACCTGGAAGCAGTTCGACGAGATCGGCAGCTTCCTCACCGAAGCGCTGAAGAAGGATGGCGTCTACGGCGCGGCTTTCTTCCGCGAGCCGCCGTACACCATGTACATGTTCCAGGAGCGCTTCCGTGTCGAAGGCGGGAAGTTCTTCGACGCCGGCAGCATGAAGGCGACCGTGAACAATCCCATCGGGGTGAGGGTGTTTACCGAGATGCGCAACGAGAACCGCTTCATGCCGCCCGGCGTGGAGAAGTTCGGCTTCGTCGAGAATCTGGCGACCTTCCTCAAGGGCGAAAGCGCGATGACCATCTCATGGCCGCCGTATGGCCGTTTCGCTGCGGGCTATCTCGCGAAAGAGGAGGCGCTGAAATGGGTGCCGAAGTCGACGGTCGCCGGCAAGGTTGGCTACGCGCTGCCCCCGGGCGGTCATCCGCAACTGGCGGCAGGCTTCGCGCTATCCGTCGCCTCCACGAGCAAGCAGAAGGAAGCCGCGTATCTCTTCATCCAGTGGCTGAACAGCGAAGAGACCAGCAATAAGCGCGTGCAACTTCCGTATGCGCTTCGCGATCCGTTCCGCGATTCGCACTTCACCAATCCGGGATACTTGAAGCTGTGGCCGGATGCCAAGGACTACCTGGCGGCGCTGGGTGCGGGCGCGAAGACCGGCCTGCTCGACCTGTCTCTGATCCAGACCGACAAGTACGAAGAGGCCTTGCGCCAGGGCATCAGCAAGCTGTGGGCTGGCGAGGATCCGCAGAAGATTCTCGACAAGGTGGCGGCAGACTGGGACGACGTCACCAAGCAGGTAGGTGTGGACAAGCAGAAGGCGGTTTACGGCGCGTGGGCCGCGAAGTCCGGCGCCTACCCGAAGTAAGCAGCAGATTCAGCGTAATTCGGCTGCGGCCTTTCCCGATCGGGAAGGCCGGGCCGCGACAGAAATGTGGAAGCGCCAGCAAGCTGGCGCTCCCCTTTTTGTCCCTGCACTGGTCTTCAACGTGAATTCGCTTCCGGCTGCTTCGCGCGCCCGTTTCGGCGAGCGCAATTTCAAGTACCTGCTGATCGGGCCGGCGATTTTCGTCCTGCTCCTGATCGGCATCTTTCCGATGATCTACCTGCTCATGGTGAGCTTCCAGGGCATCACCATGACCGAGACCGCCACCGATTTCGTTGGCGGCCGCAACTACGTGCAACTGTTCGATGACGTGCGCCTGTGGCAGGCGCTCTTGCACACGGTGATCTTCACCGCGATCGCGCTGCCGATCGAACTGCTGCTCGGGCTGGCGATGGCTCAATTGTTTCTCGACAGGATTCCTGCCCGGCAGTTCTTCATCGCATTGCTGGTTCTGCCGGTGGTGGTCTCGCCGATCGTCTCCGGCGCAACCTGGTCGTTGATGTTCGACCACCGTTTCGGGCCGATCAACCAGGTGATCGGCTGGTTCACCGGCGACGACGCGGCCATTCTGTGGACCATCAGGCCCAACCTGGTTTATCCCGCTATCCTCGCCGCGGAAGTCTGGCAGTGGACGCCGTTCATGTTCCTGCTGCTGCTGGCGGCACTCGCCAACGTGGACAAGTCGCAGCTCGAAGCTGCAGCCATTGATGGCGCGGGCTGGTGGCGTACTTTCTTCAAGATTGTGCTGCCGGCAATCTGGCCGGTGATGGCGATCGCGATCCTGATCCGCGGGCTGGATCTGTTTCGCCTGTTCGATATCGTCTGGGCGCTTACCAAGGGCGGCCCCGGCACCATGACCGAGACCATCTCGATCTTCACTTATGTCAAAGGCTTCCAGCAATTCGAGACCAGTTACACCGCGGCCGTGGCCTTCCTGGTGATCATCCTGCTGTCGGTAGTGGTGATGCTGGCGCTGAAGCGCGTGGAGCTCGCGCGATGATGACCGCCAGGCAACGCAACGCGCTGCGCACCGCCCTGCGCCTGGCAGCGGCGCTGGCTATCACTGCTGTTTTCATGTTCCCGATTTACTGGCTGTTCATGATTTCATTCAAGACGCCCGAGGAGATCTACTCCTTTCCGCCGAAGTGGTATCCCGGCCAGATCCAGTTCGACAACTACGGGGTGCTGTTCAAGGACGGCGACGCGGTCACGGTGTGGAACAGCTTCGTGGTCGCCGGCGTGAGCACCGTCATCGCGATGTTCCTCGGCACCATCTGCGCGTATTCGCTGGCCAGATTCAGGACCGGCGGCGAGCACCTCGCCAACTGGATCATCTCCCAGCGCATGATTCCGCCGATTGCCGTGGTATTCCCGATCTTCCTGCTGTTCGTCTGGCTGCGCCTGGTGGACACCTACGTCGGGGTCATCGTCCTGTATACCGCGTTTAACCTTCCGTACGTGATCTGGATGATGCGCGGTTACATTCTCGACATTCCCCGGGCACTCGAAGAGTCGGCCCTGGTTGACGGCTGCACCCGCTGGCAGGTGATCTGGAAGGTGGTGTTCCCCATGTCCCGGGCCGGACTGGTTGCCACCGCGATCTTTACTTTCGTGTTCGCCTGGAACGACTTCATTTTTGCGCTGGTGTTGACCCGCACCGAGGTTACGACGTACACAGTGCAAGTCACCCACTACTTCGGCGGACAGTCAAACTTCTGGGCGAAGATCTCGGCGATGTCGGCGCTGGGAACGGTGCCGATTTTCATCGCGGTGGCGTTCATGCAGCGCTACTTGGTGCGCGGCATCTCGCTGGGAGCAGTGAAAGGGTAAATCAGTGATTAGGTGATTAAGCGATTGAGTGATTATGGGATTGGGCGATTGGGTAATTGGGTCACGTGTCGTAGTCGCTTAATCGCTTATTCGCTCAATCACAGAATCACCAGGATTTAAAAATGGCTGATCTGAAAATAACGGCGCTACACAAATACTACGGCCCCGTGCACGCCGTGCGCGGCGTGGACCTGGAGATTCCCGCGGGCGAATTCACCGTCCTGGTAGGCCAATCCGGTTGCGGCAAGAGCACGCTGCTGCGCACGATCGCGGGGCTGGAGGATGCCGACCGGGGCACCATTGAAATCGGCGGCGAGCTCGTCAATCACCTGCCGCCGCGCGAACGTGATATTGCGATGGTGTTCCAGAACTATGCGCTTTATCCGTACATGAAGGTTTTCGACAACATCGCCTTTGGCCTGCGCTCCCGCAAGACGCCCACGGCGGAAATCGAACCCAAGGTGCGGCGCGCGGCACAGATGCTCGGCATCGACCATCTGCTCGACCGTTTTCCGCGCCAGCTTTCCGGCGGCCAGTTGCAGCGCGTCGCGATCGGCCGCGCCATCGTGCGCAACGCCCGCCTGTTCCTGTTCGACGAGCCGCTCTCCAACCTCGATGCCCAACTGCGCGACGAGATGCGCGGCGAGATCAAGCGCCTGCACCAGGAACTGGAACGCACCATGATCTACGTCACCCACGATCAGATCGAGGCGATGACCATGGCCGACCGCATCGTGCTGCTGCGCGACGGCCAGATCGAGCAGGCGGGCGCGCCGCTGGATCTTTTCGAGCGTCCGGCGACGAAGTACGTTGCGGGCTTTCTCGGTTCTCCTGCGATGAATTTCGTCAACGCCACGCTGGTCGCCGCGGACGGCGGCCTGGCGGTGCGGCTTGGCGACGGCACGCTGCTGGCGCTGCCCCCGGGCCGCCACGACCGGCTGGCGGGAAAGCGCGGCGAGCCCATCGTCCTGGGCCTGCGTCCCGAGCATATGAGCCGCGCGCTTCAGGGTGACGCCCGCCCGGGTCTGGCGCGTTACAGCGCCAACATCGAGCTGCTGCAGCCTACCGGCTCACGCACTTACGCTACTTTCAAGCTGAGTGGTACCGAAGTGATCGCCGAGCTGCAGGCGCACGATGTTACCGAGATCAACCAGCGCGTCGAACTGACCGTCAACATGAACCGCGCCGTTCTCATAGAACCCTCGACGGAACGGGTTCTATAAGGCCGTGACGATCGTGACGGTCGTGACGACGTGACGAACGCATGTGCAAATAAATCTACGGCGGACACAAAATAAATTGGCGCGCAGCGCCGGCATTTGCCTCGTCACAACCGTCACGCCGTCACGATCGTCACGACCCCAAAGTGCCCCCAAGACAAATACCTCTGCAATAGGAAAACGACAATGAAGCCTCCCACAGTATCTAGGGCTATCGCCCTGTGCGGCACCGAACAGCCGGACGCACCCGGGCGCATCCTCAAGGCCGGCCCGATGTCGGTGGAGTTCGACAACGGCCAGTTGCGCTACCTCAAGGTCAATGGTGTTGAGGTGCTGCGCGCGGTCGGCTTTCTGGTGCGCGACGAAAACTGGGGCACCTACACGCCGGCCATCAGCAATCTGAAAATCGACCAGCGCGCCGACAGTTTCTCGGTGTCCTTCCATGCGGTGTGCAAGCGCCCCGACCAGGAAATCGCCTACGACGCCAGGATCGAAGGAAGCCGTGACGGGAATCGGGTTTTCGACGGCACCGCCAATCCGAAGACCGACTTCAAGACCGCGCGCACCGGG
>JBQTIV010000092.1:0-10621 GCA_052387775.1 Betaproteobacteria bacterium
CCTATTTTTTTGCGCTCGCAGTCGAGTGTGTGCGGTCTTCCCGTAAGACCTATTTGGTGAACGCCGACTGTCGCGAGGCCAGTTGCCAGCGGCCATCGCGTTTGACCCAGACGTTCAGATAGCGCAAGTCGGTCTTGCGCCGTTCGCCGGCAATCTCGAGGTCCACCCGCGTGGAGCCCATCGCCGTCGCGACATCTCCATAGACGTTGACCTTGACGTCATAACGCTCGGCGCTGAAGACTTTCACGGTGCCGGATTTCATCTGCTTGATGTAACCTTGCTTGTCATTGGTCTTGCCGTTGGGTTGATGGTAGTAAAACTCCTCAGCAAGCGTATTCGCCAATGCATCGGCATCGCCGCGCATCATCGCATCGTAGCGGCGATCTTCGACTTCGTGGATCTCCTCCACCGGGCCCGCGATAGCCGGCAAGGAAACCAGGCTCAACCCCGCGAAAACGCAAGCTGCAAAATTTCGATGCCACTTTGCGACATTCATGTTCAGTCCTCCCGATCGATGTTGTGTGTTGTTCGGCCCATGGCCTGAGCGAGGTCGTAGGTCGCCTGCAGATTCAGCCATGGTTGGGGGGAAGTACCAAGCGCGTCCGCGAGGTCCGGCGCCGCGTCGGTGGTGATCCCGCGCTTGCCCTTGATCAACTCGTTAACCGTGCCCGCGTCCAGCCAAGTTTCCCGGCAAATTCAGTTTGCGTGATCCCGGAGGGTTCCAGAAATTCCTCGAAAAGAATTTCGCCCGGGTGAAAGGGGTTCTTGGGGTGTTTCATGGATTGCGGTCTCAAATCAGTTGAGGCATGAGGCAGGATCAGCCTGCCGGCTCAACGTGCCGCCCAAACAAATTTCGTGCAGGCGAACAGGAAAGTGATCACCGAATGGAATCCGTGTCGCAATCGGACGCCAACTCCCGACCTTAGGCGACGGCCGCGTAGCGCCGGATATCGACCTGCGCACCGGCTTCCGATAGAGACTCGCTGGAGCGAAGCAGTTCCGCGGCAACTGACGAATCCACGTACTCCTCACCGCAATTCGGGCAGACCTTCGCCGGCACGTCTTTCACCACGAAGGTCGATTCACCCCGCTGGAGGGTGACGGTCGCGAAGCCGGGCTGGGTCTCCGCCTGTTTGCAGACTACGCACTTCATGGCTTTCTCCGTTTGAAATCGGGCTCCCAAAGAGCCGGATTGGGTTCATAGACCGTAATCACGACGTGTTCATCATCTTTGGCACTATAGGCAGTCACGACATGCACCGGCCTGCCACCGCGCCATCCGAGCAACAACCGGCTGGGGTATGGCTTGTCGTCGGAATAGGAGGCGATCTCATCGCCTTCCGATAGCACCCAGCGCACGTCTGCTTCGGAAATTCCCCGCTCGAACATCCGCTGTATCGCGTGGACCCGGTAAGTGATCTTCATCAGCAAACACCCTCGGCCATGCCGATGGGCTCAATCGCGTGGCGCGCTGCCACATCAGATCCGCGGTGGAGCCCGTCGCCGCCAAGGCGGATGGTCTGCACGCGCCAAGTCTAGCATCGGAAGAATTTCCCGCAATGGCCCAGCAGCGATATCGGCGCGAGACATTAGACCCTGCCGCCGGCTACTGAAGAAACGATTCGATCGCCCTGGCTAATTCTGCCGGCTGGTCGTGGTGCATCATGTGGCCGGCGTCGGCGATGGTTTGCTCCTGCAGTGAGCGATAGCAGCACCGGTAGCTGTCCAGCAAGGTTTTGTCGCCTTTCATCCACTTCTTCATCCATTCGCCGTCGCCCCAAAGCCAGAGCGTTGGGGCGGTAATGCGCCGCCAGCAGGCCATTGCCTCCTCGACACGGTAGAGCACCGGATTCACCAACTTGTGGCAGGGATCGGCGCGCAGCCGGATGTGGCCATCGGGCATCTGCTCGGCCCAGTGCGGAGCGAGGAACGCCGCGCGCTCGTCGGTGATGCGCGGATTATTGCCCTTAAGCCGCTGAATGACGTCCGCGAACGTCGAGTAGGGGCGCAGCGTCGGCGGCTCGCGGCTTTCGTCCAGCCACTGGGCATAGCGTTCCGGCGCCTTTTCGGGCCTGGCCGGCGGCAATCCGAAGCCTTCCGCGAGCACCAGCTTTCCGACACGCTCCGGGCGAACGCCGGCGTACAGGTTGGCGACGTTGCCGCCCATGCTGTGGCCGACCAGGATCGCCGGCGCGTCCGGCTGGAAACGGCTCAGCAGCGCGTCGAGATCGGCGACGTAATCCGGGAACCAGTAACTGTCGTTGGTCCACTGCGACAATCCGAACCCGCGCCAGTCCGGCGCAATGACATGCCAGTCGCGCCGCAATTCGTCGACGACAAACTGGAACGAGGCTGAGACATCCATCCAGCCGTGCAGCAGGAAAAGTTTCGGCGCGGATTCGCTGCCCCAGGTGCGCACGTGGTAGCGCAGGCCGCGGACGTTGATAAACTGCGATTGGCTGGATTTCATCAAAATCTTGTCACCGCAAAGACGCAAAGAACGCAAAGAATTGCAAATATGTTAGAAGGTCTGCCATTGCAGTTGGAATCGAGCGTGGCTCAAGGTGAAGATTTCGTGGGATTGCCCGTGCAAATTCTGAACTGCCCATGCGTTTTCATGTTTTTCTTTGCGTTCTTTGCGTCTTCGCGGTGAAAAGGTTCTTTTACTCCTGGCCGGTCATGGGTTCGACTTCTTCGTGCCTGCGGATGCTGAGGTAGGACAGGATCGCCAGCGCGATACCGATCAGCAGCATGCCAATGAGCTCCGAGCTGCCCGGTTCTTCGCCGAGTTGCAGCCAGGAGGCGACGATCGCGATCAGCGGTATTGCCAGCGAAGACAAGCTGGTAGTGCCCGCCGGCAGGCGGTGCAGCACGTACAGCCAGGTCAGCCAGCCGATGCCGGTGGCAAGCACGCCGTTGAACACCGCCGCGAAGACGAAAGTGCTGGTCCAGTTGACCGGCACGCGGTCGAAAATCAGTTGCGCGATCACGATCGGAACCAAGCCCACCAGCATCTGCCAGAACGTGAACGACAGCGCGTCCACCGGGACGCGATTATGCAGGTGCTTCGCATACACGACGCCGATGGCCCAGCACATGCCGGCCAGCACCGCCAGGGTCTTGCTGAACATCGACGTGTGCATTTCCCACGGTTCGAGCACGAACACAAGCCCGATCGCCGCCAGCAAAACGGCTACCCACTGCAAGCCGTGGATGCGCTCGTGCAGCGCCGGCCAGGCGAACACCAGCACCCAGAACGGCATGGTAAAGACCAGTACCGAGGTCTTTCCGGGACCGCCTTCGGACAGCGCCCAGGTGTTGAGGATGATGAAGGCGAAAGTCTGGGTCAGGCCGATGAGAATGAGCGCCGGCCAGTGCTGTGGCCTGAGCGAAGATCGCGTCCACAGCAGACCGATGAACAGCGTCAGTACGCCGAGTTCCACGCGAATCGCAGCGAAGTCCAGCGGACTGGCGTAAAACAGGCCGACTTTGGAGGTGATCCAGCTGTAACCCCACAGCATTACGAGAAGGATCATGGCGATCACCGCCCTGCGGACTTCGCGCGCGCCGGTCATTTCGCGCCCGCGAGTACCGGATTCAGACTTCCGTCCAACGCGGTACGCTGGTCGAAGACGAAGCAGTGGCCTTTGAAGTGCGCATCGCCGCAGTCCTCGAAGTATTGCAGGATGCCGCCTTCAAGCTGGAAGACGTTGCGAAATCCTTTTTGTAAGAGCACCGTCGCGGCCTTCTCGCAACGGATGCCGCCGGTGCAGAAGGCGACGATGGTCTTGCCCCTGAGCGATTCCTCGAGCCGGTCTGCCGCCCGCGGAAACTCCCCGAATGACTTCAGATGCAGGTGAACCGCGCCGCGGAACGTGCCGGTTTCCACTTCGAAAGCATTGCGGGTGTCGAGCAGGAGCATCTCACGCTCCTCGTCCAGCCAACGCTTAAGCTCGGCCGGCGTTACGGCTGGCGCGCGCTGCGCCGCCGGGTCGAGGTCGGGCACGCGCAGAGTGATGATTTCCTTCTTGATCTTGACCAGCATGCGCTTGAAGGGCTGGTATGAAGAAACACTCTCCTTGAGTCGCATTCCGGCGAGGCGGGAATCGGCGTGCACGAACGCCCTGAAGGGTCTCACCGCCGGCGCGGAGCCGGAAACGAATATGTTGATGCCTTCGGGACTTACCACGATCGTTCCCTTGAGGCCCAGTTCGCCGCAGCATTCCTTGAGGCGGGCCTTGAGTTCGGGCAGGCGGTCCAGCGGCACGAACTTGTAGCCGGCAAGATTGATGATTCGCATGAAAATGGCAGGGCGTGGAAGGAGCCGGCATTTTACCAATCAAAAGCGAGTCTTCACCGCAACGGCGCACTAAGCCTTCACCGCAAAGACGCAAAGACGCAAAGGCAACGCAGAGAAAAACAGACGATGCGCGTCAAAAAGCAGGGGGATTCCGATTGCTCCACCCAGTTGATATATCGCGGTGATACGACCATCCACGTGCTCGCTTTTTAACCTCAAGTTGTTTTGCTTTCCTTTGCGTTTCCTTTGCGTCTTTGCGGTGAGGCCTTTCTGGTTTCAGGCGTAAAATAACTTCCATGCAACCGAAGTTCATCCACCTGCGCCTGCACAGCGAATATTCGATCGTTGACGGCACCGTCCGGCTCGACGGTGCAGTGGCGGCAGCGCAGGCGGACGCGATGCCGGCGCTGGCTTTGACCGACCTCGCCAACGTCTTCGGCATGGTGAAGTTCTACCAGGCCGCACGCAGCCAGGGAGTCAAGCCAATCATCGGCTGCGATGTGTGGATCAGCAACGAGGCCGACCGCGACAAGCCATTCAGGGCGTTGCTGTTGTGCGCCTCCGCCGCCGGCTATCTTCGCCTGTGCAACTGGCTGACGCGCGCCTACCGTAACAACCGGCACCGTGGCCGCGCGGAGATACATAAGAAGTGGCTCAGCGAGACTGGCACCGACGGATTGATCGCGTTATCGGGTGCGCATCTGGGCGATATCGGCCATGCGCTGCTAGCCGATAACCCGCAGCAGGCGCAGAAACTGGCGCAGGAGTGGGGACGGCTTTTCCCGCAGCGCTTCTATATCGAGCTGCAGCGCGCCGGCCACGCCAATGCGGAGCACTACGTCAAGCGTGCGGTCCGGCTTGCCTCCAGCCTGAAACTGCCCGTGGTGGCGACGCATGCGGTGCAGTTTCTCAAGCGCGAGGATTTCATCGCCCACGAGGCGCGGGTGTGCATAGCCGAGGGTTTTGTTCTTTCCGACCAGCGCCGCCCGCGCCACTTCACGGAACAGCAGTATTTCAAGACCCAGGCCGAGATGGCGGAACTCTTCGCCGACCTGCCGCAGGCGCTGGATAACTCGGTCGAGATCGCCCGCCGCTGCAATTTCCAGCTCGATCTCGGCATATCGAGGCTGCCGCTGTTTCCCACGCCCGCGGGGGCCAGTCTCGAGCAGTATCTGCATGAGCGCTCAGTCGCCGGTCTGGAGCTGCGCATGCAGGTGCTCTATCCGCAGCCCGCCACGCGCGCTGGACATATGCCGCGTTACCGCGAGCGCCTCGAGTTCGAAATCAAGACCATCGTACAGATGGGTTTCCCGGGGTACTTTCTCATCGTTGCCGATTTCATCAACTGGGCGAAGGCGAACGGCGTACCAGTAGGGCCGGGCCGGGGTTCCGGTGCGGGTTCGCTGGTCGCCTATTCGCTGGGCATTACCGACCTCGATCCGCTGCGCTACGACCTGCTGTTCGAGCGATTCCTTAACCCGGAGCGCGTTTCCATGCCGGACTTCGACGTGGATTTCTGCCAAGACGGCCGCGACCGCGTGATCGAGTACGTCCGCCACAAGTACGGCGAGGAGTCGGTGTCGCAAATCGTGACCTTCGGCACCATGGCGGCGAAGGCGGTGGTGCGCGACGTGGGCCGCGTCATGGAATGGAACTACAGCCGTACCGACGAGCTCGCCAAACTGATCCCGTTCCAGCCGGGCAAGCTCATCACGTTGAAGGACGCGCGCGAGATGGAGCCTCGGCTGAAAGAGCGCGAGGAAGCGGAGGAGGAAACGCGTGAGCTGCTGGCGCTCGCCGAACAGCTCGAAGGCTTGACCCGCAACGTCGGCATGCATGCCGGCGGCGTGCTGATCGCGCCCGGAAAGCTCACCGACTTCTGCCCGCTATACACGGCGTCCGGTTCGGAGGCCGCGGTGTCGCAGCTCGACAAGGATGACGTGGAAGCGGTCGGACTGGTGAAGTTCGATTTCCTTGGTCTTACCACCCTCACCATCCTCGACTGGACCCTGCGCTTCATGAAGCGCCTCGATCCGGATTCCGAGATCCGGCTCGAGCAGCTTCCGCTCGACGATCCGGATTCGTTCAAGGTGTTTTCCAGCGCCAATACCACGGCAGTGTTCCAATTTGAATCGCGCGGCATGCGTGAACTGCTGAAACAGGCCAGGCCCGACCGCTTCGAAGACATCATCGCGCTGGTGGCGCTGTTCCGCCCCGGTCCGATGGAACTCATCCCCGATTTCGTCAAGCGCAAGCAGGGACGGGAGGGCGTCGGCTATCTCGACAAACGCCTGGAGCCGATTCTGTCGCCGACCTACGGGATCATGGTCTACCAGGAACAAGTGATGCAGATCGCCCAGGTGATCGGCGGATACAGCCTCGGTGCCGCCGACCTGCTGCGCCGCGCGATGGGCAAGAAGAAGCCCGAGGAAATGGCGCAGCATCGCGACATATTCAAGGCCGGCGCGATGAAAAACGGCGTTTCCGAACACCGCGCCGAGCAGTTGTTCGACCTGATGGAGAAGTTCGCCGGCTACGGCTTCAACAAGTCGCATGCCGCCGCTTACGCGCTGATTGCCTACCAGACCGCGTACTTCAAGGCGCACCATGCGGCGGCGTTCATGGCCGCCAACATGTCGGCGGTCATGGACGATACCGACAAGGTGCAGCAGTTCTGCGAAGACTCGATCGCCAACGGCCTGGAGGTGCTGCCAGCGGATATTCACGCGGGCGAGTACCGCTTCGTGCCGGTGGATGCGAGGCGTATTCGCTACGGGCTGGGCGCTGTGAAGGGGACCGGCGAATCGGCGATCGGCCATATCATCGAGACGCGCGAGAACGGCGGGCCTTTCAAGGACCTGTTCGATTTCTGCCGCAGGGTGGACAAGCGTGTGGTCAATCGGCGGGTGATCGAGTCGCTGGTGCGTGCCGGAGCATTCGACGTAATCAACGATCATCGCGCCAGCCTGTTGGCCTCCGTCGGCATCGCCATGGAAGCGGCCGAGCAGGAAAACCGGGCCGCCTCGCAGAACAGCCTGTTCGGCGATGCATCGGCAACGGTCGAAGGGCCGAAGCTGATCGAAGCAGTGCGCTGGGAGGCAAAAGAGCGGCTGCAGAACGAGAAACTCGCGCTCGGCTATTACTTCAGCGGGCACCCTTTCCAGAATTACGCCGCGGAGGTGGAGGCCTTTGTCAGGACGCGCCTCGCCGCCCTCCAGCCGCAGGCACAGACAGTGACCGTCGCCGGCGTCATCTACAGCATCCGGCAGCAACAGACCCGGCGTGGGCGAATGGCGGTGGTCGTGCTCGACGATGGCACGGCGCGGGTTGAACTCACGGTATTCAACGAATTGTTCGAGAGCCACCGCAACTGGCTCAAGGAAGATCAACTGCTGATCGTCGAGGGCAAAGCAAGCTTCGACAATTTCACCCAGGGCCTGCGGCTAACCGCGGAGCGGCTCTACGATCTGGCTGCCGCGCGCAGCCGCTTCGCGCGCAAGGTGCGTTTACATTGCAACGGTGAGTCGAGCGGCAGCAAACTCAAGGAGCTGCTGGCGCCCTACCGCAACGGCGGGGATGGCGGCTGCCCGGTCTCGGTGGTGTACAGCAACAATGATGCGGTCGCCGAAATCGAGTTGGGCGACGCCTGGCGGGTGAAACTGGATGACGGGTTGATCGACTCGCTCGGCAACTGGATCGAGCCGAAGAACGTCCAGATCGTTTATCTGTAAGCTCGGGAAAAGCGGGGAATTCTCAGCGTCAAGAATTTGACTTGTCGTCCTACCCGGTCGGGCGCTTGTCGAAGTACTGGAAGTCCCCTTCTCCCTCGGCCGTTTCAACATCGACGCTGTCTACCCGCGCCGTCGGCGGGCCCTGGCGGGCCCACTCGACGATGGAGTCGATAGCGAAGGCCTCGCCCTGCACGACCGCCTCGACGGTGCCGTCGAGGAGATTGCGTACCCATCCGGTCACCTTGAGCTGCTCGGCGCGCAGGCGCATGGCCTCGCGCAGGTTCACGCCCTGGACCTGGCCACGGATGCGAAGTCGGCGGGTGATCTTCATGGTATGCGCTTACTTTACCCGCATGCCCGGCTGCGCGCCATCGTCGGGCGAGAGCAGGAAAATGCCCGGCGTTTCTCCGCTCGCCGCCAGTACCATGCCCTGGGACTCACCGAAGCGCATCTTGCGCGGCTGCAGGTTGGCGACCATCACAGTAAGCCGTCCGACCAGCGTCGCCGGGTCGTAAGCCGACTTGATGCCGGCGAATACCTGTCGGGTTTCGTTGCCGAGATCGAGCTGCAGCTTGAGCAGCTTGTCGGCGCCTTCCACGTGCTCGGCGCCAACGATGCGGGCGACGCGCAGCTCAACCTTGTTGAAGTCATCGATGCTGATGAAACTCGGGGCGGTAGCGGATTCCACGGTTTTCTCCTGATGCTGGGCGTGACGCTGCGGCGAGTGGCTTTGCGGCGCTGGTTGCAAGCTTTCCTTGTTGGCTTCGACCAGTGCGGTGATCTGTTTCGGATCGACGCGGGTCATGAGGTGCTCGTAGTTCCGAATTGTATGGTCGCGAAGTAGAAACTGATGTGCGTCGCCCCACTTTAGCGGTGCAACATTAAGAAAATCTTCTACATTTTGCGCTAGCCTCGGCAGAACAGGCTTGAGGTATAGCGTCAGCAAACGAAACAGGTTCAGTGCAACAGAACAAACAACATGTAAACGTGCTGTTTCACTGGGTTGCATTGCTAGTTCCCACGGTTTTGCCTGATCAACGTACTGGTTCGCTAGATCCGCGAGATCCATGATTCGGCGCAATGCCTTACTGTACTCGCGGCTATCGTAGTGGGCTGCAATCTCCGCACCTGCAGTCACCATACCCTCTAGAATCATCGGTACGTCAGGGAAGCCACGATCAGAACTAAAGCCTAGTCTGTCTCCTAAAGCGTCAACCGATCCCCACCGCTTCTGGTCCTCCTCGTCGACTAGGTCTGAACTGAGTTTTCCGTCAAAAACCTTGGAAATAAACGATGCCGTTCTGCTAGCGATATTGATGTACTTCCCTACCACGTCACTATTCACCCGCGCGACGAAATCCTCGAGATTGAGATCGATGTCCTCCATCGTGCCGTTAAGCTTTGCCGCGTAGTAGTAGCGCAGCCACTCGGGATTCAGCCCCTGCTCGAGATAGCTTTCCGCGGTGATGAAGGTGCCGCGCGACTTGGACATCTTCTGCCCGTCCACCGTGAGGAAGCCGTGGGCGAACACCTTCGTCGGCGTGCGGTAACCGGAGAATTCCAGCATCGCCGGCCAGAACAGGGCATGGAAATAGAGAATGTCCTTGCCGATGAAGTGGACCATCTCGGTATTGCCGCCCGGGCGCAGGAAGGCGTCCTTGTCGATGGCCCTGCCCGCCGCCTTCTGTTTGACGACGTAGTTGCCGAAGCTGCCGAAGTAACCCACCGGCGCATCCAGCCAGACATAAAAGAACTTCTGCTTGTCGGTACCGGGAATCGGGAAGCCGAAGTAAGGGGCGTCGCGGGATATGTCCCAGTCCGCCAGCTTATTTTCGCCGGGCTCGCCGAGCCACTCCTTCATCTTGTTTGCCGCTTCCGGCTGGAGACGGTTGCCAGTCTGGGTGAAGCCGCGCAGGAAATCCTCGCAGCGCTTGTCGGAAAGCCTGAAGAAGTGATGTTCGGAGGCTTTGCGCTCAGGCTTGGCGCCTGACACCGCCGAGTACGGATTGACGAGGTCGGTCGGAGAATACGTCGTGCCGCAGACTTCGCAGGAATCGCCGTATTGGTCCTTCGAGTGGCAGTTCGGGCACTCGCCCTTGATGTAGCGGTCGGGCAGGAACATCTGCTTGACCGGGTCGTAGAACTGCTCGACCGAACGCCTGGCGATCAGGTCTTTGGCTTTGAGATTGTTGTAAATGTCTTCGCAGAACGCCTGGTTCTCCGCCGAATTCGTGGTGTAGTAGTTGTCGAATGCCACGTGGAAGCCAGCGAAGTCGCGGGTATGCTCGCCATACATGCGGGCGATCAGTTGCTCCGGGCTGATGCCTTCGGCGTCGGCGCGCAGCATGATCGGCGTGCCATGGGTGTCGTCGGCACAGACGTAATAGACCTCAGTGTCGGCTTGCATTCTCTGAAAGCGCACCCAGATGTCGGTCTGGATATATTCCACGAGGTGGCCGAGATGAATGCTGCCGTTGGCGTACGGCAGCGCGGAGGTGACGAGAATCCTGCGCGACATTTCGGGAAGACGAGGAAAAGCCCGGATTCTATCAAATGGACCCCGAGAAAGCCCTTTACGCGCCGCGAATTA
>JBQTIV010000093.1:0-12865 GCA_052387775.1 Betaproteobacteria bacterium
GCGCCGAATTGCCCGCCGCAAAGCTGGAGATCGAGCAGCAGGCGGCCATCGAGCGGCTGCAGGTCGAACGCTTTCAGTATGGGCAGTGGCGGCAACTGCTCCAATCGCAGCGGGCGAGTGCGCACCGCCAGGAGCCGGCGCCGCCATCGGCGCAGACGACGCTCGCATTCGAGCGCGAACGCAGGGCCCGTGACCTGTCGATCCAGATGCAGAGGCAGGATCGCCAGTATCGGCTGATCAATCGCCGCTAGGCGCACGACAACCGACCACAACGGAAACGAAGGAGCAGATTCATGAAGCAGGCGTTGCAGACCATTTTCCGTGTTCTGTCGTTGCTGATACTCGCCGCCGGCGCGATGGTGGCGCCGACCCACGCACAGGATATCGAGGCGTTGATCGGTCAAGCCCTGACCGGCAGCCATCGCTCGGATGCCAACAAGGCGCGCGACCAATACCGTCACCCCAAGGAAACGCTGCTGTTTTTTGGGTTGAAGCCGAACATGACCGTGGTCGAGATCACGCCTGGGGCGGGCTGGTACACGGAAATCCTGGCGCCGGTCATGCGTGGCGGCACTTACTATGCCGCCGTGTTCAAGGTGACCGAACAATCCTCGGAAAACCAGCGCTCCAACGACCGGAACTTCCGCGCCAAGCTCGCGAGTGACGCCGAGCTCTACGGCAAGGTGCAACTGTCGGTGTTGGCGCCGAATGCGATCCAGGTGGCGCCCGCGGGCAGCGCCGACATGGTGTTGACCTTCCGTAACGCCCACAACTGGGCCAGGGCCGGCACGGCGGATGCGATGTTCAAGGCTTTTTACGATGCGCTTCAAATGGGAGGCATCCTGGGGCTGACCGACCATCGCGCCAAGCCGGACACGCCGTTCGAAAAACAGATCGAGAGCGGCTACATGACCGAAGCCTGGGTAATCGAGACTGCACAGAAAGCCGGCTTCAGGCTCGAAAGCAAGTCCGAAATCAACGCCAATCCCAAAGACACCGCGGACTATCCGGGCGGGGTGTGGACGCTGCCGCCGACACTGCGTCTGGGTGACAAGGATCGCGTGAAATACCTGGCGATCGGCGAAAGCGACCGCATGACGCTCAGATTCGTCAAGCCTTGAGCGCGTCAGTCGAGGGCAAGGTGAACGTTGCGGCGGCGGCTCGAGAGATTCTCGCCGGCCTCGATGCAGCCTGACCCGAACCCGACATGACAACGCAGTTCATGCGCTTGGGGGCCCACGATATCCGGGTATGGCCCAAGAACCAGGAACTCGCGCGCCTTGACGAACCCAGAATGTCGATCACGGATTTCGCGGATCATCCGGCGTACCATGCGCGGCTGGGCACGAAGATTCTGGAGATGGAGCAGGATCCCCGGTTCCGCGACTGGATTTTCAAGGGTGGTTGCGGCATGAAGGTGCGGCATCTGCATCGCTGGGGATGCATAGAAGCGGATCTGCTTCACGCCCGGGCGATTGCGCTGTTCAAGAAAGCATTGGACGTCACCGCTGCGGTGGTCGATGAGTGTTGGGCGAGCGTTTACCGCAGGGGAGACTACTGCATGCCCCATAGCCACCTGCGATCGGTGGCAAGTATCGTCTACCTCCTGGATCCGGGGGATTTCTCCGCCGAGGACCCGAATGGCGGAAAACTGTGTTTCGGAGATTCAAGGATCGCCGCCTGCTGCATGAACGAACCGGGCCGAATGACTAATTTGCTGGTTCCCGACATGAAACCGGGATCCATGCTCATTTTCCCCAGCGAATTCGTGCACAGTGTCAATCCGTACCTCGGCAGCCGACCTCGCATCACGCTGTCGTGGAATATCCATACCTCCGCGCTTCCCGGTCTGCCGCAGTCGGCCCTGCATGCCACGGCGCGCACGCATTGATGCTTCTTGCCGGAATGGAACTTCACGGGGAAGGAATTACGTTTCACGATGAATGACCCTCACGTGCATTTCGCCGACCTCGATCGCCGCGCGGCAGCGCTTGAATCCAAAGTCATCGCCTGGCGCCGGGACTTGCACCAGCATCCGGAACTGTCCAACCGCGAAGTGCGTACAGCCGGCGTTGTTGCGGGGCATCTGCAGGCGCTCGGACTGAAGGTGCAGACCGGGATCGCGCACACCGGCGTGGTCGGGCTGCTGGATAGCGGCCGTCCGGGGCCGGTCATCGCGTTGCGCGCGGACATGGACGCGCTTCCGGTAACGGAAGCCGTGGACCTGCCATTTGCCTCGAAGGCCCGCGCCGATTTCAACGGCCAGGAAGTCGGCGTCATGCACGCCTGCGGTCACGATTGCCATGTCGCAATCCTAATGGGTGTGGCCGAATTGCTTGCGGGCATCAAGCAGCAACTCACCGGCAGTATCAAGTTCATCTTCCAGCCGGCCGAGGAAGGCCCGCCGCCGGGGGAGGACGGCGGCGCGGCGTTGATGATCAGGCAAGGCGTGCTGGAGAATCCGCAACCGGAGGTGATATTCGGCCTGCACGTGTTCGCCGGCGTCGAGACCGGCAGGATCGCCTACCGACCCGGCCCGGCGATGGCCAGTTCCGATCGCATTCTGGTGACGGTGACCGGGCGCCAGACCCACGGTGCGCTGCCGTGGCGCGGCGTGGACCCAATCGTGATTTCATCTCAGATCGTGCTTGGGTTGCAGACCATTGTGAGCCGCCAAGTCGACGTAAGCTTGGAGCCGGCAGTGGTGAGCATCGGCGCGATCAAGGGCGGGGTGCGAGACAACATCATTCCGGACACGGTGGAGATGCTGGGCACGGTACGTACGTTCAACGAGGACATGCGCGCGGATATGCACGTGCGCATCCGTAATACTGTTGAGCTGATCGCCAGAAGCGCGGGCGCGAGCGCGCATGTGCATTTCGACAACGCTTATCCCGTTACAGTGAACGACGTAGCCTTGACCGAGCGCATGTTGCCGACCCTGCAGCGCGTGGCGGGCGCCGACAAGGTTTTCGTGGGCCAGAAGATTACCGGTTGCGAGGACTTTGCCTGCTATCAGCAGAAGATTCCGGGGTTTTTTTATTTCGTCGGCATAACGCCCAGGGGCACCGATCGCAAACAGTCAGCGCCGAATCATTCGCCGCGTTTCTTCGTCGACGAATCCGCGCTGCTGCTGGGTGTGCGCTCGCTGGCGCATCTGGTCATCGACTACTTGGATTAAACTTCGAGCGGAAAACTTTCCGAAAGGCTTCCTCATGAACTGCACGCGCTATTTTGCTTCCGCGGCCCTGTTCGCCGCTGCCCTGATCGCCCCGTCTGCTCTGCTGCACGCCGACCTTAAGTTCGACGAAAAGGGCTTTGCGCGGCTGCAGGCCGGAGAGGAGAGTTGGGAGGAGTATCCGGGCATTCCGGGCATCGCCCGGATGATCGTCTACGGCGATCCGTCCAAGCCCGGTGCCTACGTCATCCGCGTCAAGTTTTCACCCGGCATCATGAGCATGCCGCACTTTCATCCCGAAGACCGCCTCGCCACCGTGATCCGGGGCACTTGGTGGACCGGCACCGGCGAGAAATTCGATCCGGAGAACACCGAGCCGATCCATTCGGGAGGATTCATGCTTCACCCGGCCGGCGCAGCCCATTTCGACGGCGCCAAGGACGAGGAGGTTGTTCTGCAGCTGGCGGGCGTTGGGCCGAGCGGCACGACGTTCTTCCGTCCGGAGCTCGGGCGCACCGGCAAGTCCAGATAACCGCTAACCATAAGGACTCGATTCGCACTTACCGCAGAGGACGCCGAGGACGCGGAGGGAAACCAAACCGAAATCCTCTGATGGGGGTGCTGTGGTGCACATGAACGAAGTCCAAGGCTCACAGTGATGGGCTGCATACTATAAGAACTACCCGTTTCATATATTCTTCACGTTCTTCCTCTGCGTCCTCCGCGTCCTCTGCGGTGAGCGATTTTTAGAAAAGGCCCCCCGTGCTTTCCGACATTGAAATCGCCCAGCAGGCCAAACTCAAGGGCATCGCTGCGCTTGCCACCGAACGACTGGGAATCCCCGAGGAGAGCCTCGAAACCTTTGGCCGCTACAAGGCGAAGATCTCGCTTGAGTATCTCGACGGGTTGAAAGACCGGCCCGACGGCAAGCTGATCCTGGTCAGCGCAATCAGCCCGACGCCCGCAGGCGAGGGCAAGACCACCACCTCGGTGGGTTTGGGCGACGCGCTCAATCGCATCGGCAAGAAGGCGCTCATCGCATTACGCGAACCCAGCCTGGGGCCGGTGTTCGGCATGAAAGGAGGAGCTGCCGGCGGCGGCTACGCACAAGTTGTGCCGATGGAAGACATCAATCTGCATTTCACCGGCGATTTCAACGCGATCCAGCTCGCCAACAACCTGCTGGCGGCGATGCTGGATAACCACATTTACCACGGCAACGAACTGGGGATCGACGTTCGCCGCGTCAGCTGGAAGCGGGTCATGGATATGAACGACCGGGCGCTGCGCGAAATCGTCGTGGCGCTGGGCGGCACCGGGAATGGTTATCCCCGCCAGGACGGCTTCGATATCGTGGCGGCCTCCGAAGTCATGGCGATCTTCTGCCTGGCCATATCGCTTGCGGATCTCAGGCACAGACTGGGCAATATCGTGGTCGCTTACACCCGCGACCAGAAGCCGGTGCGAGCGCGCGATCTGAATGCGCATGGCGCGATGACCGTGCTGCTCAAGGACGCGCTGCAACCCAATCTGGTGCAGACGCTCGAAAACAACCCGGCGATCATCCACGGCGGGCCGTTTGGCAACCTTGCCCACGGCTGCAACTCGGTGATCGCCACGCGGGCTGGATTGAAACTCGCCGACTACGTGGTGACCGAGGCCGGATTCGGCGCGGACCTTGGCGCCGAGAAATTCATCGACATCAAATGCCGCAAGTCGGGATTGCGTCCCGACGTCTGCGTGATCGTGGCCACCGTGCGAGCGCTCAAGTATCACGGCGGGGCAGATCTCAAGGATCTGCACAAGGAAAACCTCGCGGCGCTGGAGAAGGGTATCGCCAATCTCGAGCGGCATGTCAACAACGTGCGCAACGACTACGGCCTGCCGTGCGTGGTCTCGGTCAATCACTTCAGCCACGACACGCCGGCGGAGATCGAGTTACTCAAGCGCAAGATGGCGCACCACGAAGCGCCGGTTGTGGTGGCGCGCCACTGGGCGCAAGGCGGGCGGGGCGCGGAGGAACTCGCGCGCACGGTGGTGGATATGATCGAACACGTTCCCGCCGACTGCCGCTTTGTTTACGAGGATTCGGCAACACTCTGGGACAAGGCAAGAACCGTCGCGACCAGGATCTACGGTGCGGCCGAAATCAGCGCGGACACCAAGGTCAAGGCGCAGATCCAGAAATTGCAGGATGACGGCTACGGCAATTACCCGGTGTGCATGGCCAAGACCCAGTATTCATTTTCGACCGATGCTTCGGTGCGCGGTGCGCCGTCGGGCCACATCATCAACATCCGAGAGGTGCGTTTGGCCGCCGGTGCCGAATTTGTCGTTATGGTCTGCGGCGACATCATGACCATGCCGGGTCTGCCGAAAGTGCCTTCGGCGACCAAGATCGACCTCACCCCGGATGGGAAAGTGGTCGGGCTGTTCTGAAAGGCCATAACGGCGTGACTATCGTGACTGTCGGGAAAAAGGCACAGTCTGCAAGCTTTTCGACCGTCACGCAGTCACAACAGTCACGAAGTCACGACCATGCGATCTGACTTCAAATCCGCCACCGCACTTTCCGTAGCCAGTGGTGAAAGCACGGCTGCGCAGGACCTGCACTGGCTGGAGAAGAATATTCCCTGCCAGGCGGCCTGTCCGGCGGGAACCGACATTCCCGGCTATCTCGAGGCGATCTATCACGGCCGGTTCGCGAACGCTTACGAAATAAACCTGCGCGACAATGTCTTTCCGGCGGTGCTCGGGCGGGTGTGCTCGCGGCCCTGCGAAGCTGCCTGCCGGCACGGCTGGGAAGGCAATGGCGAGCCGGTGGCGATCTGTTTTTCCAAACGCTCGGCCGCGGACTTCAGTTCCAGCGCGCCGGTGGCTCTCACGCCTCGACTCCCGGCAAGCGGAAAGAGAGTCGCGGTGATCGGCGCCGGTGTGGCGGGGCTGACCGCCGCGCGTGAGCTGGCGCTCTCAGGGCATAGCGTCACCGTGCTCGAGAAACATCGGACTCCGGGCGGAATGCTCAACCAGGGCATCCCGGCGTTCCGGCTGCCGCGCCAGATCATCGATCGCGAGATTCGCCAAATCACCGCCACCGGCGTGACCATCCGCTGCGGAGTCGAAGTCGGAACTGACATGTCGCTGGCGCAGCTCTGCGATGACTTCGACGCGGTGGTGCTGGCCGCGGGAACGCTGCGGCCCAACGTGCTCGAGTTGCCCGGTAGGGAATCGAGGGGAATCGAGCACGGCCTGAGCTTCCTGCTGCAGGTGAACGAGTTTGGCCGCCGCGAGATCGGCGGGCGCGTCGTGGTGATCGGCGGCGGTTATACCGCCATGGACTGCGCCCGCACCGCGCTGCGGCTCGGTGCGCAAGTGGGCGTGGTCTACCGCCGCGCGCGCGAAGGCATGATGCTGTTGCCGGGAGAACTCGAAGAACTGCTGGAGGAGGGCGGGCACCTGGAAACGAATTACGCGCCGCGCGCCGTTCTCGGCGACCGGGGCAAGGTGATCGGCGTGCGCTTTGTGCGCACACGGCGGGGAGAAGCCGGCCGCGACGGCCGGCGTGCGCTGGTCGAGATTGCCGGAACAGAACTCGAGATTGGCGCCGATACCGTGATCCTCGCGACTGGGCAGTTTCCGCAAGCGGATTGGATCGACGCGGCACTAAGGCTGAAGCTGGTGGCGCGCGATGGCTGGCTGGCGAGCGGTACCGCTCACCAGACTGCCCAGCGCAAAATTTTCGTTGCGGGGGATTTTGCGCTTGGCGCCACTACGCTGATCCAGGCGATTGGGCACGCGAAGGAGTGCGCGCGCAAGGTCGACGAGTGGTTGACCGGCGCCCCGCGCACGAAGCCGGTTGCGCAGATCGGCGTGGGCTTCCGCTCCAAGCTGCAAGGGGGCCGCACCACCGGGCGCACCGCGGAGATGAACGTCATCCCGATCCATCCCATGCCGACGCTTGCGGTCGCAGCCAGGGGGTTCAAGGCGGAAGTCGAGACCGGGTTCGCCGAAGCGGCAGCGAAGGAAGAGGCGTCGCGCTGCTACCTTTGCCACTACAAGTTCGAGATCGTCGACCGCGACTGCGTGCTGTGCGACGAATGCCTGAAGGTGAAGCCGGTTGAAGGCTGCATCGTCGAGATTGCTTCGCTGCTACGGGACGACGAGGGACGCGTGCAGGGCTATACCAAAGTGGAAAAGGGCGGGACCGACTCGCTGTATTACAACCGGCTGTGGATAGACCAGAGCCAGTGCGTCCGCTGCGGCCGCTGCGAAGCGGTGTGCCCGGTCAACGCCATAACCATCCAGAAAGTAAACCTGGCAATCACTGCGGCGTGAAGGGGCGGCGAAAATTACGCGTTAACGGGTGCTTAGGCAGCATAGATGCTTCCAAACTGCGTTTGATCTGCCTATACTGTTGAAAACGCCGCGTTTCCGCTTTTGAATTGCGAATTGCGTTCGGAATCCGGCCCTTTTTTCCAAAACCTGACCCCAGATCAGAACATGGATTATCCTGGAGAGCCGAGTTGGCCCTGATTCTTGCAGTCGATATGGCCGGCACACCCAGCCGGTGGCTGATGGTCGAAGAGGCCATCTGTTACTACGCGCGCCGAATGGTGGCGTGGTCGCACGGCGAAATCGTGGCGACCTACCATGGCGGCGTATCGCGCATGACCGGCGCACGTTCGCAGTTGTCCACCCACAGCATCATCGCCATCAAGGGGGCGGTGGACTTCGTCAAGGACCACCACGCCGAGCCGCACCTGTCGAATACGTCGCTGTTTTTCCGCGACCGCCACATGTGCGCCTATTGCGGCGGCCAGTACAAGGAACGCAACCTGTCACGCGAGCACGTGATACCGGTGTATCTCGGCGGCAAGGACCGCTGGATGAACGTAGTGACGGCCTGCCGCGGCTGCAATATCCGCAAAGGCGGGCGCACTCCCGAGTCGGCCGGTATGCCGCTGTTGTACACCCCCTACGTGCCTAACCGCTACGAGCACCTTATCCTGCAAAACCGTCGCATCCTGCAGGACCAAATGGAATATCTGATGGCCAAGGTGCCCAGGCACAGCAGGCTATACGCCTGAATCGCGCCTGCGCTGCAAAACCGGCCGGCAACTATTGCCGGTTTTTTTGCGTCCGCTCGCAGCGCAAAGTGAGTCAACGCACGGGACTGCAAGGCGTTACGAGGGACAATGTGCAGTTCCCGCAAGAGCGGGCCAAGGACCTCATCCCATGAAAAAAGCATCGTTCGCCCTCTCGTTCGCCCTAATCGCGCTGTGCGCCTGCCAGACCAATCCGATCACCGGCCGCCAGCAGTTCATGCTGGTCTCCGAGGAGCAGGCCATCACCGAATCGAAGCAGGCCTACGCTGCGATGTTGCAGCCGCTGCAAAAGAAAGGTCAGATCGACAGCAACCCGGCGGTAACTGCGCGGGTGCGGACGATCACCGGACGGCTGATCGCCCAGGCAATCAAGTATCGACCGGAAACAGAAAGCTGGGAGTGGAGCGTCAAGGTGATCGACGATGCCAAGACCGTGAATGCCTGGTGCATGGCCGGCGGCAAGATGGCGATCTACACTGGCCTGATCGATCAGCTGAAGGCGACCGACGACGAGCTGGCGCAGGTGATGGGTCACGAGATATCGCACGCGCTGGCGAAGCACACCACGGAACGGATGTCCCGTGCTATTGCCATGCAGATGGGGCTAGAAGTGCTGGCTGCCACCCAGCAGGCCAGCCGCTACGGCGATCTGACGCTCAGCGGCGTGCAGATGGCCGCGCTGATCGCGCTGGAGCTGCCCAACAGCAGGGAGGCCGAATCGGAGGCCGATCGCATCGGCATAGAACTGGCGGCAAAGGCCGGCTACGATCCGAACGCAGCGGTATCGCTGTGGGACAAGATGGGGAAAGTCGGAGGCGGCAGTTCAGGATTCGATTTCCTTTCCACTCACCCGGCGCCGCAGAAGCGCATGGAAACGCTCGCTGCGCTGGTGCCGAAGATGATGCCGTATTACCTCGACAAGTCGCCGCGCCCGGCCTACCAGATCCGCGCTTCCTCCAGCCCGCGCACGCTCGCCAGACAGGACGCACAGGGACTGTAGCCGGGTGATCAGGGCTCGCCCGCGAGCGACGCAGCGCAGACGTCGGCGCCGTCCGGCGGGATTTTCTTGCCGGCCATCTTCTGCAGCGGCACCCAGATGATCGAAGTCACAAGCCGGCCGACGGTTTCGAGGACGTCGCCCGGAGACACGCCGATCTTGAAATTGTTGAACGTGCCGCTGACCTGGATCGGCGTGGCGAGACTGAGAAACTGCGCAGTCTTGGCCTGGGGGCGCATGCGCAGGTAAAGCGTTTCGGCGCCAAAGTCCGCCGAGCCCTTGCCGGTGACGCGCATGCGGCTGGTATCCAGCAGGATGGTCTTGTCCACCAGCTTGCCGTCGTTCAGCTCGAAGCGTCCGATCGCGCAATTGACCTTGGAGGCCTTGCCCGGATCCACAGCGGGCACCAACGCCACCAGCACGTTGACCGCCCACAGATCGATGATTCCCGACTGCATGTTCTGCGGCCACACGGCGAAGTCGATGCGCCCGCTGCCGTTGCGGAGGATATCCGCCAGATAGCGTGCGCGCGAGGTCACGTCCACGTTCAGGCTGAACGTGCCGCGCAAGTCGGTATCCGGCTTGATGCGGCGGGCGAGAATGCCGTAATCGAATTTGATTGCTTCGATATGGATGCTCGCGTTGACGTCCTGCTCGGTCGGTTCGTAACCCAGCGACAGCTTTGCCGAGCCGCCGGGCACGTTGAGTTCCACCGGGCCGATGTCGGCGCGACCGTTTTCCAGCTTGGCTTCCAGTCTGCCGCTGCCCAGCTTGTCCTGGCCTGACAGTACCTGGTCCACCTGCACCGTCAGATAAGCGTCCTGCCGGCGCAGCATTGCCGGACTGAGAAGTTCCTGCGCCTGCTTGCTTGCCTCAGCCGCTTTGGCGCGTATCTCGTCGGCGCTAAGCGCCTTGTCGTTTTCCGCGGCGGGCTTCTTCTCGTAGGGCGACCAGTCGTTGAATCTGAAGTCGTCGAGCTGGACCTTTGGCGCGGCCAGTGCAATCTCGATCCGGGGGCGCCCAGCAGTGTTTTGGTAGCGGCCCGCGCCTTTGAGCGCGCTCTCCCCCACCTGCAGCAGCAAATCGTCCACTTCGTATCCGCGTGCCGACATGCGGAATTTTCCGGCGGCAGACCATGGTCCCCACGGTGGCAGCGAGGCGCGCGTCAGTTTGTTCAGCGTATCGAAACGCGTTCCACGCGTCTCGAGCGCCAGTTCGACCTCCCGGTTTTCCAGCGGTCGCGCAATGGCCCCGGAGAGTTCCAGTCGGGTCGCCGCCGCTTCGGCGCTGAGCTTGAAGGGCACCGGTAACTTCGGGTTGACCAGGTCCTGCGCGGAGGCGGTTGCTATGCCGATCGCGACCGGAATGTCGTCGATCGAACCCTTGAGATCGAGGCGGACCTTGTCGCCCGGCGCGGCGCGCAACACTCCGCTCTCGATCTCGATGCGCGCTTCGGCACGGGTATTCGGATCGCGCAGCGTAACGCGGCCGCCGGCGAAATTCCCGGTCAAATCGGCGCGCGCGATCAGCTCACCAAGCCGGGTGGAGCGGCTGGCGAGATGGATCTGCATCAGATCGAGGGTGGCGTCGATGTTGCGGGCGAGTTCGAGCTTGCGCAACAAATTGCCGATGTTGACATCGTTCGCAAACAGCCACAGCCCCGCACTCGGTTCTTTGCTGCGCAGGTCGAGCAGGATCGCGCCGCGCAACGCCGTATTGGCGACGCTGGCGGCAAACGGCGAGGGATACATGTAGCCCTCGCGCATACGGCCGTCGAAGGCAACGTCGTGCACTTCGAGCGTGCTCCCGAGAAAGCGCTTCAGTCGCACTTCGACGTCGGCGTCGGTCAGGTCGATGCCCTGCGGCAGAATCGGAATGTTCAGCACCGGACCGGACGACTCCTTTTTCTGGGCTTTCGGCAGCAGCGATTCGAGCTCCGCCAGGTCTATCTGCTCGGCAGCCAGACGCACTTTCAGCAACGGCTGCGTGCCGATGCCAGTTTGCACAGCCTCGGCGGTGAGCGCGCTGCGCCCAAGCCGCAGGGAAAAATCCGTGACACTCCACTGGCGACTACGCAGGACGGCCTTGCCCGAGAGCGCGGCGCGCGCCTCGGCCCCCGGCCGCAGGCCGAACCAGCTCGCCACCTCCGCGGCGCGCGGTGCGGAAATGCCGAAAGTCAATTCCGGTCCACGGTTTTCCGCGGGCAGCTGCAGCACGCCCTGGACGTGCGCCCGCACGCCGCCGGAGCGCGCGCTGAAATCGATCGGTACGCGATCCTCCAGCATAAGAGGCTCGAGCGCGCCGCTGCGCAGTCGCGCGCTCAATGCGTTTCCCAGAAGAGTGCCGCGCATTTCGCCGCTGAGCGCCTGGCCGGCAGGCAAGGCGACCGCCAGTTTCTCGAGCGTGAAATCGACCGGCCGGCCACCGGCGATGTTGCCGTAGGACAGGCGACCTCGTTCGATATCGACGCGCACGTCAAGGCTGCGCACCAACGCGCTGACCTGGTCGCCGCGGGCCGACAGCCGCAGATCGAAACGACCGAGTTTTCCCTCGACGCCGCGCACACCCGCCAGCAATTCCGCAAGACCGCCGAGCGCAGAGTCCCGGGTGCCGAGCACAAGGCGGAAGGTCGGAGGCGAGCTCGTGCCGTCCACCTGTGCGTTGCCCTGCAGCTTGACGCCGGTGACCGTGGCTTGCATCGGCGTTTGCAGCCGGCCGTTGTCGATTTTCACCTGCAGCGAAACGTCGCTCACGTTGCCTGGCAGGCTCGCCCAGCTCGCCACGCGCAGCGTGACATCGGCATCCGCACGCGTGAGTTCCGTCAGGGTGAAGCTCGCCTGCGACAAACCCCGATAGACCTCGGCGAGGCTCTTCGGCGGCGCGGAGGGCGTCTCTTCGGTTGGGCGATCGCTCAGAAACGGACGTAGATCCAACACCGGAATGGTCAGCGCGCCGCTGACCCTCGGCCTTGCCGCCGAATAGTCGAAATCGAGGTCGCCGATCAGCGAGGTGCCGCCCATCGCAGCACCGAGTTGAGTGAGCGAAACCTTGCCTGGCCCGAAGGCGATGGTGCCGGCAATGCCGCTCGCTCCTACCGCGGGGAGTTTGGTCTGCAACAGGCGCTCGAATTCGAGCAGATTCTCCGTGCCGAGGCCGAAACGTATCTGGCCGCTTCGTCCAGTGAGGGTGCCGTTTGCCGTGAGCGTCGAACTCAGGAACGACAGCGTCAGATCCACCGGCCAGGGTTTGGCGGGATCCGACAGATCGGCCGGCACGCCGCCGGTGAAGTCGAGCCGGTAGGGAAACTGTTTCTGCACCGCGCCGTTCAAACTGACCTTGAGCCGCTGGCCGGCGGGCGATTGCGCGGATAACTTGTGAAGATCGAAGTAGTGGCTCGCCCCCCGCGGGCTTACGTACTCGACATTCAGGTTCTCGAGCGTGACCTGGCGGATATCCAGCCGGGCCAACGCGCGGTCGGCGCTGACGGCAGCGGGAGTGCCGGGTTGCGCAGCGCGCGGCTGCGCCGCGCGCGCCCTCAGAAAAGTCCAGTTGTTGCTGCCATCAGCGCGTCTTTGCAGGCGCACG
>JBQTIV010000094.1:0-9414 GCA_052387775.1 Betaproteobacteria bacterium
TGGGTTTCCAGTTCCCCCAGTTCCCCTTCATCGCGCACTCGCGCGGCTGGTCGGCCGAGGACATGGAGCGCAACGTCGAGCACGTCATGAAGAGCGCGGAGCTGCGCGAAGGCGCGCAGCAGCTCGCGGTGCGCGCGGTGGAGCTCGCGAAGAACCTGCTATCCAGTTACCCGGCGGTGGAGCACACCCCGCGCGGCGGCCGCAAGGCGTACAGGCTGGAGATAGAGCGCGGAGGAAAGCTGAAAAGCCGTGACGACGTGACGACGTGACGATCGTGACGGGGGAAAAAGTGGCTGGGGTCCGCGTGCTCGAACCCATCACGATTGATTTCATTTCAGAATGATTCGATGGCAAGAACCGGGGCCGCGTATCATCTTCTGTGTGCGATCCGCGCCATGATGCAGAGGTCATTCAGGCGGGCCGGAAACGCAGCGCGGTATTGATCTGGTCGGCGGCGCGCTTGAGCACCGGCAGGAAATTCCTGGCGACCTCGGTGGCCGAGGTGCGCGATGCCTGGCAACTGACGTTCATGGCCGCTACCGTGCGGCCTGCGCGATCCACCAGCGGCACCGAAATCGATACCAGCCCGTCTTCGAGTTCCTGGTTGACCAGCGACCAACCCTTGCGACGGTCGTCGCGGATGATCTGCGCAAGCCTGGCGCGATCGGTGACGGTGCGCGCGGTGTACGCCTTCAACCGGCTGCGGCCGAGGACTGCATCGAGCTCATCCTCGCTCAAGCCCCCGAGCAACACCCGGCCCATCGACGTGCACCACGCCGGCAGGCGGCTGCCGACCGAAAGGTTGATGGTCATGATCTTTTTGGTGGGCACCCGCAGAATATAAAGGATCTCGGTGTCGTTCAGCACCGATGCCGAACAGGACTCGTGCACCTCGTTCACCACCTCTTCCATGAAAGGTTCGGCAAGATCCCAGAGCGGGGTGGAAGACAGGTAGGAGTAGCCGAGGTCGAGGATTTTCGGCGTGAGATAGAAGTCGCGTCCGTCGCTGCCGACGTAGTTCAGCGCCTGTAGCGTGAGCAGGATGCGCCGGGCACCGGCGCGGGAAAGGCCGGTCTTCGCCGCCACCTCCGACAGGGTCATGGTGCGCGCGTCGCGTCCAAAGGCGCTGATCACCGATAGGCCGTTGGCGAAGGACTGCAGGAAAGCATCTTTTCCGCGACCCTGCCGTGTGGGCGTTTCGCGGGTAATCGCCCTCTGCGCCTTTGCAGTCTGTTTCATCCCAAGCGTTTTCTCGGCCGCTTCGCCCGGGAGTTGACAGGCTCCGCGCCATGGGCCTAATGTGTTCGCTATAAAAACAAATGTTCGCATAGCGAACACGAATCGGCAAGCACGGGGCGCAAACGCAGTGGTGCCCGCCGGATTCGGCGGCCCTTTCAGCATTCGGCCGCCGCAATCCACAAAAAACTCAAGGAGGAGAATGCATGGCTACCTATCACACCGTTTTCGGGTCCCTCGGCAAGTATGACAAAGGGACCATGGAAATCATCAATGACAATCCCAAGTCCTACGTGTTCTCGAACGTCTTCGAGGTGACGTCGAAATCGAAGCCGTACGACAAAATCGCGGTTGCCAAGAACCTGGAATACGTGATCGAAGCGATCCGCGCCGAAGGCACTTCAGCATGGATGGCGTGCTCGCACGACGAGTTCGCGGTGGTCATGGACGGTGAAGTCGAGGTCGAGTACATCAAGCTCGACGGCGCGGAATCGGTCGCGCCTGCCGGCAAGGAAGGCGCGGTCCTGGTCAAGGGCGAACCCAAGGGCAAACGCATGGGTACGGTCAAACTCAAGCGCGGCCATCAGGCGCTGCTGCCCAAGGGTGCGGCCTACCGCTTCAAGGCGGCGCGCCCGTCGGCAATGATTCAGCAGACCCTGAAGGGCGATCTCACCAGGGAGAAGTGGGGCGAGATCTGCGCGAAGTGATAACGGCCGTGACGGCGTGACTCACAGAACAAAAATCCCCGCCGTTACGGCAGGCACAACAGTCACGATATTCACGGCATTCACGGTTCTTCCAGTCACCAGATTTTCGGAGAAAATCCTTATGAACGCACCTGCCGAATTCAAGCTGCCGGAAACCATCGCCGGCTACAGGACTTTCACCCTGGGTGAATTTACTTTCGCCCGCGACGAATACTTCGTCACCCTGACCTGGCCGGCAAAGGGTCAGCGCCAGTCGCATACCATGAGCGCGGACGCATTCCTGCGCGCGTTGATGCGCGACGTGGCCTGGGGCTTTTTCTACGGCCTGGTCAATTTCGACGCAGTGTTCGGCAGCCGCAATTTGTACGGCAAGGTCGAGTTGTTTGCCGGCCGCTACAACGAGGCGATCCACGGAGCCGGACTGTCGTATGTCGAGACCTTCGAGTCGCCGAAAGCAATGGCGAAGTTCAAGGAAATACTGGCCGACTGGGTGAACGCCGGTTTCGATCCTTTCGCTGCGCCTTCCGAGACCGGCAACACCGCCTTCGGCGAGAAGAACGGCAACAATCTCGCCGCCATCGAGCGATTCCGCGTGGCCACCAAGCGCATGCCGGGGCTGGAAGGCGATTCACCGCTGCGTAACGACTCCAACGGCTACGCGATCAATCGCGCCTTTGCCGACGTGGGGCAGGAAGAACCCGTGATCAAGGCCGAGCCCGGCTTCGAAAAGGAGCTGCACGCGTTCAATCTCTTCAAGTACCTGTCGCGGTCCGACGTGACCTGGAACCCCTCGGTGACCTCGGTGTGCAGGAACAGCCTGTTCTGCCCGACCACCGAGGAATACATCCTGCCGATCATTCACGGCAATGATCGCGTCGAGTGGTTCGTGCAGCTCTCGGACGAGATTACCTGGGAGGTCTCCGACCGCGAGACCGGACGGCCGCGCGCGCGCCTGACAATGAAAGCCGGAGACGTGGCGGCGATGCCGGCGGATATCCGCCACCAGGGATTTTCCAAGAAGCGCTCGATGCTGCTGGTTTGGGAGAACGCCACGCCCGACCTTCCCAAGCGCTATGAGCGCGGCGAACTCAAGCCCTGGCCGGTGGATTTTTGAGAAAAGCGTGAAGGAGTGAAGGAGTGAAGGGTGAATGAGGGAAGGGCGTAAAGGCCGTGACCGGGGCAAGGCGAGGGGTTAGGGACGAGGGATGTGCCAGAAAAGCAGGACCGATGCGCTAGGGAATTAGCGCCGCGACGCGGCGACCCTTCACTCATTCACACCTTCACTCCTTCACGCCTTCACGAAGTATCCACATGATTCAGAACAACCTGTTCATCGATGGCGAGTTCGTCGATTCGCAGTCCAGATCGCGTATAGCGGTACTCAATCCGCACGACAATTCGCTCATAAACGAGATCGCCGAGGCGCAGAAAGCCGATATCGATCGCGCCGTCGAGGCTGCCCGCAAGGCTTTGCCCGGCTGGTCGAAAATGGCCGCGGCGGATCGTGGCCGCCTGCTGCTGAAACTGGCCGACGCGATCGAGGCGAACGCCGACGAATTGGCCAGACTGGAAACGCTCGATACCGGCCATCCGCTGCGCGATACCCGCGGGCTGGACGTGGTGCGCACCGCGGTGACCTTCCGCTACTTCGGCGGCATGGCGGACAAGGTGCAGGGCAGCGTGGTGCCGGTGGAGCAGGGTTTCCTCAATTACGTTTTGCGCGAACCGGTCGGTGTCGTCGGCCAGATTGTGCCGTGGAACTTTCCGCTGATGTTCACCAGCTGGAAGATGGGCCCGGCGCTCGCGGCGGGCAACACGGTAGTGCTGAAACCGGCGGAACTCACGCCACTGTCCAGCCTGCGCGTTGCCGCGCTGGCGCGCGAAGTCGGCTTTCCCAAAGGGGTGATGAACATCGTGCCGGGCTATGGCAACGTCGCCGGCCAGTACCTTGCCGAGCATGCGGGCGTGGACAAGATTGCTTTTACCGGCTCGACCGCGGTAGGGCGCAAGATCGTGCAGGCTTCCAGCGGCAATCTCAAGCGGGTGCAACTCGAACTGGGTGGCAAGGGCGCCAACATCGTCTTCGACGACGCGTTCATGCCAGCGGCGATCAACGGCTCGGCATTCGCGATCTTCCACAACCAGGGACAGGCCTGCATTGCCGGCTCGAGGCTGATCCTTCATGAGCAGATCGCCGAGCAGTTTCTCGACGGTTTTCTCAAGCTGCCGCGCTCGATCAGGCTCGGCGATCCGATGAGTACCGATACCGAAATGGGGCCGCTTACCTCGCAGATGCACCGCGACCGCGTGCTCGCCTACGTGAAGGTGGCAAAGGAACAGGGAGGCGAAATCCTGCTGGGCGGCAAGCCTCCGGAGCGTGACGATCTTGCCAGGGGCTGCTACGTCGAGCCGACCGTGGTGCGCGCCAAGCCCACCGACCGGGTGTCGCAGGAGGAAGTGTTCGGCCCCTTCGTCACGGTGACCACTTTCCGCGACGACGAGGAAGTGCTGGCGATCGCCAACGGAACCGAGTACGGCCTGGGTGGCGGGCTGTGGACTACCAACCTGCAGCGCGCGCACCGCACCGCGGCGGCCATGCGCAGCGGCATGGTCTGGATCAATTGCTACAAGCGGGTGAATCCCGGCTCGCCCTTCGGCGGCATTGGCCGCTCGGGATACGGACGCGAAATGGGTTTCGAGGCGATGCACGATTACACCGAGGCGAAATCGGTGTGGATCAACGTCGATGCGAAGATTCCTCCCTACTACCCGCGTGGTTGATACACGAAAATTTTCACCACAGAGACACAGAGGCACAGAGAAAGGCGTAGAGAAAATTGGGAAATGAACCGCGGGTCAAGGCGTGGCTGTTTCCCGAACGTGTTTTGGCTCGGGTTTTGTTCCGGGGCTTCGTTCAGTTTTCCTCTGTGCCTCTGTGTCTCTGTGGTCAAAGAGTCTGAACCATGATCAACAAGATTGTCGCTACGGTTGAAGAAGCGGTGGCCGGCATCAACGACGGCGCCACGGTGATGATCGGCGGCTTCGGCCCGGCGGGCCTGCCGGCGGAACTGATCGACGCGCTGATCGCGCAGGGCGCAACTGAGCTGACCATCGTTAACAACAACGCCGGCAACGGCGAAACCGGACTCGCGGCGCTGCTCAAGGCGCGGCGAGTACGCAAGATCATCTGTTCTTTTCCGCGCCAGGTGGATTCGCAGGTGTTCGATGCACTCTACCGCGCGGGCGACATCGAGCTGGAACTGGTGCCTCAGGGTAATCTTGCCGAGCGCATCCGCGCGGCGGGCGCGGGCATCGGCGGCTTCTTTACGCCCACCGCGTACGGCACCGATCTCGCCAAAGGCAAGGAGACGCGGATCATCAACGGCCGGGGCTACGTGCTGGAGTTTCCGATCCGCGCCGATTTCGCGCTGATCAAGGCCGAACGCGGCGACCGCTGGGGCAATCTCGTGTATCGAAAGACGGCACGCAATTTCGCCCCGATCATGGCGGCGGCCGCCAGGTGCGCTGTTGTGCAGGTCAATGAAATCGTGGAACTCGGCGCGCTCGATCCGGAAGCGATCATCACGCCGGGAATCTTCGTCAAGCGCATGGTGCGGGTCGAACGAACCGCGGCCGGGTCGCGCGCGGATATCCGGGTTGCGTAAGCCGCCGGG
This sequence comes from Betaproteobacteria bacterium, assembly GCA_052387775.1. Taxonomy (GTDB): domain Bacteria; phylum Pseudomonadota; class Gammaproteobacteria; order Burkholderiales; family JACQAP01; genus JACQAP01. The sequence goes on from JBQTIV010000094.1 coordinate 5,618, forward strand.
AACAGGAACAGGGCATGAACAAGCTCAATCGTGACCAGATGGCGGCGCGGGTCGCACGGGACATTCCCGAAGGCGCCGTGGTCAACCTCGGCATCGGGCTGCCGACGCTGGTTGCCAACCATTTGCCCAGAGACCGGGAAATCCTGCTGCACAGCGAGAACGGCGTGCTCGGCATGGGTCCGGCGCCAGCGGCCGGCGAAGAGGACTACGATCTCATCAATGCCGGAAAGCAGCCGGTAACGCTGTTGCGCGGCGGTTCGTTTTTTCATCATGCCGACTCCTTCGCGATGATGCGCGGCGGACCTCTGGATTTCTGCGTGCTCGGCGCCTTTCAGGTGTCGGCCCGCGGCGATCTCGCCAACTGGCACACCGGAGCGCCGGATGCCATACCGGCGGTGGGCGGCGCCATGGACCTGGCGATCGGCGCCAAGCAGGTGTTCGTGATGATGGAACACCTCACCAAGCAGGGCGAAAGCAAGATCGTTGAGCATTGCTCGTATCCGCTGACCGGCGTGGGCTGCGTAAACCGCATCTACACCGATCTCGCGGTGATCGAGGTCACGCCACAAGGGCTGCGGGTGCTTGAGATCGTCGAGGGGTTGAGTTTCGACGAGCTGGTCAGGCTCAGCGGCGTGCCGATGCAGCGTGAGCAGACCAAGGCTTACGCATGAGAGCCTTCATCTACAACGCCCAGCCCTCGCGCGTGGTGTTCGGGCGCGGTGCGCTGGAGAGGCTGGGCGCGGAAGTCGAGCGCCTGGGCGCAAAGCGCGCACTGGTTCTGTCCACGCCGGAGCAGCGTGCTTCGGCGGAAGATGTTGCAAGGCGCCTGGGCGCGCGCTCGGCGGGCGTGTACGACAAGGCGGTGATGCACGTGCCGATCGAAACCGCCGAAGCCGCGCGCGCGGCGGCAAAGGATCTGAATGCCGACTGCTGCGTGGCAGTGGGCGGCGGATCGACCATCGGCCTTGGCAAGGCGATCGCGCTGACTTCCGCGCTGCCGATCGTGGCGATCCCGACGACTTTCGCCGGCTCGGAAATGACGCCAATCTATGGCATCACCGCGCAGGGGCAGAAGAAGACCGGTCGCGATGCCCGCGTACTACCCAGGACTGTGATCTACGACCCGCAGCTGACCATGACACTGCCGGCGAAGGTCGCCGGTCCAAGCGGGATGAACGCGATCGCGCATTGCGTGGAGGCGCTTTACGCGGAAGACGCCAACCCCATCACTTCGTTGATGGCGGAGGAGGGCATTCGTGCGCTGGCGCGCAGCCTGCCGAAGGTGGTGAGCTATGCCAACGATCTCGAGGCGCGAGCGGAAGCGCTATACGGCGCATGGCTGGCGGGCGCTTGCCTGGGAAGTGTCGGCATTGCCATCCACCATAAACTCTGTCACACGCTGGGCGGCAGCTACAACCTGCCGCACGCGGAGACGCACACGGTCATCCTGCCGCATGCGGTTGACTACAACCGTGACGCTGCAAGGGAGGCGATGGCGAGGATATCGCGGGCACTTGACGGAAATGAAGCCGCGGATGGCGATCCGGCCGGCGCACTCTACGACCTGGCGCGCAAGATCGGTGCGCCGCTTTCGCTGCGAGAAATCGGCATGAAAGCGGACGCGCTCGATGAGGCCGCGAGGCTCGCCACGCAGAACCCGTACTACAACCCGAGACCGATCGAATACGCGGAGGTCCGGCAACTTTTGCAGAACGCCTGGGAAGGTCGAAGGCCGGGCTGATTCACTTTCCTTCACACCGTCACTCACATAACCAGAGGAGGAGCAGTCATGCAGAGCAATCGATTTCAGCGCCGTCGCGCGCTGATGCAGGCCGGCGGCGCAGTGGCCGGTGCCGCGGCGCTGGGCATGCCGTCGGCCGTGTTCGCGCAGGCTAAAACAATCAAACTGGGCTTCGTGTCGCCGCAGACCGGCCCGCTCGCGCCTTTCGGTGAGGCCGATAAGTTCATCATCGAGCAGATGAACAAACTGTTTGCCGGCGGCATCCAACTCGGCGGCAAGAAGGTCGCGGTGCAGATCATTCAGAAGGACAGCCAATCCAACCCGAACCGCGCTGGCGAAGTCGCGAACGACCTCATACTCAAAGAAAAGGTGGACCTGATGCTGGTGTCGTCGACGCCGGAGACCACCAATCCGGTGTCGGATGCCTGCGAGCTGAACGAAGTTCCCTGCATTTCCACCGTGGCGCCGTGGCAGCCGTGGTTCTTCGGCCGCAAAGGCGACCCGGCTAAGGGGTTCAACTGGACCTATCACATCTTCTGGGGCCTGGAGGATGTGATCGCCAATTTCCTGGCAGGCTGGAAGTCGGTGCAGACCAACAAGAAAGTCGGCGGCCTGTTCCCGAATGACGGTGATGGCAATGCCTGGGGCGACAAGGAACGGGGATTCCCGGGACCGCTGGCGAAGGAAGGCTTCACGCTGCTCGATCCGGGCCGCTTCCAGAACATGAACAACGACTTCTCGGCGCAGATCGCCGCCTTCAAGAAAGACGGCATCGAGATCGTCACCGGCGTGGTGATTCCTCCGGACGCCAAGACCTTCCTGACGCAGGCCACCCAGCAGGGTTTCAAACCGAAGGTGGTCACACTGGGCAAGGCGCTGCTTTTCCCCGCTGCGATCGAGGCGCTGGGTGATCTCGGTGATGGCCTGTCGACTGAAGTGTGGTGGTCGCCGTCGCATCCGTTCACCTCGTCGCTGACCAAACAAAGTGCGAAGCAACTCGCCGATTTCTACGAGTCCACGTCCAAGAGGCAGTGGACCCAGCCGATCGGCTTCGCCCACGCGCTGTTCGAAGTGGCTGTGGATGCACTGAAACGTACCAAGGATCTCGGCAGCCATGCTTCGATCCGCGATGCGGTTGCCGCTACGAGTTTGCAGACCGTGGTGGGCGACGTGAGGTGGGGCGGCGGCGGTCCGTTCAAGAATGTGAGCAAGACCCCGCTGGTGCTCGGGCAATGGATCAAGGGCAAGAAGTACAAGTACGAACTGGTCATCGTCAGTAACACGCAGTTTCCCGCGATTCCCGCGCCCGGCAAGCTGAAGTTGATGAGCTGATCATTGATTGTCGCAGCAGCTAACGCAGTGCCGACGATTCTCGCCCTGGAGAGCGTCTGCAAGAGCTTCGGCGCGCTCAAGGTGGCCGACAGCATCACGCTATCGGTCTCCGTGGGCGAGACGCTGGGCATACTCGGACCCAATGGTGCGGGCAAGACGACGCTGTTTAACCTAATAAGCGGCGACCTTCGCGCCGATTCCGGCCGGGTGGTGTTCGGTGCGCAAGACGTGACCCACCATCCACCGCACCGCCGCTGCCGTCTTGGCATTGGTCGCTCCTATCAGATCCCGCAGCCTTTCGGCGCGATGACCGTGTTCGAGAACCTGGTCGCCGCCGCCTCCTTCGGTGCCGGAAGGGCGGAAAAGGAAACTTACGGGCCGGCGGTGGAAATTCTGCGCGAATCCGGATTGCAGTCCAAGGCGAACCGGCTCGCTGCCAGCCTGACGCTGCTGGATCGCAAGCGGCTGGAGTTGGCGCGCGCGCTGGCCACACAGCCCAAAGTATTGCTGCTCGATGAGATTGCCGGCGGTTTGACCGAGCACGAGGCCGGTGAGCTCGTCGAGGAAATCAGGCGCATCAAAGTGCAGGGCGTCACCATGATCTGGATCGAGCACGTGGTGCACGCGCTGCTGGCAGTCGCCGACCGCCTGTTCGTGATCAACTTCGGGCAGAAACTCGCCGAAGGCCCGCCCGCGGCCGTGATGAACGATCCTGAGGACAAGC
>JBQTIV010000095.1:0-6049 GCA_052387775.1 Betaproteobacteria bacterium
ATAACGTCGTATGGAAAACCACGATCTACGTGCTCGTGGCTATGCTTTTTCACTACCTGGAGCGTCTCGTCGACTACTGGCGAGAGGGCGGTGGACTCATCGCAGGCAACGAGAAGTTGCTTTCCGAGATCGTGTGGCCACATTTCTGGGCCATTCAGATCTTCCTTGTGGTTTTGATTTTGATGTACGGCACTATACGTGAACTCATTCGCGTGATTGGACAAGACAAAATGCGACAGATCTTCTTTGGTCCACTGCAGAGCGCAACCGTCAAAGGATGATGCCCAACCACACGTCTGAGAGGACCGCCCGCCAGCGTCGCTGGCGGGTCCCTTCGCGGCTTCGCCGCTCGGCAGCCGCTCGACGTAGACGTTATGCCGCAACTCGGCACCAATCTACGTAAATGTTGTCAGCTTGGTATGCTGGCTAAATGAAAGTCAGTGAAATACTGCGAATGCTCCAGGACGACGGCTGGTTTCTGGTAGCAACACGCGGCAGCCACCGTCAGTTCAAGCATTCTGCGAAACCCGGTCGGGTCACGGTGCCTGGTAAGCCAGCCGACGATTTGGCGCCGGCACGTTGAATAGTATCCTCAAGCAGTCTGAGCTCAAGAAGTGAGTTCGATATGCGCTACGCGATCGTGATTGAAAAGGCGGGAAACAACTTCTCCGGCTACGTGCCCGATCTTCCGGGTTGCGTCGCGACGGGCGCTACGGTTCAGGAAACCGAGAAGTTTCTTCGCGAGGCAATCCAATTTCACCTCGCCGGACTCCGCGAAGACGGCACCCCTATTCCCCAGGCAGCCAGCCGCGTCGATTACGTCGAAGTTGCGGTATAACCACCCAATGCACACCAACGCGAGTGCGCGCGGTGCTGGATTCCTCGCGCGGGTGATCGGGACACGTTGGGCATCTTCGAAGTGGACGCAATGGAAGGGGGCTGAATGCTTACTAGGCTGATAGTTGACGTCTACGCCTGGATCATCGAGATCTATCTATGGCTCGTGCTCCTGATATCGAGTGTCGCTGGCTACCTCTACTCCGTTCCTATACTCAAGGGCGCCGGATTGATTCTTGAGCCTCAAGCAGGCGGGAAGATCCTTGGAGCGCTCCTCTTTGCTTCAGCTGCATTCCTAGTGTCGGCGGTAGTCATGGGGCCAATTCTCGTTCTCTTTGATATTCGGCGATCAATTAGGTCTCTGGAGGCGAAGGACGGCAGCTTTGGCGCTCGGGTTCAAAAGACCGACCGCAGGGAGCCATCCTTGTGAGAAGAGGCCCAACCCTTTGTTGCTGCGGACGGGCCGCAAGCACTATGCCACGCTAGCCGTCATCGTGGCCCGCCGCAGAACAACACGTTAGACGACAAGATGACTGGCGCGCGTTTTATGTAGGTGGCCAATTTTGAATGCCATCGCTATAATCCGCTCCCCCAATTACCAGGGTATTTCTCAGTGGAGGTGTGCCATGAAACCCAAGCCCAAATACCTCGACCAATTCTGGTTTCGAGGCAACGAGTAAACGCAGGAAAGGATTCCCTTCCGAAGCCCGGGTAAAACGCGGTCAGCGAGTCGTGAACGGGAACAAGGAACTCCTCGAGAAGCTCGGTCGCAACGACCCGTGCCCGTGCGGCTCCGGCCGCCGGTTTCAAGCACTGCTGTATGCTGGATGGAGAGTACGACGGATCCGACCGGGATTACTTCTTTTAGGGAATGAACTGAGCGGTCGGGAGGGGTGAAAGGTTCGTTGTTACGCCGTCGGAAGCCCGGCACTGGCCGGGAGGCCGCAGTGCGCGTTATCGCTCCCTCTCAGAGATGACCTTATGCAGCGCTGGATGGCTTCGCGGGCCGACTTACGCTACCCTTGCCTAGATGTCGGATCCCAAGCCCAACCCACAAACCGCGAGCGCCGAGCCGCCCAGGCCGATGCCGTTTGCCATCATGCGCAATGCGCACGAGGCACTGCGCGCGAGCATTCGCCTGCAGGAGCAGAAGCTCGATGCAGGCGATATGACCGCCTTCCGCGAGGAATGGCAGATCTTCAAGCGTGCGCTCGCCGTACACATGGCCATGGAGGACGACTTCATGTTTGAACTGCTCGACGGCGTCGGCGCGGGCGCGATCAGTTCGGCAAAGCTGCCGGAGGAGCATGTGGAAGACTCTAGACTCGCTGCTTTGGTCGATGCCGCACTCAAGGGGGCCGAGCCGAGTGCGCTGCGCACCGCGTGGTCGGATTGGAAGGAGGACCACCTGCATCACCTTGCGCACGAGGAAGAGGTCATGATGCCGCTGACGATGAAAACGGCCGCGACCCCGGAAGCGCGCGCCCGTGTCGTCCACGACCGATTGCTCGGACCCAGCGAGAAGCTCCCGAACTTCGACTGGTACATCGGCTGGGTGGTGCGCATGCTGAGCGAGCATGGTTCGGCGGGTCAGCCGGCGAACGTTGCCACGCGCGTGTTCACGTGGGGACTGCAGCATGCCTGCTCGCCGAGCCAATGGAGCCGCCTGCGTCCCATCGTCGAGCGCAACTGCACCCCGGAGATCTGGGCGGAGCTCACTTCGAAGTTCGGACTGAACGGCGACGGACCGATCGCTTGAGGACCTCCTCGGGAATTGCGGCGTCAGGCATCACTCGAATATCCGCATGCCTACGCTCGAGCACAAGATTCCACCACCTCTCGTAGGTGCACTCATTGCCACCGGAATGTGGGGCGTCTCCACCTTTGGGCCCCAGTTGCCTATCGCGTCGATCCCAAGGTATGTGGTCGTCGGCATTCTTATTGTCGCGGGTATTGCTTTCGATTTGCTCGGCCTCTTGGCATTTCGAGCTTCTCGCACGACTGTCAATCCCCTCAAGCCAGAACGCGCCACGGCGCTGGTTACCCGCAGCGTGTATCGAATTACCAGGAATCCCATGTATGTGGGCATGGCCTGCTTGCTGCTGGCCTGGGCAGTGCACCTGCGCGCCCTGCTGCCGTTTGCAGGCGTCGTGGTGTTCGTACTGTACATCACGCGCTTCCAGATCCGACCGGAGGAGCGAGTACTCAGGGGCATCTTTGGCGAGCAATACTCAATTTATGCTGCCCGAGTGAGGCGGTGGCTGTAATGCCTTACCCTTCCCACGAGCGGACCTCCACCGGCATGGCTCCGCTACGCGTTAAGGTTCATTAGCAGTGGGGTCACAGCGTTCGGGTCAGGTTTTGTTTCTTGCAAGCTCACCGTTCAACGTCGGATTGAAGGTGGCGGATGGGCGTCGCGCAGGGTTTACCCTAATTACTCACCGGTAAGCGGACGGTGAAGGTGCTGCCGCGGCCGGCCTCGCTCTCTACCGTTATATCTCCACCCATTAGCCGGCACAGGCGCCGGCTCAGCGCCAGCCCTAAGCCGGTGCCTCCATACTTGCGTGCGGTGCCGGCCTCGGCCTGTGTGAAGTCCTGGAACAGCCGTCCCACCTGCTCACGCGTCAGGCCGACGCCGGTGTCGCGGACGCTGAATTTGACCCGGGTGGTATCTGCTGCCACGTCCGGCTCGACCACGAGTGAAACCGTCCCATTGTGGGTGAATTTGCACGCATTGCTCAACAGGTTGAACAACACTTGCCGGACCTTCGTCGGATCGGAGTGCATGACACTCACCGCAGCGGTGCACGCGACTTCGAGCCGGTTGCCGTTCTTCGCGGCCAGCGGCTGAATGATCGCCGAGATGCTTTCGATCATCTGGGGCACGCTGAATTGTTGGAGGTCAAGCTCCATCTTGCCGGCCTCGATCTTCGACAGATCCAGGATCGCATTGATCAACGACAACAGGTGTTTGCTTGCCGCATCGACCTTCTTCAGGTCGGGCAGAAGCTTGTCTGCGCCCAGATCGGCGGCATCCTCGTGCAGCATTTCGCTGTAGCCGATGATCGCGTTGAGCGGCGTTCGCAGCTCGTGCGACATGTTGGCAAGGAACGACGACTTGTGCTGGCTGGCGAGTTCCAGTTGCTGACTTTTCTCCTCCAGCGCCCGGAACAGACGTATGTTCTCGACAGCAACAGCGGCGTGCGAGGCGAAGGTCGGCAGCATGTCGACCGTGTGAGGGGGGATCGGCGTACGGCTGTACTTGTTATCGCCTAGGAGGACCCCGACCGCCCGGCCGCTCGTGATCATGGGGACGACCACGAAGCACTTCGAGCGCAGCGCCTTGACTTCCGAATACGGGCGGCGCAGGTGCAGGCCAGCGGGGAGCGGGTTCGTCTCGTCGAAAGCGAGCGGGCGCTTGTCGTGATAGGCCTGGGCCATGGTGCCCGCCTCAGCCAGGGGGATTACGGATCGCTCGCCAAGCGACGCTTCATCCTCCTCCGACAGGCCCGCGCCAGCCAGGTACATCAGACTGCCCCCCTCTGGCGTGATCACCCAGCTATGCAAGCGGTCGACGGTGACCACCTCCTTGGCGGCCTCGAGCACGCGCGTGACAAGGTCCTTCGGCGAGAGTGCCTCCTGCATGACGGTGGAGACCCGATAGACCTGCTCCATGTACCGCGTCAATTTGCGAAGCTCGTCGCGCTCGGTTTCCGTTCGCACCAGCGAGCGTAGGCGCACGATCGTCTCGTTGAAGGTCGCTGCCAGTTGCCCGATCTCATCACGGGAAGTGATCGGGACCAGCGCCGACAAATCCCCCCGGCCGATCCGCGTCGCGGCGTCCATCAGGCGGGTCACCGGCTGGGTCACGCGGCGGGCGAACAAAGCCGCCGCCGCGGTGGCCAGTGCGGCGATGGCGGCAAAAACCAGCAGAAGGGAGTTTCCGGCTCGTGTAGCGGCGGCGGCGATGATCGCTTGATCCATGCCCACGTGGACCATGCCCAGTCGGCCGGCGAGCATCGGAACCGCAACATCGATAATTTGCCTTTCGACACCGGTCGCCGGATCGACGTAGCGGATCTCGCGCACTTGCTGGGGCTGCGTTCCCACACCCCGATGTCCCTCGACAAGCGCGGGCGGCACGCGAGGGACGAAAGTGTGAGCGATGATCGCGTAATGAGCGTCGTACACCAGGACGTACGCTACCCCGCTGTATCCGACGTACTGATCCACCAGCGCCTGGTCAGTTGACGCATCACGTGTCAGGATCGGGTCGATGGCGGAATTCGCCAGGCTCTCGGCGATCGAAACGCCTTTCGAGGTGAACTCCTGCGTCATGTTTCGCCGCAAGCTTTCGACGGACATGAACCATGTCAAGACCGCAAGGGGAATCAGCACCCCCGCACCGAGCAAAATGATCTTCGCCCGCAGCCCGAACCGCAGCTGCGGTCTGCTCGACGTCTCAACGACCTTCTCGACGCGTTCCATGTCAGGGCGATCCAATATTCGCTCCATCATGCCTCGCTCATGCGCCCATCCATCGTCCATCCGAACATCAGGCACCCATCACGGCCTTCCAGTCGGTAACGGGCACCCAGCGGTCCTCGTCAACATGGGTGAAGTACACGCTGTCCAACCCTTGGTGCCGCTTCGCCCCGAAGCTAAGCCGAGCGCCGATACCCAGGTCGAAGTCGCGCAGCGATTCCAAACCCTGCCGGAATCCGCGCCTGTTGAGATGGGGACCTGCCCGGCGCAGTCCCTCGACGATGACCTTGGCATTGATGAATCCTTCCAGGCTGACGAAGCTGTAGCTCCGCGGCGTGTAACGGGGATCCCGCAGTGAGTGCGGAATCGCGGGGTTATTCTTGTCCATGAGGGCACGGTACTCCCTCACCCCGGGAAGTGTCAGATCGTCATAGCTTGGCACCACCTGCGAGTTGACGAGGCCGCGAGTGTAGTCCCGCCCTGTCTTGCGGCCACGTTCGGTAAGCAGGCTCAGCAGAGCCTCAGAGCCGACGAACGAAAGATTGGAGATCGGAACGTTCCAGCCGAGGTCCCTGGCCGATCGAATGAACGCAGCGCAGCCCTGATAGGCGCCTGTGCACATCACCACGTCTACGCGGCCCTCTTGCAGCGCCTTGACCGCGAGGCTCATGTCGTCCTCGAAACTCGCGCCCCGTGCATAGGTTGCCTCGGCGGCAATGGTGGCGCC
>JBQTIV010000096.1:0-6381 GCA_052387775.1 Betaproteobacteria bacterium
CGCGGAAACGCGTTCCCGACAGCCGTCCCGGCAACGCATCGCAGCAACTCTCACGGCTTCTTCTTGGATGATCTGCGCAGACGACCGGACACAAGGCGCCCAGCAACTATGGACCTCGCCGCCGAAACCGTTTAGTCTTACCGCAATTTTCCGGCCCCAGTGGGCGTCCATGGACCTCGACCCGGCCTAATGCTTACAAGAACCAACATCGGTCTCACGATCGAACAGGACGAGCTCAAAGGCTTTTCGCGGACGATAGCCGAAATCGAATGGCTGTTGCTCGCGCTGGTTCTGGTGTACCTGCTTGCCGGCGCCCTTCCGGAGGAAGGCGGCGTTGCGCTGAACATGGCGCTGTTCTTCTTTGCCGCGTTCATCCTCGGCCTGCATTACGTCCAGTTCTATAAAGAAGAGACACGGCCCAAGCTGCTGTTCGAGACCTGGGTGATGGTCGTGTTCATCACCTGGGTGGTCATGAACACCGGCAACATCCAGAGCCCGTTGCTCAATCTCTATCTGCTGCCGATCATCGCCAGCGCGCTGATTTTCGGCAAACTGGTGACCGCCATAGAGGTCGCCGCGATCGTCGGTTGCTTCATGTACTTCGCCTACATCCCCGGGGCAAAGTCGCTGCTTTCGTCGCCTTATTGGGGACAAATTCTGGCGATGTCCACTCCGGTGATCCTGGTGGCATACATCACCACCATGCTTGCGGCGGACATCCGTTACGCGGTGGACAAGATCAAGCAGGTGTCGGACACCGACGAACTCACCGGCCTGTACAACATGCGCGCTTTCTCGGCGATGCTGCTGCGATCCTTCAAGCAGGCTGTGCGCTATGGGCACGCGCTTTCGGTGGTGATGATCGACTCGGACAATCTCAAGCAGGTCAACGATGCGCATGGCCACGAAGCCGGCAACCGCCTGCTGCAGCACCTGGTGCGCTGCGTTCGCGAACAGTTGCGCGGGTCGGATATCATGGCGCGCTTCGGCGGCGACGAATTCATCCTGCTGCTGCCGGAAACCAACAACAAGGGCGCGCAGGAAATGGCCGAGCGCATCCGCAAGGCGGTCGAGCTGTCGCGTTTCAGTGTGCGCGACGGCGACACCAATGTCACCGTCAGCCTTGGGATAGCGAGCTACCCGGAGGACGGCGGAAATCTCGACGTGATCCTCGAAAAGTCAGACAGGGCGATGTATCGGGCCAAGCAGAAGGGCCGCAATCGCGTGGTGTCTTACCTGGACGATCCGGCAGTCTGACGGCGCCCAGGCCGGAAGTACGCGGTATCGTCGTAGAATCCCTCGCGTTCGTTTGCGCTCCACCAGCCCGGCACGCCCAGCACCGGCAGCGGAAACAACTCCCTGCCGCGGCAAAATCGTTCGCGGTTCCAGATGTGCATCGCCAGCCGGCGATCAAGCTCGGCGATATGCGCCGCCTCATCCAGTTCGAGGACTGCTTGGGGCACCTGCAGCAGCACGGCTTTCCCGGTCAGGCCGATGAAGGGTTGCATTGCTTTGGAGAACAGCGCGTGGCCGAACACCGAGAAGCGCACTTGCGCCTTCACCGCGTCGCGCCTCTGCCAGAACAATTCCTTCCAGCGAAAGGCTCGCACCGGCTCGAGCAACGCCGCATCGCTGGAAACCACCACCACGCCGTCTTCGTCGAACAGCGTCAGCGCATCACGCTGCGGCGGGCGGTTGCCCCTGCCTGCGGCAGTCATGGACTCGTAGTGGCGGGCATTGATGACGGCCTTGGTGGTCGGAAACGTCATCCACACCAGGGCATTGAACAAGTCGTGCCAGTTCAAGGCACGCACCTGCACCTCGCCCCTGAGATAGGTACGTGGCTCGAACGCGGCGTCGAATGATTTCGACTTCGGCGCCTGCGGGACGAAGCGCACGCGCATGCCCTGGGCGTTGACGATGCGCCGGCCGAGGTCTTCGGCCAGCGCGTTGAGCATTTCGACATCCGGCCAGCCGATCGGCGGCAGGCCAGCGGCTACCGGGCGAAGCGGCGCGAACATCGCACTGCGGGTCAACCAGTCGGTATTCCAGAAATCGGCCAAGCGGTTGAGCAAATGCGATCAGTTAAAATTACCTTCGCTCTTCCTGAAACCATGTTCGCTCATTTGACAGAACCCCTCTAACCTCTTTGTCTTGGTTTTTCCTCTAGCCTCTTGCCTCTCGCCTCTCGCTCCCTTCCAGTATATCCACGTCCGTTGCACACATGACTGAACGCGTTGACTGCGCGGTGATCGGCGCCGGGATCGTCGGGCTTGCCGTCGCACGCGAACTCGCGCTTCATGGGCGCGACGTAATCGTGATCGAAGCCGCCGAGGCGATAGGCACTCACACCAGCTCGCGCAACTCCGAGGTGATCCACGCCGGTTTGTACTACAACAAGGGCTCGTTCAAGGCGCGTTTCTGCACCACCGGGAAACAACTGCTCTACGCCTATTGCAGCGAGCGCGGCGTGCCCCACAGGAAACTCGGCAAAATCGTAGTCGCGGCGGGCGAAGACGAAATCGAGGCGCTCAAGGTTTACGTGGCCAGGGCCGAAGCCAACGGCGTGACCGACCTGCGCTGGCTTTCGCGCGCACAGTTGCGGGGCCTGGAGCCGGAAGTCGAGTGCGTTGCCGGATTTCTTTCACCATCCACAGGGATCGTTGACAGCCATGCGCTGATGCTGGCCTATCAGGGCGACGCACAGAATCACGGCGCCGCCGTGGTGTTCAAGAGCCCGGTGCGATCTGGTGAAATCGGCGGTGACGGTATCGTGCTCAATGTCGGCGGCGACGAGCCGATGACCATCGCCTGCAACGCGGTGGTGAACTCGGCCGGCCTGTTTGCCCAGGACGTCGCTCGTGTGATCCGCGGCGTTCCCGCGCAGAGCATTCCGCCGCAGTATTTTGCCAAGGCCCACTACTACACACTGTCGGGCAAACCGCCGTTCAGACGCCTGGTGTATCCGGTCGCGTCCAGTGCCCACCTGGGCGTGCATGTCACCGTGGATCTCGCCGGCCAGGTGCGTTTTGGTCCGGACGTAAGCTGGGTCGATCAAGTGGACTACAGCTTCGACCACTCGCGCGAACCGCTGTTCTATCGTGCCATCCGCAAGTACTACCCGGGGCTTAAGGATGGTCAGTTGCGACCCGGTTACACCGGCATCCGTCCCAAGATTTCGGGCGAAGGCGCGCCCGCCGCCGACTTCATAATCCACGGGCCCAAAGACCACGGCATTCCCGGACTGGTCAATCTGTACGGCATCGAATCGCCGAGGCTCACCGCTTCGATGGCGATCGCGCAGCATGTGCGCACGCTGCTTGCAGCTTGAAATTGAAGAAGTACCTTGACGCAAAGACGCAAAGGCGCAAAGTTAGCCCGGAAATGATCAGGATTGAGCAATATATATTGGTGTCAGATAGTAGGATCATGGAAATTTGAGCACTGTCTTCAGGGCCCAGTCATGTGCATCTTGCTTCCATTGTTTTCCAACTTGAAAGGTATTCGCATTTCTTTGCGTCTTTGCGCCTTAGCGTCAAAGGTTTGTGAATTTGAATTACGGTGTCGTGGCCACGTCGCCTGACTTAGCAAAAAGGGAAAGCAGATGGGGGCAAAGAATCAAATCGAACCCATCGAGAAAGCCGGGGTCGATGAATTGCGCACGCTGCAGTTGAAGCGGCTGCGCTGGAGTGTGCAGCACGCGTATGAGAAGGTGCCGCACTACCGTAAGGCCTTCGAAGCCGCGGGCATTCACCCTGGCGATCTGAAGGACCTGGCGGACCTGGCAAAGTTTCCGTTTACGACCAAGGCCGACCTGCGCGCCAACTATCCATTCGGAATGTTCGCCGTGCCCATGGACGACATCGTGCGCCTGCACGCCTCCAGCGGCACCACGGGCAAACCCACCGTGGTCGGCTACACCAGCCAGGACATCGATACCTGGGCGACGGTCATGGCGCGTTCGCTGCGGGCGGCGGGCGGCAAGTCCAGCGACATCGTCCACATCGCCTACGGGTACGGCCTGTTCACAGGCGGGCTGGGCGCGCATTACGGCGCCGAGGCGCTCGGCGCCACTGTGATTCCGCTGAGCGGCGGTATGACCGAGCGCCAGGTGCAGTTGATGCGCGATTTCAAGCCCGACATCCTGATGTGCACGCCGTCCTACGCGCTGGTGATCGCGGATGAATTCTCGCGCCAGGGCCTCGACCCGGCGCAGTGCACCGCGCGCGTGGGCATTTTCGGGGCCGAACCGTGGACCGAGAGCATGCGCGCCGAAATCGAAAAGCGCTTGGGGCTGGCCGCGCTCGACCACTACGGGCTCTCCGAGGTCATCGGCCCGGGAGTGGCCGCGGAATACGTCGAGACCAGGGACGGGCTCACCGTCTGGGAAGACCACTTCTACCCCGAAATCATCGATCCGAAAACCGGTGCGGTGCTGGGCGATGGCAAGAGCGGCGAACTGGTCCTTACTTCGCTTACCAAGATCGGCATGCCGGTGATCCGCTTCCGCACCCGCGATCTCACCCGGCTGCTGCCCGGCACTGCGCGCAGCATGCGCCGGATGGCGCGTGTCACCGGGCGCAGCGATGACATGCTGATCATCCGCGGCGTCAATGTTTTCCCTTCGCAGATCGAGGAACTGCTGTTGGAGCGGGTTGAACTCGCGCCCCACTACGTGCTGGAAGTGCGTCGCGACGGGCACCTCGACGATCTGGATGTTCTGGTCGAGCGCCGGGCGGGGAACGCGGCACCCCTGTCGGTTGCGACAATCACTGCCATCGAGCAGGATATGGAGCGGCATATCAAGGGCTACATCGGGGTGACCACGCGGGTCCGCGTGGTGGAACCAGGCACGGTTCAGCGTTCGCAGGGAAAGGCCGTGCGCGTCATCGACAAACGGCCCAGGAAGTAGTAATGGGTAATGAGGGAAAGCCTTTAACCATCCCTCATCACTCATCGCTCATCACGATGGAACAAAGGAGCAGGACTTGGCAACGCCAGTTACCCGAGCACCCGTTGAGGAATCCGAGAGCCTGCAGCGCGCCGGCATCGGCAGGGATGCCGTCGCAGCGTGGCACGCTGCGGCACCGCGCGACACCGGCGAGTTCGCCGGCGACTGCGCCCGCTACACGCGATTCTGGGAGTCGAGTACCGCTTTGCTTGCGCGCCTGCCGGCGAAACCTGCGCGCGACGCGCGGCAAGTCGAGGCAGCCGAACGGATCAAAGACGTAGCGCGCGAGGCGCGCATCCGGTTTCTACGCGCCCATGTCGAGGCGGTCTACGACCGGCTCACGCACAACCGTTCGCGCTTCATCCGCGTCGAGCAAATCGTCTACGATGCCGCGGCCCTGGTACCGGGACTCACGCCCACGCGCGCGCAGGTCGCGGCCGAAGCCGCTTGCGTGCAGCGCGACAAGGACGGGCTGGAGATCGACCACGGAATCTTCGTCTCCGCCACGCTGGCAAATCCGGGCACCGGACGCCACCTCTGCCACGCGATGCTGCTCCCCCACGCCGGAACGGCCGAGCGGCTGACGGAACTCGAACACAAAGGGCGCGTGGATCTCGGTGCGGCCGAAGTCTTCCGCAAGGCCCGGGCCTCCCACGTGCTCGAAAAGAATCCCCGCCATCTGAACGCCGAGGACGCTACCACGCTCGACGCCGCCGAGATCGCCGTCGATCTGGCGATCCTCGATCCGCATACGCAGATCGGCGTGCTGCGCGGCGATCACGTGCGGGGCGGCAAATACGATGGAAAGCGCGTGCTCGGCAGCGGCATCAACCTCACGCATCTTTACTACGGCAAGGTGCCATTCATCTGGTATCTGCAGCGCGATCTGGGAATCGTAAACAAGCTTTATCGCGGGCTCGCGCGTCCCGACATGATGCCGGACGATGTTAATGGGCAGACCATCGAGATGCCGTGGATCGCAGTGGTAGAGGGATTCGCCATCGGCGGGCATTGCCAGTATCTGCTGACCATGGACTACGTACTGGCCGCGCAGGATGCGTTCATGACCCTGCCGGCGCGCAAGGAAGGCATCATTCCCGGCGCGGCCAACCTTCGGCTGCCGCGCTTTACCGGCGATCGCATCGCACGGCAGGCGATCATGTACCAGCACCGGCTCGACTGCGACAGCCCGGAAGGCCGCCTGATCTGCGACGAAGTGGTCGCACCGGAGGACATGGATGACGCGATCGAGCGTGTAGTCGAAAATCTCACCGGTTCGGGCGTGGTAAGCGCCGCATCGAACCGGCGGGCTTTCCGAGTTGCCCAGGAGCCGCTCGACCTGTTCCGCAATTACTTCGCGGTGTACGCCCTCGAACAGGCTTATTGCCACTTCAGTCCCGCGCTGATTGCCAACCTCGAAATGCACTGGA
>JBQTIV010000097.1:0-3023 GCA_052387775.1 Betaproteobacteria bacterium
ATCACGTCGGCGGCGAACACCTGCTCGGCATCCACGGCATCAAAGGCGTAGTGCCGCCCGCAGAACTCGCAATCCACCTCGACGGTGTTGCGCTCCGCGATGATGGAGCGGACTTCGTCGTGGCCGAGCATGCGCAGCATCGAGGTCACCCGATCGCGCGAGCACGAGCAACGGAAGGCTACGGGCCGGGACTCGAATACACGAACGTCTTCCTCGTGGTAGAGGCGGCGGATGATTTCACGAGCCGGAAGCGACAGCAATTCTTCGCGCCTGATGGTTTCGCCCAACTGTGTGGCGCGGTTCCATGCATCCGCATCCTGGGTCGGTGCGGCGGGCAGCTTCTGCAACAGCATGCCGGCGGCGGCTTGCGAATCGGAGGCGAGCCACAGCCTGGTTTCCAGTTGCTCGGACTTGGCCATGTAATGTTCCAGCACCTGCGCGATGCTTTCGCCTTCGATGGCAACGATGCCCTGATAGGTCTGCTTACCGCTGGTGGGCACGATCGAGATCACGAAACGCCCGGCGCCAAGCAGTTCGGTCACGTTACCCTGTGGAAGTTCGTGCTCCCACTTGGCGGTGGCGCGCAGCGTGCGCTCGCTGGTCGCCTCCACCACCAGCAGTTGCACCGGTCCGTTGCCCTGCATCTGCATGATCAGAGAGCCTTCGAACTTGAGTATGGCGGAGAGCAACGCAGCTGCCGCCATCATGTCACCCAGCAGCGATTGCAGTGGCGCCGGGTAACGGCGGCGCTCCAGCACCGCGCGCCAGGTTGCATCCAGGTGCACGATCTCGCCGCGCACCGGCGTACTCTCCAACAGGAATCGTTGCAAGGAATCGGACATCGTCAATCGAAAGTTAACGGTTACGTATGGAAATTTGTAATCGTGCCGGGCGCGAAGTTTCAGTGCCGGCTGACCTTTCAGGTCATGGCGGCACTAATCTGTTGCCGCGAATTCCTCATCGCCGCTGATAGAGCCGGTATCGCTCCTGCTTGTCGCCTGGGCGCCGCCCTTCCCAGATCATCTTCCACGGTGCGCCGGCTTTCCCGGGATCCTTCCATTTGTCCTGGGTGATCAGCAAATCGCAATCGGGATGCGGCCCCGACTTGTCCAGCCGCACTGTGATGATGTTCGCGAAATAATGCAGCATCGCGCGCTGCGAATCGCCCAGTGACTGGCCGTAGATGCAACGGTGTGCGCCGGGAATAGCCTTCGCGAGTCGCATGACCATCGAGCGGTAGGACTTGCCGGTGTCGATGTAATTCACCAGCAGTGACGCGACCAGCGTCCATACGACGGTCAAGCCCGCGGCCCAGATGATCGCCGGTCGCTCGGCGCTGCGCCTGAGGTTGAACAAAAGCACAAACCACGCGGCGGTGAATGCAAACGCGACCGCGATCACCAGCGGATGGGTATGCGTGTGAAATTCCGGCTGCAATTTCATCATGTGCCTGCCCAACCGTGCGGGAACGCCGAAATCGATCGCCATCCAGTAAAACCAGCCCACCACCACGAAGAACGTGAACAGCATGATCGCGAACCAGTAATACGCGTTGGTGGCACCCCGCCGCAGCGTCTCGAAGCGGGCTGCGGCGAGCATCGACAGCGGCAGCAGCAGCGGCAGGCCGAGTACGTCGCGGCCTTCGCCGATAAGGCTGAGGAAGGCAAAGAATGCCGCAAAGGCGACCAGCGGCAGCAAGTTCCCGGGTTTGCGCAATCCGGCCCACCCTTCCGACCACAGCGTCCACAGCGCGAACGGCAGCGCCGGCCAGGCGAACCAGGGTAGCGCCTTCAGATAATAGGAATACTCCTCGTGCTCGTTGAACGAGAACAGGCCTATCAGGCGCAACGCGTTTTCGTTCCAGAACCACTGCGCGAAAAGTTCCGGCGAGCGCAAGTACAGAACGCCAGGCCAGGTCAGCGCCCAAGGCGACAACGACGCCAGGGCGACCAGCACGCTCAGTGCGTATGCATGCGTGCGCCAATGCGGTGAAACCACAGGCAGTAATACCATGGCGCCGAGCAGCATCAAGGGCTCGACCAGTCCGGTGGACAAGAACATGACGCCCAATCCGGTACCCAGCCAGAACCCTGCAACCCGGGGCCGCCGCGCCGACGCGGCGAGCGCGTAAAGGCCCATCGCCAGTCCCGCCAGGAGTGCCACGTCGCTGATCAACTGGTGCCCGCGTAACAGCAGGCCACCGCAGCCGAGCAGCATGAGCGTGGCCATCCAGCTCTTGTTGCCGCCGTAGAGTTCTTTGGCGGTCAGTGCTATGAAGAGGAAGCTCAGACCCATGAACGCACCGGCGACCAGGCGGGCGGCGTCGTGTGGCGGCAGGATTGGTGAGAACAACGTAGCGAACAGCGCCGCCGTCAGGTAGATCAGCGGCGGCTTTTCCATGAAGGGTTCGCCGGCCAGCATCGGCACCACCCAATCGCCGTGTTGCATCAGGTAATAGACGGCGCCGAAGGTGTGGGCTTCGTCCGGCTTCCACGGGTCGTGGCCCACCAGGCCGAGTAGCGTCCACGCCAGGCAAATCAGAAAAACGAGCGGCACAGGATGGTCGCCGAGCCACGAGGCGAGCCTCTCGTTGCGCAATAAGTGGGCGGGGCGAAGCATCGTTGTCGTGTCGGGTTCTTGCAGCGTTCGACCACGTTACGCGGAAAACGTCACGCGGCGGTGATGCCTGCCGGGTCGCAGACGCGCCCAGGGCAAACCATATTTTAATGCCCCGACCCAAGTAGTGTCCTGTCCCGTTAATTCGCGGTTGAAAACCCGACGAGAATCAGCGCCATGCTGTGTTACGAGTCCTCGCCGTGCGTGTCGGAGCGCGGAAGAGGGGCCCCTCCGGGGATCTGACCGCGGAGACACGCGTAAGGCCGGTGGTCGACACGCCATTGGCCGCTTGCACGGTCGCATCCCCGCAAGCGGGGCGGCTGTCGAGGCGGAGCAGGGGCCCCAACTTTACTTGGGGATGCGACCTGAGAGCAGACGCACAAGGGATTGCCCGCCGCCCTCGATCG
>JBQTIV010000098.1:0-5791 GCA_052387775.1 Betaproteobacteria bacterium
GAAATGCTCTCCCGTCGAGAAAGACAGATTGTGCCACATGGCTCGGACCTAAAACCCAAAACGTTGACGCAGAGGGCGCAGAGGCAAAAAGAGAGCACGCCAAGGTATACTTTCAACCCAATATCAACAAGAATTGTTTTGCACGTTTTTCTCTGCGACCTTTCCCGTCCTTTCTCTGCGCCCTCTGCGTCAACGCTCTTGCCTATGACTCCTTTGTGGGTCAGGCGGCGCGAGCGGCGTGCTCCTCGGCTACGATGCGATTCCACAGCCCGCGGATCATGTCCTTCATCATCAGCGCTTCCTGCCAGCGGTCGGAAAGTTCATAGCCGTCGGGACCGGTCATCGCGTATTCCTTCGGCCCCAGTTCGCACAGGAAAGTCAGCGTCGCATCCTTCGGCGCGCGTTTGCGCCAGCTGCGGAAGCCGTACTCCCACCAACCCATGAACAAATCCACCCAGTCCTTGTGATGCGGGAAGCTGATCTGGACCTGGACCTGCTCGCGACTGGCGACGCGGCCGTGAAAACCCCAGCAGTTGTCGAGAATACGGCACATGTAACCGTGATTCACGTCGCTGATCGGCCAGGCAAATTCGCGCCCCACCACGTAATGCGACAGATCGCCGGTCAGGCGCAAATCCGGAAAACAGTCGAGCAAGTGCATCGTGAGAAAGAGATCCGTGGTCATGCGGTCGCGGTGCGTTTCGATATGCACCGGGATGTTCGCGTCGTGGGCGAGCCGGCGCCAGCCTTCGATGTAGGGAATGCACTCTTCGAGCGAATACGGCCGCACGTCCGCTTGCAGGTTGATGTGATCGGCACCCAGTTCCCTCACGTGTTCCAGGATGGGCTTGAGGTCGTCCACTTTCTGCGGGTAGCACTGCGCCTGCCAGGTCATGCTATGGGCGCGCAGGAAATCCGTGACCTCTTTTGCGTACTTGTAATCGAAGAAGCGCACGCCACAGCCGTCGAAGCCCGCGCCGTGGATCATGTTCAGTTTCTCATCGAGCGTCCATTCCTGGCCGTCCGGACGGCGCCGCTCCATCGCCCACAGCGATTGGTAAATCAGCAGTTTCTGCATGCCCCTACTCCCTCAATAGAACCTTGACGCAAAGGCGCAAAGACGCAAAGAAAAGCGAAATCATGCAAGGAAACTTCAACGTGAAATCTGCTCTGGTGGTTGCATCGCGAGCAAACCGGACCAAGCGGGTCGATTTCTGCAAATCTTATTTTTTGTTCTACTTTGCGTCTTTGCGCCTTTGCGTCAGATTTTTTTCTAATAGACCACGACGGAGCGGATGGACTCACCGACATGCATCAGGTCAAAACCTTTGTTGATGTCTTCGAACTTGAGTTTATGGGTGATGAGGTCGTCGATGTTGATCTTGCCATCCATGTACCAGTCCACGATCCTCGGCACGTCGGTGCGGCCGCGCGCACCGCCGAAGGCCGTGCCTTTCCAGACGCGGCCGGTCACCAGCTGGAACGGCCGGGTCGCGATCTCCGCGCCCGCCGGCGCGACACCGATAATGACTGACACGCCCCAACCCTTGTGACAGCACTCCAGCGCCTGGCGCATGACTTTCACGTTGCCGATGCATTCGAAGCTGTAATCCGCCCCGCCGTTGGTAAGGTTCACCAGGTAGGACACGATTTCGTTCTCGGCCATGTCTTGCGGATTGACAAAGTGCGTCATGCCGAATTTCTCCGCGAGCGGGCGCCGTTTCGCATTCAGGTCCACGCCAACGATCATGTTGGCACCGGCCATGCGCGCGCCCTGCACCACGTTGAGCCCGATGCCGCCGAGGCCGAAAATCACCACGTTGGCGCCCGGTTCGACTTTCGCGGTGTAGATTACAGCGCCGATTCCGGTGGTTACCCCGCAGCCGATGTAGCAGACTTTGTCGAACGGCGCATCCGTGCGGATTTTCGCCAGTGCAATTTCCGGCACCACGGTGTAATTGGAAAACGTCGAAGTGCCCATGTAGTGGTGCAATTTCTTCCCGCCCAGCGAGAAGCGACTGGTCCCGTCGGGCATCAGGCCCTGGCCCTGGGTGACGCGGATCGCCTGGCAAAGGTTGGTTCTCTGCGACACGCAATACTCGCACTCGCGGCACTCGGGAACATAAAGCGGGATGACATGGTCGCCCTTCTTCAGGCTCTTCACGCCCGGCCCGACATCCACGACCACGCCTGCGCCCTCGTGCCCGAGGACGGACGGGAACAGCCCTTCCGGGTCGGCGCCGGAAAGCGTGTACTCGTCGGTATGGCAGATTCCGCTGGCCTTGATCTCGACCAGCACTTCTCCGGCCTTCGGGCCATCGAGCTGCACCGTTTCGATGGCGAGCGGCGCGCCCGCCTTGTGCGCAACTGCTGCGCGGACATCCATGGCCTCTTCTCCAGACGACTTCTTCTTTATCGAAAACGCTTAACGCAGAACGCTCACCGCAGAGGACGCAAAGGACGCAGTGGAAAAACAAAAACGAGGAAAAGAAAATTGAGGATGAGAGCTGAGTCGAATAATCGCGAACCCGTGCCGCATACTTTCGCTGCGATGGATCATCAGTCAATGGAAGGATTTCACCCGAACGTATTGTCTCCCTCTTGCTTTTTCTCCGCGTCCTCTGCGTCCTCTGCGTTGAGCGTTCGTGGTGGTCCGCGTTGAGCGCTTGCTTTCGCTCAGGTCGCGGACTTGACCGCAAAGAACCGGTTACGCAGTACTGACTGGTTCTCGTAAATCGAACCCTGCGCCAGCGCCGGTGGAAACGGCATGCGCACCGGCACCTTCTCGAGGCGAGGTGCGAGGGTCGGTTCGCCGCACAACATGCGGCTGTTGAGTTCGTCGAGATCCTTGAAATTTACCAGCGGCCAGGCATCCGCTGCCGCACATTCGTAAAGCAGCAACTGGCGCGGCAAATCGGAGGTGTTCTGCGCCGAACCGTGCACCAGGCGCACGTGATGGAATGAGCAGGAGCCGGCTTTGCCGGTGCAGGCGACGGCCTTCGAAAAATCGAGATCCGGGGTCCGGGTCGGATCCATCGCACCGACGAAGCGCCCGTCAAGGTGATGATCCCAGACCTTGTTCACCCGATGCGTACCCGGCATTGCCAGCATCGGGCCGTTCTCGAGTTCGACGTCGTCGAGCATCACGCCGATCGCCAGAATGTCATCGTTGGTGTGCGGATAGAATGCCCAGTCCTGATGCCACTCCACCGGCGAGCCGTACTTGGGCGCCTTGATGTTTAGCTTCGAGCCATGCAGGCGCACGTTCGGTCCGAGCAGCGCCTTCACGACAGCCAGCATCTTCGGGTGCTTGACCACGTCGCAGAACAACGGGTTCAGCTTGTGCGGGGTTTTGATGCGCCGCACACGAGGGTTCTCCGGCGTGTGGGTAGGTTCGAGGTCGTAAATATCGGTATGGGTCGTCTCGCCCCTGGCCTTGGCCACTAGGCCGGCGATGACCGAGAGGATTTTTCCCACGACCGCGGTATCCAGTACGTTTTCGACGACCAGATATCCGTCGCGGTGGTAGGAATCGACCTGTTTCTGCGAGATCACGGAACCTGCCAATTTACTAGCGCTATGGCTGTCCACCATAGACCGCCGCCGCTTGCGCTGCAAGGCCCGTCAATTCGGTCGGGCCTGTTTTGCGCACCGCACCATAGGCGTCATGGTACTTACTGCCAAATAACTCTTCAGAAGTTCGAGTCTTTCGTCTTGCGTGACAGGGGCGCTTTGTGCCATCGTAGCTGCTGTCTGCAAGGCATGAACCCGCAATGGATTCGCGCCCAGCCAGGCAGAGAAAGAAAAAAAGGAACGTGCCGCAGTCTGGCATTTTTTATCGATACCTAGGAGGAGAAATCAAAATGAAACTATCCATATTTACGGGCGTGCTGCTGGCCGCTTTCGCGGGCTCCGCGATGGGCCAGATGATGCAAGGCGCGACCGACGACACCGCCCTGAGCTGGGGCTATACGAAGTGGGGCAAGGGTGACAAGGCCGGTTCAGCGAACCACACCAAGAATTCGGCCAACATCAAGCGCGCTCTGGCCACGGTCAAACAGTTCAAGGCCATCACCGTCGGCAAGTATTATCACCACGAGGCACCGGCATTCGGTCCGCGCGCCTGGCGGATGGTCATCCCCGGAACGCCGCAAGGCGGACCGTTCGGCAAGAACGCCCTGGTCTACCACGATGAGTTCGTCACCACCGAAATCGGCCAGATCCAGACCCAGTTCGACGGTCCCGGCCACATCGGCGTGAACACCTCCAAGGGTATGCTGTTCCACAACGGTAACTTTGCGCACGAGTCCTACGAGCGTGGCGCAGGCGGTCGTGTGTTTGGCATGGGTCCGCTGGGCGTCGAGCACGTCGGTGAACTCGGCTTTGTTTGCCGTCTGGTGGTGCTGGATGCCGTCGCCTATCGCAAGTCGCAGGGCAAGATTCCGTCATCCGCGGAGATGTTGCCGATCCCGAAGAGCACTGACTCCCCCGGCATCGTGACCGCTGCGGACATGGCCGGTATGATCAAAGCCATGGGCATTGCCGATATCGGCTCGGGCGACTGCGTGGCGCTGCACACCGGCCAAGGCAACACATGGGGTAACGGACGTTACAAATCGCTGACCAGCGAGCAACGTGCCGCCGCGCGGGCGATCTTCGCGCAAGGCGAACCTGGCTGGGGCATCAGCGGCTGCCAGTACATGTTCGATCGCGACATCGCCCTTCAAATGGGCGACACCTCAGCGAACGACGCGCAGCCCTTCGGCGAGCAAGGCGACGGCTATGCCGTGCCCTGCCACACGGAAGGCATGCCCCGCCGCGGCATCTGGAACCTGGAGAACGTGGACACCGAGTCGCTGGTCAAGGCCGGCATCAAGGAAGCCGCGTTCATCTGGGCGCCGCTGCGCATAATCGGCGGCACGGGCTCACCCGGCAACCCGGTCGTGCTGTACTGAGACACTAATAACTACAAAGCTTCAATCCACTCAAAACCGGCAGCGCGCTTGCAGCGCCTGCCGGTTTTTTCTTGTACCCTTCGCCCTTCACTCATTCACCCTTCACGTTCTTTTTCCCACACAACTGACCCAAGCCTGCGCGAACAGGCCATTCGGGCTGCGTCCCCACTTTCGCCATACAGCGGCGTTCCTGGCGTCGCCCGACTCCTCGAGATTCACCGCGAGGAAATCGGCGATGACGGTGAGCGGATCGTAATTCTCGTAGCGGGCGCACAACTCGATTTTTGCGAAACCGGCATCCGCAAGGAGTTCGCCCAGCTTGCGCCCGCAATAGGCATCGCCGCCGTTGCGGATCTGCAAGTTCTTGTACGCCTCGAATGCCAGCAACAGCTCTTCCGAGGGCGGCGCCACCAGGAATCCACCCCAGTCCGGCGTGCACACGCCGAGCGCGCCACCCGGCCTGAGCACGCGGCTGAATTCCGTGACGGCCTTCGCCGGCTCGCGCAGATGCTCCAGCAGGGCATGCGAGAACACCGCATCGAACGCGGCGTCCGCAAACGGCAATTCGTACACACTGCCCTGTTTGAATTCGACGTTGGCGATGCCCTCTGACCTGGCATCGCGCGAGGCGAGGACCACTTGCTCCGCGTTGAAATCGAGCCCGATGACGCGCCCGGGCGTGACGCGTTGCGCAATTTCGCGGGTAATCGTTCCCGGCCCGCAACCGCAGTCAAGAACCGTGGTGCCGGCCTTGAGATACGGCAGAAAGAACGCACCGTTCGGTTCCAGGCGGCGGCGCGCCATGAATACCGCCGCCGCTTCGCTATAGCCCGGCG
>JBQTIV010000099.1:0-1682 GCA_052387775.1 Betaproteobacteria bacterium
ACCGGCTCAAGAGCAGCAGCCAGGCCGCCGCCAAAATGCAGGGTAAGCCGGTGGAGGAAGTGCATCTGGCGCGGATGAAAACGGTGCCGGCCGGACGATTCGGCAACCCGGACGAGTTTGGCGACGCCTGCGCCTACCTGTGCAGCAGGCAGGCAGGCTACATCACCGGAATGAATTTCCTCATTGATGGTGGGGCGTATCCAGGCACTTTCTGAAAGAAAGTGCTTGGGCGTGACGGCGTGACGAACGTGACGACGTGACGGGGTAAGGACAAAAAAAAGAGACTAAAGCGTTGGTCTGTTTGATCCTCGGTGTTGGTTCAGCCTTCGTTCGTCGTCACGACCGTCACGAATATGCGGGCATTGCCCGCATAAGGTGGAATTGTAGTTCCGGCGTAACATTGGCTGCGCAAATGTTAGCCTCCACTGAAACGCGCGTGATGCCGGCGCGTTTTCACGTCCGTCACGTACCACTGATGTTTCCGAGGCCTATAATCCGTACCGTCACCCTCCATTTTCCGGAAGTCGAGAGGTATTCAAAATGAACATCCCCCGCGATGCCAAATTCGCCCTGCCACTAAGAGATTCGCGGCTTTTCCGTCAGCAGGCGTACATCAACGGCGAATGGCGGGATGCCGACTCCAAGGCGACCATCAACGTCACCAATCCTGCCGACGGCTCGGTGATTGGCGCCATCCCGAAGATGGGAGCGGCAGAAACCCGTTGCGCCATCGAAGCGGCGAACGCCGCATTGCCGGCGTGGCGCGCGAAACTGGCCAAGGAGCGCGCCAACATTCTGCGCAAGTGGTTCGAGTTGATGATCGCCAACACCGAGGATCTGGCGCTGATCATGACCACCGAGCAGGGCAAGCCGCTTGCCGAAGCCAAGGGCGAGATTGCCTACGCCGCATCCTTCATCGAATGGTTCGCGGAGGAAGCCAAGCGCGTCTACGGCGACGTGATTCCGCAGCACCAGGCCGACAAGCGCCTGGTGGTCATCAAGCAGCCGGTCGGCGTGTGCGGACTGATCACCCCGTGGAACTTCCCGGCGGCGATGATCACCCGCAAGGCAGCACCGGCGCTCGCCGCCGGCTGTACGGTGGTGATCAAGCCGGCGACGCAAACGCCTTACTCCGCATTTGCGCTGGCCGAACTTGCCGAGCGCGCCGGCGTCCCCAAAGGTGTCATCAACATAATCAGCGGCAGCGCGAAGGAGATAGGCGCAGAGCTGACGTCGAACACCACGGTGCGCAAGATCAGCTTTACCGGTTCCACCGAAGTCGGTTCGGTGCTGATGAAGCAGAGCGCGGCCACGATCAAAAAAGTCTCGCTCGAACTCGGCGGTAACGCGCCGTTCCTGGTCTTCGATGACGCGGACATCGACGCGGCGGTCGAAGGCGCAATGATTTCCAAGTACCGCAATAATGGTCAGACCTGCGTCTGCGCCAACCGCATCCTGGTGCAGGATGGCGTGTACGACAGGTTCGCCGCCAAACTCGCGGAGAAGGTGAGGGCGCTCAAAGTCGGCCGCGGCACCGAAACCGGCGTGAACATCGGCCCGCTGATAGACGAAAACGCGCTGGCGAAAGTCGAGGAGCACGTCCAGGACGCGGTTTCCAAGGGTGCAAAAATCGTCGTCGGCGGCAAGAAGCACGCGCTCGGCGGCCTGTTCTTCGAGCCCAC
>JBQTIV010000100.1:0-14849 GCA_052387775.1 Betaproteobacteria bacterium
TCCTCGAATCCCGCGGCATCAAGCTCACCCTCCTCAAGCTCGACCCCTACATCAACGTTGATCCCGGCACCATGAGCCCCTTCCAGCACGGGGAGGTGTTCGTGACCGAGGACGGCGCCGAGACCGACCTGGACCTCGGGCATTACGAGCGCTTCGTCAATGCCAAGATGACCCGCCGCAACAACTTCACCACGGGCCAGATCTACGAAAGTGTCATCAAGAAAGAGCGGCGCGGCGACTACCTCGGTGGCACGGTGCAGGTGATCCCGCACATCACCGACGAAATCAAGCACTTCATCCGCATGGGTGCCGGGGACGCCGAGGTGGCGATCTGCGAGATCGGCGGCACCGTGGGCGACATCGAATCCCTGCCGTTTCTGGAAGCGGTGCGGCAGATGAGCATCCAGCTCGGCCGTGGCAACACCTGCTTCATCCACCTGACGCTGGTTCCGTACATCCCTTCAGCAGGCGAGATCAAGACCAAGCCCACACAGCACTCGGTGAAGGAGTTGCGCGAAATCGGCATTCAGCCGGATATCCTGCTGTGCCGCGCCGACCGCGTGGTGCCGGTCAATGAACGACGCAAGATCGCGCTGTTCACCAACGTCGAGGAGGAAGCGGTCATATCGGCGGTGGACGTGGACTCGATCTACAAGATTCCGGGACTGCTGCACCTGCAGAAACTCGATGAGATCGTCTGCCGCAAGCTCGACATCAAGGCGCCGCCGGCGGATCTGTCGCAATGGGAAAAACTGGTGCAGGCGCGCGAGCATCCGGCCCACGAGGTCAATATTGCGCTGGTCGGCAAGTACGTGGACCTGACCGAATCCTACAAATCGCTCTCCGAGGCCCTGGCCCACGCCGGCATGCACAACGGCACCCGCATCAACATCCACTACATCGACTCGGAGAGTATCGAAACCGACGGCACCGGCGGGCTGGCGAACATGGACGCGATCCTGGTCCCGGGCGGCTTCGGCAAGCGCGGCGTCGAGGGCAAGATCAATGCAGTCCGCTACGCCCGCGAAAACCGTGTTCCTTACCTGGGCATCTGCCTGGGAATGCAGCTCGCGGTCATCGAGTACGCGCGCCATGTCGCCGGGATGGAAGGCGCGCACAGCACCGAGTTCGAGCCCAACACGAAGTATCCGGTGATCGCGCTGATTTCGGAGTGGCGCGACAGCAGCGGAAAACTGGAACAGCGCAGCGAGACTTCGGATCTCGGCGGCACCATGCGGCTGGGCGGGCAGGAATGCCTGCTGATGCCCGGTTCGCTGGTGCACGGCATATATGGAACCGACAGGATCGTGGAACGACATCGCCACCGCTACGAGGTCAACAACGGCTACATGCCGCGACTCAAGGAGGCGGGAATGCGCATGAGCGGTATCTCGCCGAGCCATGAACTCACGGAAATGATCGAGTTGCCAGACCATCCCTGGTTCGTCGGCTGCCAGTTCCATCCGGAATTCACTTCCACCCCGCGCGCGGGCCATCCGTTGTTTTCGGCGTTCATCCGGGCGGCGGTGCGCAACGCCGAAGGCGATGGCGCAGCGCCGGAACGCGAAGTGGCGAAGCTAAAGAGCATCGCCTGATTCACGGCTCATGAAACTTTGTGGATTCGAGGTCGGGCTGGATCGGCCGCTGTTTCTTATTGCGGGGAGCGCTGCAGCGCAGAGCAGGGGCCCCTTCGGGGATGCGACCGCGGAAGCGCTCGTGAGGGGCCCGTGCAAATGAGGTTCGCGTGAAGCTCTGTGGATTCGAGGTCGGGCTGGATCGGCCGCTGTTTCTTATTGCGGGCCCCTGTGTGATCGAATCCCGGGCAATGGCCTTGGATACGGCAGGCAAGCTCAAGGAAATCACCGCGGCGCTTGGCGTGCCTTTCATCTACAAGGCCTCGTACGACAAGGCCAACCGCAGCTCCAGCAAATCATTCCGCGGCCTGGGCATGGATGCCGGCCTGCAGATACTGGCCGAAGTGCGCAGCCAAATCGGCGTCCCGGTGTTGACCGATGTGCACGCCGAGGACGAGATTGCCGCGGTCGCGGCGGTGGTTGACGTGCTGCAAACGCCGGCTTTCCTGTGCCGGCAGACTGATTTCATCCGTGCGGCGGCGATGAGCGGCAAGCCGGTCAACATCAAGAAAGGCCAGTTTCTCGCCCCGGGCGAAATGAAGAACGTGGTGGACAAGGCGCGCGAGGCGAGCGGGGCGGACAACATCATGGTGTGCGAACGCGGCACCTCGTTCGGCTACAACAACCTGGTTTCCGACATGCGTTCGCTGGCGATCATGCGCGAAACCAGGTGTCCTGTGGTGTTCGATGCAACGCATTCAGTGCAATTGCCGGGCGGGCAGGGCAGCTTCAGCGGCGGCCAGCGCGAATTCGTGCCGGTACTGGCGCGGGCAGCGGTGGCAACCGGCGTGGCCGGAGTATTCATGGAAACGCATCCGCAACCGGAGAAGGCGCTTTCCGACGGAGCGAACGCCTGGCCGCTGTATCTGATGAGGCCGCTGCTGGAAACGCTCAAGGCTCTGGATGAACTGGTCAAGAAGCGCAGCTTCGCCGAAAATGCGCTGATGGCCGGAGCGGTCCGGTAACCAACTAATACAACGCCGATAAGGAAACAGGAATGAGTTCGATTGTCGACATCGTTGCGCGCGAGATTCTGGATTCGCGGGGTAATCCGACCGTGGAAGCCGACGTGCTGCTCGAGTCAGGCGTAAGCGGCCGGGCCGCGGTGCCTTCGGGCGCATCCACCGGCACGCGCGAAGCCATAGAACTGCGCGACGGTGACAAGGGCCGCTATGGCGGCAAAGGTGTGCTCAAGGCAGTGGAGAACGTCAACACCGAGATTTGCGAAGCGATCGTAGGCCTGGACGCGGTCGAGCAAAGCTTCATCGACCAGACGCTGATCGAACTGGATGGCACGGAGAACAAGTCGCGTCTGGGTGCCAACGCCCTGCTGGCGGTCTCGCTGGCGGTGGCCAAAGCTGCTGCCGAGGAGTCCGGACTGCCGCTATACCGCTATCTCGGCGGGGCCGGCAGGATGCAACTGCCGGTGCCGATGATGAACGTGATCAACGGCGGGGCACATGCCAATAACAGCCTCGACCTGCAGGAGTTCATGATCATCCCGGTGGGTGCGGAAAGCTTCCGCGAGGCGATGCGCTGCGGTGCGGAGATCTTCCAGGCGTTGAAGAAACTGCTCGACAAGAAAGGCATGTCCACTGCGGTGGGCGATGAAGGCGGCTTTGCGCCGAAGCTGCCGAACAACGAGGCGGCGCTGAAACTCGTCCTCGAGGCGATCGAGGCGTCCGGATACACGCCCGGATCGCAGGTTGCAATCGGACTGGACTGCGCAAGCTCGGAATTCTTCAAGGACGGCAAATACGACCTCGCCGCGGACAAGCTGAAATTGAGCGCCAAGGAGTTCACCGACTATCTGGCGGCATGGATGGACAAGTACCCGATCATCAGCATCGAGGACGGCATGGCCGAAGGCGACTGGGAGGGCTGGAAGATCCTCACCGACAGGCTCGGCAAAAGGTTCCAGATCGTCGGCGACGACCTGTTCGTCACCAACACCAAGATCCTGGCAGAAGGCATTCGCCGGGGCGTTGCCAATTCGATCCTGGTCAAGATCAACCAGATCGGCACTCTCACCGAGACCCTTGCCGCGATCGAGATGGCCAAACGGGCAGGCTACACCGCGGTGGTGTCACATCGTTCCGGGGAAACCGAGGACACTTTTATCGCCGATCTCGCCGTGGGCGCCAACGCGCTGCAGATCAAGACCGGCTCGCTGTCGCGTTCCGACCGGCTGGCGAAGTACAACCAGTTGCTGCGCATCGAGGAAGATCTCGGCGACTCGGCGAGCTACGCCGGCCGCGACGCCTTCCATCAGATCAATTAGCCGATGCGTTTTCTCGCTCTCGCCCTGATCGTGCTGATTGCGCTGATACAGAACCCGTTGTGGTTCGGCAAGGGCGGCTGGATGCGTGTCTGGGAACTCGACCGCCAGATCGACACGCAGAGCGACACGAATACGCAGCTTGCCGCGCGCAATGCCGCGCTCAATGCCGAGGTCCTCGACCTGAAGCAGGGCTACGACGCAATCGAGGAGCGCGCACGGTCCGATCTGGGAATGATCAAGCAGGACGAGGTATTCTTCCAGATCCTGCATCCCGCGCCCGCATCAGCGGGCTATTCCCCCGGCAAACGCTGAGACGTTTCGGCGGAGCGCAATTCCTCCGCGGTGTTGATGTTGCTGAACGCCACGGCTTCGTCGTCGAAGGCCACCTCCGCCACTTTCAGCGTCGCGTACCATGCGTCGATCTTGCGGCCTCCGGATTGCAGAAATGCGGACAAGTGAGGCAGCAGGCGGCGCCTGGCCAGGCAGAACACCGGATGCGGTTGAATTCCGGTCCTGGCCACAGCCAGATCCACGCTGTCGTCGTGCAGTGGTGCCGCGAGGCGCGCGACCAGGTCTTCGGGCAGAAAAGGCGAATCGCAGGGAACCGTGGCTACAAGTTCGTGGCGTGCCTCTGAAAGTCCGCAGTGCAGCCCGGCCAGCGGCCCGGCGTATCCGCCTAGCTGATCCGGCACGACGCGGCAGCCGAGCAACGCATAACGCTCCAGGTTCTGGTTGGCGTTGATCAGCACTTCATCGACTTGCGGCGCCAATCGCGTCAGCACCCGCGCCGCCATCGGCCGGCCGCCGAGTAACTGCAGGCCCTTGTCCACGCCGCCCATTCGACTGCCAAGCCCCCCGGCGAGAATGACGCCGGTGACCGGCGTAACTTGGCCGGAGTGCTGAGTGCCGTGTGCTGAGTGCTGAGAGGAAGGCATGGGTGGGAGCGGCGAGGGACGAAGGGCTTGGATTTTTCTTTTCCTTCAGCACTCAGTCCTCAGTCCTGCTTCTGCAGGAAGCGGTGTTCGCCGGTGAAGAGAAGATAATGCTTTCCGCTCGCCCGGCCGATCATGGTGAGACCGACCTTCTGCGCGATTTCGTAACCCATCTGCGTGAGTCCCGAGCGCGACACCAGGATCGGTATGCCCATCTGCGCGCACTTGATCACCATTTCCGAAGTGAGGCGCCCGGTGGTGTAGAAGACCTTGTCGCCGCCGTCGATGTCCTCCAGCCACATCTGCCCTGCTATTGCATCCACCGCATTGTGGCGGCCGACGTCCTCGACGAAAAACAGGATTTCCGCGCCTTTGCACAACGCGCAACCGTGCACCGCGCCGGCCTGCTTGTAGATGGTTTCGCGCTTGCGCACAGCTTCGATGAGCCCGAAAAAATCTGCTTCACTGAGCACCGCTTCCGCGGGCAACGTGACCTTATCGATTTCTTCCATCAGTTCACCGAACACGGTGCCCTGGCCGCAGCCGGTGGTGACCGTGCGCTTGCCCATTTTGCGTTCTGCATCCTTCAGGCCGCTGCGGGTCACCACGGCCACCGCGTTGGCTTCCCAGTCCACCTGCACTGACTTGATGTCTTCGAGGCGATTGACCAGGCGCTGGTTGCGCAGGTAGCCAATCGCCAGCGCCTCGGGCGCCCCGCCCAGAGTCATCAGGGTGACGATCTCGCGCTTGTCCACATAAAGCGTCAGGGGATGCTCGCCGGCGATAGCAGTCGCTTCGGTTTCGCCGCGCTCATTGCGGGCGTCCACCATGAAAGTGAGCGGGCGGCTTGCCGAAGTCAGGGCGGGTCGGTGCATGCGAATACGAGCATTGATTGAGAGGTGGGCGGGTGCCATGCAGCATCGTCGATGGTCGAAATTATCGCAAATCCCGGCCTTTGCCATGCCGGCCGGCACATTTCCATGTTTCCGGTAAGGTTAGGGCCTTATCCTGATCGGGGGTCATCAAAGGCGGGACGGCAACAGTCTTATGGCGTTATTCTGTCTGCAGTGTTCCCGGGCCTCTATAATTCGGCGTCGGAGTCGGGCAAGTCATTCTTCGCTATGTGGTCTTGACGGTAGAGATGATGAAACCTGAGCGTCTTGTCGTGGGCGTCGTCATGGCGCGGCAATCGCTGGCCAGCAAGTGGGTTTCCTTCAAGTGGGAAGCGCGCGGCGTGGTGGCCAGCGATGCGGTGGCGCCTGGGCGACGGGTCCTGATCGCAGATGCATTCGCGCGCCAGGTGCTGTTCGACGGTTGCGCGATGGAACTGTATCGCGATGAGGCGGAAGGCTATTACCTGAATCTCAATGCGCCACAGCCAAGAGTGTTTGTGATGTGGCGCATGCGCGGCGAAGAGCCGCAACCGCATACGGTAACGGTAAGCTACCACGAAGCCGCGCGATTGCTCGACGCCGGCGAGCAGGTGGACGCGGTCGCGATGCCCGACGCGATCGCGCAGTGGGTGGCGCGTTTCGTGGAGAGGCACTATCGCCCGGAACCCAAGAAAGTGCGCAAGCGCGACAACCGCGCGGGGATGGCCCGGTGAGCAACGACGAATCCTTTCTGCGCCGCTGGTCACGGCGCAAGCACGAATCGGCGGAGACCGCGGTCGAAACGGGGCCGGTTGAATCCACCGTGCCGCCAAACCTGCCGCCCGTTGAAGACCTCGGTTTCGAGTCCGACTTCAAAGACTTCATGCGCCCCGAAGTGGACCGCGAGACGCGCAGTGCGGCGTTGAAGAAACTGTTCATGAGTCCGCACTACCGGGCTAGCGACGGGCTGGACGTTTACGTCGGCGACTATTCATCCCCCGATCCACTTCCTGCCGGGATGCTCGCCGGGCTTGTGCAAGCCCGCGAACTGCTCGCCGACGCAAGGGCCGACGCGCCGACGGAACCGGGAACGCCGCAATCCGTGGATCCGAAAGCCAAGACAGCGACGGCGCAGCCGATGCAAACAGCGTCCGGGGAACGGCAAACAAGTCCGGCGGATACAGACGAGGAATCTCCGGGTCAGAGTTAAAGTGTCTACTGAAACGAAATATCTCCTGCAACGCGAGCAGGCCCAATGGCCGCAAGAAGCTGCGGCAGCCACGCCCAGGATTGCTGCGCTGCTGGCTGCGGCAAGACTGCCCGAAGCGGATCCCGTTCCAGGCGTCTCCTATCATTCCGAAGGCAAACTTTTGATCGTCGGCGACGCCCGGTCGGCGCTCGGCTGGGCGGGCGAACTGGCCGACACGCTCGATGTGTCGGTGCTGATCATCGGCGGCGGTGAAAGCGCCGAATTGCCGGTGGACCGCCGCTTCGCGGTGACCTCGGGCAGAGTGACGCATATCGAGGGTTACCTCGGTAACTTCAGCATCGCCTGGGAACAGCTCAATCCGATCGATCTCGAGGTCTGCACGCGTTGCAATGCCTGTGTGCGTGCCTGTCCGGAACAGGCGATAGATTTCATGTATCAGATCGATCTCGACAAGTGCAAGAGCCATCGGCAGTGCGTGGCCGCCTGCGGCGATGTCAAAGCGATCGATTTCGAGCGCACCGGGCGCACGCGCAGCGACCGATTCGACCTTATCCTGAACGTCTCCGATCAGATGCTATTCGCGATGCCGCAGCCACCGCAGGGCTATTTCGCGCCGGGGCGCGATCTGGCGGCGCAGGCCAGGGCCGTCAAGGAAATCGTTACGGCAATTGGCGATTTCGAGAAGCCGCGTTATTTCCAGTACGACGCGACGATCTGCGCGCATAGCCGCTCGAAACTCAAGGGCTGCCACCAGTGCATCGACATCTGCTCGACGCAGGCGATTTCCGCCAATGGCGATCGCGTCAAGGTGAACCCGCATTTGTGCATGGGCTGCGGCGCCTGTGCCAGCGTGTGCCCGTCCGGGGCGATGAGCTACGCCTACCCGAAAATGTCCTTCCAGGGCGAAAAGCTGCGGGCGATGCTCGGCGCCTATCGCGACGCCGGCGGCAAGGATGCCTGCGTGCTGTTTCACAACGGCACGGACGGGCGCGAGTTGATTCTGAAGCTTGGCCGCCGTCGCGGGCTGCCTGCACGGGTGATCCCGGTGGAGACATTCCACGTTGCTTCGCTTGGGCTCGATCTGCTGCTCGGTGCTGTCGCGCTCGGCGCTGCTCAGGTCACGGTGGTATCTACCGGCAGCGAGTCGCCCGGCTACTTCGAGGCGCTGCGCCGGCAGATGGGCTTCGGCGAGGAAATCCTGCGGGCTTTTGGTTACCGGGGCAGCCATTTCGAACTCGTCGTGACCGCGGACCTGCAGGCGTTGGAGCAGCGCATCTGGAGTCTCGATGCGGCGCAAAGTCCGGCGCAGCCTGCCGACTTCCGGCTTTTCGATGAGAAGCGTACGTCGCTGGCTTTCGCCATCGAGCATCTGGCGACCCACGCGCCGAGGCCGCAGACGGTGATTTCGCTCTCGGCCGGCGCGCCGTTCGGCGAGATCGAGGTCAATCTTGATACCTGCACCATGTGCATGGCCTGCGTCGGGGCGTGTCCGCAAGCTGCACTTGCTGACGGCCGCGACCAGCCGCAATTGCGTTTCATCGAGGCCAACTGCGTGCAGTGCGGACTTTGCGAACAGGCTTGTCCGGAGGACGCCATCAGGCTGGTGCCGCGTCTGCTGGTCGGCAGCCAGGCCAAGGCAGAGCGGATACTGAACCAGGACCAGCCTTTTCACTGCATCCGCTGCGGCAAGGAATTCGGCACCCAGCGGATGTTGCAGAGCATGCTCGTAAAAATCGCCGGCCACTCGATGTTTTCCGCACCCGGGGCGCTCGAACGCATGAAGATGTGCGGGGACTGCCGCGTGGTGGACATGATCGAAAAGGGCGGCGAGGTCAGCGTGTTCGATCTCAAACAATGAGTTCCGCCGCCGCACCGCGCGAATTCGAAGAGCTGAGCCCGGAGGATGCCGCCCGGGCGGACCTGTACGCGTTGCTGGCGCATCTTTTTCACGCCGCGGCCGGTGCCGATCTGCTGGCGCTGCTGGCAAACGCGGACGATTTATCAGCCGAAACGGCGCACAGCGTCGTGGGCGAAGCCTGGCGCAAGCTGCAGTCGGCGGCTTCAGTCGCGGACCCGGAGTCGCTGGCACAGGAGTTTCAGGACGTGTTCGTGGGCGTCGGCAGCGGCGAGGTCATGGTTTACGGCTCCTGGCATCTCACCGGTTTTCTGATGGAGGAACCGCTGGCCAGACTGCGCGAGGATCTCGCTCGACTTGGACTTTCTCGCTTACAATCTGCAGCAGAGCCGGAGGATCACATCGCCGCGCTTGCCGAGGTCATGCGCTTGCTGGTGCGGGGCAGCGACGGAATTCCAGCAGCCGCGTTCGAGGTCCAGAAAGCTTTTTTTACGCGCCACTTGGGGCCCTGGTATCCGAGCTTCGCCGAGCAGCTGGCAAAGGCGCCGAGCGCCAACTTCTACCGCGCCGCCGGGGAACTGACCAAAGCGTTTCTGGACACCGAGGCGGCATTGTTCGAGACTTACTAGAAGCGAAAACCGAAGCCAACGGGCATACGACGGAGGACACCGATGAGCAAGCCAAAGGTCGATCGCAGGAACTTTCTTATCGCCTTGGGGCTGGGCGGCGCCGGCGCGGTGGCCAGTACGGTGGCAGGAGAGCAGCCGCAAACTGCGCGGCCTGCCGCAAACGCGGCACAACCCGGACCCAAGGGTTACCGCGTCTCCGCGCATATCCGCAATTACTACCGGACCACCCGCGTCTAGGCGCGCAGGAGAGCTTATGCAACTCAGCAGAAAATCACCCGCAGGCGCGAGACTGCCGTCGCGTCTTTCCGGTTTTGTCGAGGCGGTTCCGGTGCGCACCATGGACCGCCGCACGTTCCTCAAGCGCTCCGGGCTGACCGTCGGCCTGGGCGCTGCCGTTAGCCAGCTGCCGTTCAACATGATCGGCAGGGCGAGAGCCGAATCGGCGGCCGCCAAGGGCGGCGCAACCGAAGTGCATCGCACTGTTTGTACCCACTGCTCGGTTGGCTGCGCGGTCGACGCGGTGGTGCAAAACGGCGTGTGGATCCGCCAAGAGCCGGTTTTCGATTCCCCGATCAACCTGGGAGCGCACTGTGCCAAAGGTGCTTCTGTGCGCGAGCACGGGCATGGCGAGCGGCGGCTGAAATATCCGATGAAGCTGGTCGACGGCAAATATCAGCGGATTTCCTGGGAACAGGCGATCAACGAAGTCGGCGACAAGCTGCTGGAAATCCGCGGCGCCAGCGGCCCGGACGCGGTGTTTTGGGTCGGTTCGTCGAAGCACAGTAACGAGCAGGCCTACCTGTTGCGCAAGTTCGTTTCCTTCTGGGGCTCCAACAACTGCGATCACCAGGCGCGCATCTGCCACTCGACCACGGTGGCCGGGGTAGCGAACACCTGGGGTTATGGTGCCATGACCAACTCCTACAACGACATGCAGAACTCCAAGGCGATGCTGTTCATCGGCAGCAACGCCGCGGAGGCGCATCCGGTGGCGATGCTGCACGTGCTGCACGCCAAGGAGAAGGGTTCGAAAATGATCGTGGTGGATCCGCGCTTTACCCGCACCGCCGCCAAGGCAGACCATTTCGTGCGCATTCGCCCGGGTACCGACATTCCCTTCGTCTGGGGCGTGCTCTACCACATCTTCAAGAACGGCTGGGAAGACCAGCAGTTCATCCGCGACCGCGTCTACGGCATGGAAGACGTGCGCAAGGAAGTCATGCAGTGGACCCCCGAGCGGGTGACCGACGTTACCGGCGTGGACGAAGTGGACGTATTCAAAGTGGCGAAGATCATGCACGAGAACCGCCCGGGCACGGTGGTGTGGTGCATGGGCATTACCCAGCACACGGTGGGCAACGCCAATGTGCGCGCGCTTTGCATTCTCGAGCTGGCGCTCGGCAACATCGGCATTTCTGGCGGCGGGGCGAACATATTCCGCGGTCACGACAACGTTCAGGGCGCGACCGATGTCGGCCCCAATCCGGAATCGTTGCCCGGCTACTATGGTCTTGCCGAGGGTGCGTGGAAACACTGGTGCACGGTTTGGGGCGTGGATTACGAATGGGTGAAGAGCCGCTACGCTTCCCAGGCCATGATGGAAAAGCCCGGGATGACGGTGTCACGCTGGATCGACGGTGTGCTGGAGGCCAACGAGCATATCGACCAGGAATCCAACCTGCGCGCGCTGATTTACTGGGGCCACGCCGCCAACAGCCAGACCCGCGGCACGCAAATGAAGCAGGCGATGGAGAAACTCGACCTGATGGTGATCATCGATCCGTATCCAACTGCCGCGGCGGTCATGCCGGATCGCAAGGACGGTGTCTATCTGCTGCCCGCGGCGACACAATTTGAAACCTCCGGCTCCTGTACCGCCTCGAATCGCTCGCTGCAGTGGCGCGAAAAGGTCATCGATCCGCTATTCGAGGCCAAGACCGACCACGCGATCATGTATGCGCTGGCGAAGAAATTCGGCTTTGGCAAGGAACTGGTCAAGAACGCCCAGCTGAGCAAAGGCAAGGACGGCTGGGAGGAACCGTTGGCCGAGGACATCCTCAGGGAGATCAATCGCGGTACCTGGACCATCGGTTATAGCGGCCAGTCGCCGGAACGGCTCAAGCTGCACATGAAGAACATGCACACCTTCGATGTGGTAACGCTGCGCGCGAAGGGAGGGCCTTGCGATGGCGATTACTTTGGCCTGCCATGGCCGTGCTGGGGCACGCCGGAGATGAAACACCCGGGCACCCACATTCTGTACGACACCTCCAAGGAGGTGAAGGACGGTGGACTTTGCTTCCGCGCCAATTTCGGCGTCGAGCGCAACGGCGTGGACCTGCTTGCCGGCGACGGTTCACAGCCAAAGAACTCCGACCTCGACGGCGGCTATCCGGAATTCGACCACGTGCTGCTGAAGAAACTGGGCTGGTGGGACGAACTCACAGAGGCAGAAAAAGCCAAGGCCGAGGGCAAGAACTGGAAGACTGACCTGTCCGGCGGAATCATCCGCGTGGCGATCAAACATGGCTGCGCGCCATTCGGGAACGCCAGGGCACGCGCGGTGGTGTGGAATTTCCCCGACCCGGTCCCGGTCCACCGCGAGCCGTTATTCTCACCGCGCGCGGACCTGGTCGATAAGTTCCCGAGCCACAAGGACATGAAGACATTCTGGCGTCTGCCGACCTTGTTCCGCTCGGTGCAGGAGCAGAACCGCAATGTCGGCAAGGAGTATCCGATTATTCTTACCAGTGGCCGTCTGGTCGAATATGAAGGCGGCGGCGAGGAAACGCGCTCCAATCCCTGGTTGGCGGAGCTGCAGCAGGAAATGTTCGCGGAGATCAACCCGAAGGACGCCAACGACCAGGGCGTTCGCAACGACGAGTACATCTGGATCGAGACCCCCAGCAAAGCGCGCATCAAGGTCAAAGCGCAGATTACCGAGCGGGTGGCGCCCGGCGTGATGTTCATGCCTTATCACTTCGGCGGCTGGTGGCAGGGCAAGGACCTGCTGGAAAAATATCCGCAAGGTGCAGCACCTTTCGTGCGCGGCGAGGCGGCGAATACCGCGACGACCTATGGCTACGACTCGGTCACCATGATGCAGGAAACCAAGGTGACCCTTTGCCGGTTCGCCCGCGCCTAGCGCGGCGAGCGCGACGAGGAGGGATCAAATGGCCCGAATGAAATTCATCTGCGATGCAGAACGCTGCATCGAGTGCAACGCCTGCGTCACCGCCTGCAAGAATGAACACGAGGTGCCGTGGGGGGTAAACCGCCGGCGCGTGGTCACGGTCAATGACGGCCTGCCCGGCGAGAAGTCCATGTCGGTCGCCTGCATGCATTGCTCGGATGCTCCGTGCATGGCGGTATGTCCGGTGGATTGCTTCTACAAGACCGAGGACGGCGTGGTCCTGCACGACAAGGACTTGTGCATCGGTTGCGGCTACTGCTTTTACGCTTGTCCGTTCGGCGCGCCGCAGTTTCCGCAATCCGGCGCCTTCGGCATGCGCGGCAAGATGGACAAGTGCACATTCTGTGCCGGCGGCCCGGAGGAGAACCACTCCGAAGCGGAGTTCGAGAAATACGGACGCAACCGTCTGGCAGAAGGCAAGCTGCCGCTGTGTGCCGAGATGTGTTCGACCAAGGCGCTGCTGGGAGGCGACGGCGACGTGCTCGCGGACATCCTGCGCGAAAGGGTCGTCGTCCGCGGCAAGGGCGCCGAAGTATGGGGCTGGGGCAGCGCCTACGGCAAGCCGGAAAAGAAAACCGGGGAGCCGAATTCGTGAGGCGCCTGTTGCCAGTCGTGATTCTCGGCGCCGTAGTGGCGCTGGCAGGCTGTGGCGAGAAATCGCAACAGGTTTCCTACAGCAAAGGCCGCTACGCGGGCAAGGCGGATACGCCCGCCTGGGCCGGTGATGAATTCAGGAACGGCCGCGCCGATTGGGAGCGCGCCATCAAGGCCCGCAACCTGCGCCAGAATGAATATGAGCGCACCTCGGGTCGCGGCGGTTGATGATGCTGACGCGCGTGCTGCTCAGTGTGTGGCTGGGGCTATTGGTGACGATAGCCGGATCGGCCACGGTACCGGTTGCTATTGTGCGGGCGGCGGAAAATCAAGCTGTCGCCAATCAGGCCGCGGAAAATGAAACCCAGGTACAGCGCCAGCAGAAACAGCCGTTGAATAATGCGCCGACTTGGCGCGATGTGCGTTCCGGGGAGTCGCACACCACGCAGGTGCGCGGACGCGAAACCGGCGTCCTGATCCAGGCGGGCGGGGAGACGTGGCGGCAGATCCGCAACGGACCGGTCACGCTGGTTTTCGGCATGCTGCTGATCCTGGTGCCGGTCCTGATCGGCTGGTTCTACCGCTACAGCGGACCGATGAAGCTTCACGGCAAACCCAGCGGACGGATGATCGAGCGCTTCAACAAGTGGGAGCGCATTGTGCATTGGTTTACCGCGGTGAGTTTCGTGGTGCTGGCGGTCACCGGCGTCCTGATGCTTTTCGGCAAGTATTTCCTGTTGCCGGTGATCGGCTACTACGCCTTCTCCTGGTTCGGCGCCGTCTCCAAGAACCTGCACAATTTTGTCGGTCCCCTGTTCATCTTCTGCGTGGCGTGCATCTTCGTGACGTTTTTGCGCGACAATATTTTCCGCGGAATCGACCTGCAGTGGTTGTTGAAAATGCCGCAGGTGCTCACCGGCAAGGCGCACGTTGCCTCCGGGCGGTTCAATGCCGCAGAAAAAGGCTGGTTCTGGGGCGGAGTGGCGCTGCTCGGTTTGATCGTGAGCGCCTCCGGCCTGGTGCTGGACTTCCCCAATTTCGACCAGACCCGCCAGACGATGCAGATCGCCAACATCGTGCATGGCGTCGGAGCGCTCTTGTTCGTATTGGCCTCATTTGGTCACATTTACATGGGAACCATCGGTACCGAAGGCGCGTATCAGGCGATGAAAACGGGCATGGTGGACGAAACCTGGGCCAGGGAACATCACGAGCTTTGGTACCAGGAAGTCAAGGCGGGAAAACGCGGCCGTGGTGACGCGCGGCGCGCCGGACTGCAGGGAGGTGGCTGAAGTGATTGGACGAAAAGTTTCGCTCGCCGGCCTGGCCGGCATGTTGTTGCTGGCTTCCCACGCGGCGTGGGGAAAGTTGCCGCCGCCTACCGAAGCGGAAGCCCAGGCGAAGAAGGTGGCCGCGGACAAGAAAGCGAAAGACGAGGAAGGGGCCAAGAAGGCTCTTGCCAAAGCGCAAGATCGCGTTGCGGCGCGTTACAGGAACCCCAGGAAACTCAAGTAGGTCCCGCCTTGGGCGGCACGTCGTGCCGCCTGCCCGCCTGTTATCGTACGACCGCCTGCGGCAAGACAGACTCCACGTCAATCGTCGGCGATAACTCCTGACGCTTTATGTGGACAAGCCCGAATTGTCACAGC
>JBQTIV010000101.1:0-1713 GCA_052387775.1 Betaproteobacteria bacterium
GCAATGGACAAGGAAGTGCAAACGCAGAAAGTGGATTTGCGCACCTACGGCATCGGTGCGCAGATTCTGCGCGACCTGGGCGTGGCCAGGATGAAAGTGCTCGGCGCGCCCAGAAAGATGCCGAGCATGGCGGGCTTCGATTTGGAAATTACCGGATATATGCAGCCGAAGGAGAAGCCGTGACGGACGTGACGATCGTGACGATCGTGACGGCGTGACTCGTAACAGCTCTCGGCTCTGACGACAGTCACGACAGTTACGGCAGTCACGATAGTTACGAACAACTATGGCAACCGACGAACCATATACATACCCTCCCATTCTCTCCGGTGCCGGCCTTCGCATCGGCATCGTGGTGGGGCGATTCAACAAAAACCCGGGCGAGGGCTTGCTGGCCGCGTGCACGGCCGAACTCGCCAAGCTGGGCGTGCGGCGCGCCAATATGACGATCGTCACCGTGCCCGGCGCGCTGGAAATTCCGCTGGCTCTGCAGAAACTTGCCGGGACCGGGAAGTTCGACGCGCTGATCGCTCTCGGCGCGGTGATCCGTGGCGAGACCTACCATTTCGAAGTCGTGTCGAACGAATCGGCCGGCGGGGTGATGTCAGTGCAACTCGATACCGGGATCCCGGTTGCCAACGGCATCCTCACCACCGACAACGATGAGCAGGCGCAGGCACGGACGCAGGAGAAGGGCGTGGATTGCGCGCGCGCGGCGGTGGAGATGGCCAATCTGCTGAAGGCAATAGATGAAAAACAGTAGGCGCCGGGCCCGCGAGTTCGCCCTGCAGGCGCTCTATCAATGGCTGGTCAACGAGTGCAGCGCCGAAGTTCTGCTTGCCCAGTTGAAGGAGCAGAAAGACTTCGCCAGGGCGGACCAGGTGCTGGCCGAAACCCTGTTGCGCGGGGTCACGGGAGATGCGCACGCGCTGCATGAGCGCATCGCGCCGTACCTGGACAGGCCCATGAAGGAGCTGTCTCCGGTCGAGCACGCTTTGCTGCTGCTGGCCGCCTGCGAGCTGCGCGACCACCCGGAAACGCCTTATAAGGTCGTGATCAACGAAGCCGTCGAACTGGCCAAGAGCTTCGGCGGCACCGACGGTCACAAGTACGTTAACGGCGTGCTCGACAAGCTCGCCGCCGAACTTCGGCCGGCCGAAGTCGAAAGAAATCTGACGCAAAGGCGCGAAGGCGCAAAGGAAGCCCAACACAAATAACGGGGCCGACCCCGGCTTTCTCATGCCCTACTTTGCGTCTTGGCGTCTTTGCGTCAAGGTAGTCGAATTTGATGGAGAGGAGAACACGAATGGCGGAAGCAGCGGCACCGAAGAAGCTCACGATTTTCGATCTGCAAGCCAAGGTGGACCGGGGCGAGAAGGTGTTCCAGGTCACCGCGGTGGATTTTCCGACCGCGCAACTGGTGGACCGCTCCGGCGTGGACTGCATCCTGGTCGGCGACTCGCTGGGCATGACCGCGCTGGGTTACTCGGGCACGGTACCGGTGACGATGGACGAGATGATCCATCACGCCAAGGCGATCTCGCGCGCCGCCAAGCGGGCGATTCTGGTGGGTGATCTGCCACTGGGGGCGTATCACGCCTGCACCGAGGATGCGATCAACAATGCCATGCGCATGCTCAAGGAAGGCGGCACCGACGTGGTGAAGCTCGAGGGAGGGGAGGACTTTGCGCCGGTGGCCGAAGCGGTGGTCAA
>JBQTIV010000102.1:0-8169 GCA_052387775.1 Betaproteobacteria bacterium
TTGTCCACGCTGTCGCCGATGAGCGTCAGATAGTCCACCATCTGTTCCGGTTTGACGCCGAACTTCTCCTCGACCCCTTTTTCGTCGAGATTCTCGTTGGACATGGTGTTCACCAGCCTTACCGCCGGGCTGACCAGTTGGGTGATGTCCTTGTCTCCGGTGGATATGACGGTTTGCATGCCCCGGGCCTGTGCCTGCGTTGCCAGCGTGCCGATGACGTCGTCGGCTTCGACCCCCTCGACCATCAGCAGCGGCCAACCCAGCGCGCGCACACTCTGGTGCAGAG
The DNA here is from genome assembly GCA_052387775.1 of Betaproteobacteria bacterium. GTDB lineage: Bacteria > Pseudomonadota > Gammaproteobacteria > Burkholderiales > JACQAP01 > JACQAP01. The sequence goes on from JBQTIV010000102.1 coordinate 287, forward strand.
GTTCGATCTGGGCGACCAGCTCCTCCGGCATGGGCGGGCGGTTGGCCTTGTAGTCGGCGTACCAGTCGTCGCGGAAGGTCTTTCCTTTTGCGTCGAATACGCAAGCGATATAATCCGCCGCAGTTTCCTTACGCAGCCGGCGCAGCATGTTGAGCACGCCGTAAACGGCGCCGGTCGGTTCGTTGTTCCTGTTGCGCAAGTCGGGAAGCGCGTGGAATGCGCGGTAAAGGTAGGAAGAACCGTCGACCAGCAAGAGCGTTTTCATCGATGATCAGCGCGGAAAATCCAGCATGAGCGAAAAGCAGAAGATTCCGGTACCGCTCGCCCCCGAGTTCGTCGAGAAAGCGTGGTCGGCGCGCGAATCCTGGCGGGTGTTCGGGATTATGGCAGAATTCGTCGAGGCTACCGAACGCCTCGCCAACGTCCGCCCCGCAGTCAGCGTGTTCGGCAGCGCGCGGGTCCCTGCCGACCATCCCTACTATCGCCTCACCGAGGAAATCGCGCGCCAGCTCTCAGACGCCGGTTTCAGCGTCATCTCCGGCGGCGGCCCGGGCGTAATGGAGGCGGCCAACAAGGGCGCCTATTTCGGCCGCTCGCTTTCGGTCGGACTCAACATCCAGTTGCCGCACGAGCAGATCTCCAACCAGTACCAGGATGTCAGCCAGACTTTCCGTCATTTCTTTGCGCGCAAGGTCATGTTCGTGAAATTCGCCTCCGCCTACGTGGTGGTGCCTGGCGGATTCGGCACCATGGACGAACTGATGGAGGCGATGACGCTGGTGCAGACGCAGAAGATCCGCCGTATCCCGATCATCCTGGTGCAGGAATCCTACTGGCGCGGCCTGGTCGACTGGATGAAAGATCGCATGGTAAGCGAACGCATGATCGATGCGGCCGACATGGACCTGATCAAGGTAATCGACGAACCTAAAGGAGTGGTCGAGGCGATCTTCAACCATTACGAGAAGCGCGGCTTCGAACCGTCTGCGGCCGAGCGAGAAGCGCAACTGAATCTGTAGCCCGTTCATGTCCGTCTTCACCACCGTTTCGCCGGAACAGCTCTCGGTCTGGCTGCGCAATTACTCGATCGGCGTGCTCGCCGATCTTCAGGGCATTCTGTCCGGAATCGAGAACACCAACTATTTCGTCACCACCACTCACGGCAAGTTCGTGCTGACGCTGTTCGAGAAGCTCACTCGCCAGGAACTGCCGTTCTATCTGAATCTGATGGCGCATCTTTCCAGCCACGGCGTGCCGTGCCCAAAGCCGATTGCCAACCTGCAGAACGAATTGCTGGGTGAACTCAACGGCAAGCCGGCGGCGATCGTCACCTGTCTCGAAGGCCATCCGCTTGCCGACGCGACGCCGGAGCATTGCGCGCTGGTCGGTAGCGTGCTGGCGGACATGCATCTGGCCGGCCGCACATTCAAGGGCCATCTCGACAACCTGCGAGGGGAGAAATGGTGGACCGCCTGCGCGCCGGAAATCTATCCCTTCCTCACCGCCGAGGACGCGCGACTGCTGGAGTCGGAAATACGCTTTCAGGCACAGCAGGTGCGCGAAGGCCTGCCGCGCGGCGTGGTCCATGCCGACCTGTTTCGTGACAACGTGCTGATCCAGCACGATCAAGGTCATGGCGACCACGTCGGCGGCTTCATCGATTTCTACTTTGCCTGCGTCGATTGTTTTGTCTATGACGTGGGGATTACGGTGAACGACTGGTGTACCAACGCCGACGCCACGCTCGATCCGGCGCGCACCCAGTCGTTGCTGGAGGCATATACCTCGGTGCGGCCGTTTACCGATCAGGAGCGCGATGCCTGGCCATGGATGCTGCGCGCTGGAGCGCTGCGATTCTGGGTTTCGCGACTTTACGATTTCCACCTGCCGCGTCCGGGCGAATTGACCCATGCGCACGATCCGGAGCGTTTCCGCCGCATTCTGCTCAGTCACCGCAAGGCCGCCGACCGGCCGCAACGGCTGACGGTATGAACCCGGCGCAATTCCCCTCATGACGATCCGCAGTGTCGCGCCCGGCCGCGGCTGGCAGTGGATCGTCGCGGCCTTCCAACTGTTCCGCAAGAATCCGCTGATCTGGCTGGTCCTCAACATGGCGCTGATGCTGATCGGCCTGGCGCTGAGCCTGCTGCCGGTGATCGGCGCCTACGTGCTGTACCTGCTCACCCCGGTGTTCCTCGGCGGGATCATGACGGCCGCAAAGGACCAAGACGGCGGGCAGGACATCGAGATTGCGCACCTTTTCCGCGGTTTTCGCCACAACGCAGCGCATCTGGTGACGGTCGGCGGCGTGTATCTGGTGGGGCAGGTGGTGATCTCCGGGGTCATGCTCACACTCGGTGGTCCGGAGTTCCAGGATGCGGTGGCGGCGGGAATCGGCGCGCTCGATGCCCCGGCGCTCACGCCCGAGGGCGCAAGGCGAGTGTTGCAGGCGATGCTGGTGGGAACGGTCCTGTTCGTCCCGTTGGCGATGGCAGTGTGGTTCGCCCCGGCGCTGGTGATCCTCGGCGATGAGCCCGGCTTCCAGGCGCTGTGGACCAGCCTGCTGGCTTGCCTGCGCAACGTCCTGCCCATGCTCCTCTACAGCATCGTGAGTTCTGTCCTGCTCGTGTTCGCGGTGATTCCCTTCGGCCTCGGTCTGATCGTGTGGATCCCGGTGATGCTGCTGACGATCTACACCAGCTATCGCGACGTGTTCGTCCCGGTTAAACCCCCGGCCTGAATCCGCTTGAGCTTACGCCGGAACAAGCTTGGCGTAGTCGAGCGCGAGCCACTTGAGGCCGGCGTCGCGGAAGTTGACCTGGACCCGCGCGTCGGAACCGCGGCCCTCGGCGTTGACGATTACCCCGGCGCCGAACTTCGGATGCACCACGTTCTGACCGATGCGCCATCCCGATGGGCCGGTCTCGACCTTCGGCGCCCGGGCTTCGGAACTGGCGAAGCCCGGGAACCTGGTGGTGTTGATCCGTTTCAGCAGCTCCTCGGGGATCTCTGCGAAAAAGCGCGAAGGCAGGTTGTAACGGGTCTGGCCGTGGAGCATGCGCGTCTGCGCGTGGGTGAGGTAAAGCCTGCGGCGTGCGCGGGTGAGCGCGACGTACATCAGTCGCCGTTCCTCTTCCAGGCCGTCCGGCTCCGAGAGGCTGTTTTCGTGCGGGAACAAGCCTTCCTCCAGACCGCTGATGAACACCGTGTGGAATTCCAGACCCTTGGCCGAGTGCACGGTCATCAGTTGCAACGCGTCCGCACCCTCGCCCGCCTGGTGCTCGCCGGCTTCGAGCGCCGCGTGCGCAAGGAAAGCATTCAGCGGATTCACGCCTTCCGACCGGATCTCGCCCTCCGCGCTGATCAATGTGATCGGGCCGCCCTCGCCGACGAAAGCCGCCGCCGCGTTGGTCAGTTCATTGAGGTTCTCGATCCGGTCGGCGCCCTCCCTCTCGGTCTGGTAATGCGCGATCAGTCCGCTGCTTGCAACTACGTGATCAATGATCTCGGGCAGCGGCAGGATCTCGCACGTTTTGCGCATCGCCGCGATCAACTGGATGAAGGCAGCGGTGCTGGTGCCGGCCTTGCCGCCCAGCGCATTGGCGCAGGCGGCCTGCCATAGCGAGATGCCGCCCGCTGCGGCGGCGTCCTGCAGTTGCTCGAGGCTGCGGTTGCCGATTCCGCGCGCCGGGAAGTTGACCACCCGCAGGAAAGCGCCGTCGTCGTCGGGATTCGCAACAAGGCGCAGGTAGGCGAGCGCGTGCTTGATCTCCTGGCGCTCGAAAAAGCGCAGCCCCCCGTACACGCGGTAGGAAATCGCGGCGTTGAACAGCGCGTGCTCGAGCACTCGGGACTGCGCGTTCGAGCGGTACAGCAGCGCCATGTCCGACAATGCCACGCCCTCGTTGTGAAGCTGGCGCACCTCTTCGAGAATGTAAGCGGCCTCCTCGACGTCGGTCATCGCCTCGTAGACCCGCAGCGGCTCGCCCCTTCCTTCCGCGGTCCACAGGTTCTTGCCCAACCGGCTGCGGTTATGGCGGATCAGAGCGTTGGCGGCATCGAGGATGCTGCCGTGGCTGCGGTAGTTCTGCTCGAGCTTGATGACTTTTTCGATATGGAAGTCCTTTTCCAGCTCGAGCATGTTGCCGGCGTGTGCCCCGCGAAACCTGTAAATGGACTGATCGTCATCGCCGACCGCGAAAATGCTGTTGTTCGGGCCGGCCAGCAATTTCAGCCATTGGTACTGCAACCGGTTGGTGTCCTGGAATTCGTCCACCAGGATGTGCCGGAAGCGCCCGCGGTAATGATCCCGCAGCAGCTCGTTGCGGCCCAGTAGTTCGTAACAGCGCAGCAACAGTTCGGCGAAATCCACCACACCTTCTCGATTGCACTGCGCCTCGTAGGCTTCGTAGACCGGCAGTAGCCGGCGCGAGACATCGTCGGGCGGTTCCGCTTGCGCTGCCCGCAAACCCTGCTCCTTGGCCGCGTTGATGAAAATCTGCGCCTGCCGCGGCGGGTACTTTTCGTCGTCCATATTCATCGCCTTCATCACCCGCTTGATCACCGCCAGCTGATCGGCCGAGTCGAGGATCTGAAAGGTCTGCGGCAATGTGGCTTCGCGGTGATGCGCGCGCAGGATGCGGTTGCACAATCCATGGAAAGTGCCGACCCACATGCCGCGGGTGTTGATCGGCAACATCGCCGAAATGCGGGTGAGCATTTCGCGCGCGGCCTTATTGGTGAAGGTCACCGCCAGGATGCCCAGCGGCCCGATCTGGCCGGTCTGGATCAGCCAGGCGATGCGGGTGGTGAGCACGCGGGTCTTTCCGGAGCCGGCGCCGGCAAGGATCAGCGCGCACTGGTGCGGGAGCGTGACGGCTTCGAGCTGCTGGGGATTCAGGCCTTCGAGAATCGACATTCGGCAACAGGAGATGGCGGTTACACCGCCGGATTATACGGACTCACTCACCACGGAGACACTTGAGACACGGAGAAATCCAGGAAGCTCATCAACAGTTCCGCACGACAGCAACCCGCTGTTGAATTCCTTGTGGATACGCCCGGATCCGGTGAACGGATGAGCGTTGCGCCGGTATAATCCAGCACTTTACAACGGCTTGGTTTTGTTCATCATGCAGCCGCATTATCAGCCCGCCGCCATTGAGCAGCAGGTCCAACAGGAGTGGGCGGACAAGAAATCTTTCCGCGCGATCGACGCTTCGCACAGGCCGAAGTATTACTGCTTGTCGATGTTCCCCTATCCATCGGGCAAGCTGCACATGGGCCACGTGCGCAACTACACCATCGGCGATGTGCTGTCGCGCTACTACCGCATGCGCGGCTTCAACGTGCTGCAGCCAATGGGCTGGGATGCGTTCGGGCTGCCCGCCGAGAACGCGGCGATGGCCAACAACGTGCCGCCGGCGAAATGGACCTACGACAACATCGCCTACATGAAGCAGCAACTCAAGTCGCTGGGTTTCGCCATCGATTGGGAACGCGAGCTCGCGACCTGCCGGCCGGACTACTACCGCTGGAACCAATGGTTGTTCCTGCGCATGCTGGAGAAGGGGCTGGCCTACAAAAAGACCGGAACAGTGAACTGGGACCCGGTTGACCAGACCGTGCTCGCCAATGAGCAGGTGATCGATGGCCGCGGCTGGCGTACCGGCGCGCTGGTGGAAAAGCGCGAGATCCCGATGTATTACCTGGCGATCACGCGTTACGCCGAAGAGTTGTTGTCATCGCTCGACCGACTTTCCGGCTGGCCGGAGCGCGTGAAGACCATGCAGGCCAACTGGATCGGCAAGAGCTTTGGGGTGCGGCTCGCTTTTCCTTACGAGTTGCACGGCAAGACCGGGAAACTCTGGGTGTTTACTACGCGCGCCGACACCATCATGGGCGTGACTTTTGTCGCGGTCGCCGCGGAGCATCCTCTCGCCGCCGAGGCGAGCAGGCGTAATCCCAAGCTTGCCGAGTTCGTCGAGGAGTGCAAGCGCGGCGGCGTGCAGGAGGCCGATATCGCCAGCCAGGAAAAAAAGGGCATGCCCACCGGGATATTCGTGGAGCATCCGCTGACCGGCGGGGAAATAGAGGTGTGGGTCGGCAACTATGTGCTGATGGGTTACGGAGAAGGCGCGGTGATGGGCGTGCCCGGCCACGACGAGCGCGATTTTGCCTTTGCGGGCAAGTACAGTCTGCCGATCAGGCCGGTCATCGACGTTGAGTGTCGGCCCTACTCGCTGGATGCGTGGCAATCGTGGTATGCAGATTATGGCGTGTGCGTGAACTCCGGCAAGTACGACGGCATGTCGTATCAACAGTCGGTGGACGCGATTGCGGCTGACCTCGAGGCGAAAGGCCTTGGTGAGAAACGGGTGACCTGGCGCTTGCGCGACTGGGGCATTTCGCGCCAGCGCTACTGGGGATGCCCGATCCCGATCGTCCATTGCAAGTCCTGTGGTGACGTGGCGGTGCCCGACGAGCAATTGCCGGTAGTCCTGCCGGAGGACTGCGTGCCGGACGGCAGCGGCAATCCGCTCAATAAGCGGCCGGATTTTCTCGACACCGCCTGTCCGAAGTGTGGCAAGCCGGCCAAGCGCGAGACCGACACCATGGACACCTTCGTGGATTCGTCCTGGTATTTCCTGCGCTTCGCCTGCGCCGATCAGCACGCAAACATGGTGGATGAGCGGGTGAACTACTGGCTGCCGGTGGACCAGTACATTGGCGGCATCGAGCACGCGATTCTGCACCTGCTGTACTCGCGTTTCTGGACCAAAGCGATGCGCGACTTGGGGCTGGTGACGCTGGACGAGCCCTTTACCCGGCTGCTCACCCAGGGCATGGTGCTCAACGAAATTTTCCTGCGCAAGCTCGATGGCGGCCGTATCCAGTATTTCAATCCCGGCGATGTGCAGCTGGAGATGGACGCCCAGGGCAAGCGCACGGGGGCCGTGCTCAAATCCGACGCCAGGCCGGTCGAGTCCGGAGGCATCCGCACCATGTCGAAATCGAAGAACAATGGCGTGGATCCGCAAGCGTTGATCGATCAGTATGGCGCCGATACGGCGCGGTTCTTCATGATGTTCACCTCGCCGCCCGAGGACACGCTGGCATGGAACGACGAGGGTGTCGAGGGCGCGTACAAGTTCCTGCGCCGCTTGTGGAAGTTCGCGCACGATAACCAGGAATCGATCAAGGACGCGAAAGCGCGCGGCGCGGACCCCGCCATGGATGCGAGGCACGACTTGCATCAACACCTGCAGCAGGCCAACTTCGACTACCAGCGCAAGCAGTTCAATACGGTGGCGTCGGCCGCCCACAAAATCCTGAACCTGCTGGATGGCGGCCAGCTCGCCGCGGTGCCGGCCGCAGCGCGCGCTGCGCTGCTGCGCGAAGGCATGGGAATACTGTTGCGGCTGCTGGCGCCGATCACCCCGCATGTCGCGCAGACGCTGTGGCGCGAGCTGGGCTATGGCGCCGACATGCTCGATGCACCCTGGCCGGAAGTGGATGAGGCTGCATTGGTACGCGAGGAGATCGAACTGGTGCTGCAAGTCAACGGCAAGCTGCGCGGCAACATTCGGGTGGCGCGCACGGCGGACCGCGCCGTGATCGAGCGGATGGCGATGCAAAACCCGAATGCGCAGAAACACATCGCCGGACAGACGGTCAAGAAAGTCGTGGTGGTGCCGGGACGGCTGGTGAACATCGTCGTTTAAGGGCAAGGATGAAGGATGAAGGATGAAGGATGAAGGCGGAAGGATGAAGGCGGAAGTGTCGAGCGCGCTCCGCGCGCGCCTCGTTTCATCCATCATGCTGCCCGCACGTTGGCCGCTCATCTGCCGTTCTCCTTCATCCTTCCGCCTTCATCCTTCATC
>JBQTIV010000103.1:0-1714 GCA_052387775.1 Betaproteobacteria bacterium
CTTTCGCCATGTCGTACGGCAGTTTGCGGTAAAGCGTCATCCCGATCGCGTGGGGCACACCGGCGACCAGCAGCGTGTAGCCGTTCGGCGGCGATTTCACCACGAGGTCAGCGCCAATGTGGCCCCCGCCGCCGGCCCGGTTCTCCACCACAAACGGCTGGCCAAGCCGCTCGGAGAGCTTTTGCCCGACGACCCGCGCAAGTACGTCCGTAGCTCCGCCGGGAGAAAACGGATCGATCACGCGCACCGCTCTGTTCGGATAATCCTGCGCAGCGGAGCAAAGCGCGAGGCCCGTCGAAACACACAAAAGAGCGAAGCGAATGTATTGATGCATGACCTCTCCTTAGCGAATGAGGGAGCGTTGCGCGGTTCGAGCCGTAGAATATATGCTTCAGTCCAATGGAACTCAATCGAAATTCGGTAACGCAGCTCGCGTCGATAGCGCGAGGAAAGGATACTGCAGTCCGGCTCGCAGAAACATGCCTGGCGCGAATCGAAGCGCGTGAGAAGGATGTCCAAGCCTGGGCGCATATCGACCCGGAGCAAGTGTTGGCGCAGGCCCGCGCACGGGACAGGGAAGCGCCTCGCAGCGCACTTCACGGCGTCCCGGTCGGCGTGAAGGACATCATCGACACTTGCGACATGCCGACCGAGTACGGCTCTCCAATCTACGCGGGCCATCGGCCCAAAGCGGATGCGACGTGCGTCGCGCTGCTGCGCGCAGCGGGCGCCGTCATAATGGGGAAGACCATTACGGTCGAGCTCGCCGCCTTCCATTGGGCGCCCACCCGCAATCCGCACAATCTGGCGCACACGCCGGGCGGATCATCGCGCGGCTCGGCGGCGGCGGTCGCGGACTCCATGACGCCGCTCGCGCTGGGCACGCAAACAGGCGGCTCAACGATCCGCCCCGCCGCCTACTGTGGCGTAGTCGGATACAAACCGAGCTATAACCTGATCAACCGTGCGGGTGTCAAGCCACTCGCCGAATCGCAGGATACGGTAGGGCTATTTGGCTGCAGCGTCCCCGATGTGGCGCTGATGTGCTCGATTCTATCCGGCTGCGCAGCACCGGACTTCGATCGAAAAGACATTTCCCCTCCGCGCATCGGCTTGTGCACCATGGCCTGGCCGACAACACTGCAACCAGCCATGGAAAACGCGATGGGGAACTGTGCCGCGCAATTGACGCGGGCGGGCGCTCGAATCAGCGAATGCGCGCTGCCACGGTCCTTCGAGGCATCATTTCCCGCGCAAAGAAAGATGAACGACTACGAAGCGTGGCGCGCTTTGAGCCACGAGCGTCTGGCTCACGCAGACCAATTGAGCTCGACCTTATCGGAGAGACTGAAGGAGGCCGCCCTGTGCACATTCGACGCTTACAGGGAGGCGCAAGCGGTTATTTCCAGTTGTCGCGCCCTACTCGACGGATACTTCGCGCGATTCGACGTGCTGCTCACGCCAAGCGTACCGGCCGAGGCGCCGGAAGGACTCACAAACACGGGCGATTCAACCTTCATCCGGATCTGGACCGCCTTTCACACGCCGACCATCAATTTACCGGTGTTCCGGGGCGAGAGCGGCCTGCCAATGGGATTGCAAGTGATCGGGCCAGTCGGGGAGGATCGGCGTGCGCTGGCTTGCGCCGAGTGGATTTATCGGGCGTTGACCACGTAGGCCTGCCTGCGAGGTATCAGTCGACGCTCGCGCCGGA
>JBQTIV010000104.1:0-3945 GCA_052387775.1 Betaproteobacteria bacterium
CGCTCGCGGCCGGTCAACGGCCCTGCGACGTTCGTCACCATCAAGAGCCCGTGCGGCAGCGGCGAGCTCGACCAGGACTACCACCTGCGGCCGGAAGCGAAGGAGATCGAGAAGCTCTATCCGGGGAAAAAGTGACGCGTCTGGCGTCCCGAGTGAGGCATGCTAAAGGAGCCAGGCTCGATTGATTGACCGTCTGCTTCGGGTCGGAAGCTGACTATCCGAACTACGTCTGCTCGCGGCCAGAAGCCGACATCCGTGGAGCCCACTAAATCACCTCGATGTCGCGCCGCAGTAGCGACCGCTGCTCAGTGCAGTCGCCGCCCCGGTGTGAAGGCGCACAATGGCGCTTATGTCGTGTCCGTGGTGCGCCAAGCGGGCGGCTGCGGCCGGATGCGGATCGGCGAGTGGTGGTTTCTGCCACAATCGGTCATGCGCGCAGTTGCAAGGTAGCCAGGCAAGCGGCCTTATGGCAAACGCTTGTTGCCGCAGTCAACGCCATATGTCAATTGAATTTCTTCGCCACAGCGTCGCCCACCTGGCGGGTACGAGCGCTACGCACCCGATTGAGCCGCCATGGGGCGCGTCCAACTGCGGTTTCTAGGGATGAACGACCAGCACGATTCCCAGGATCGCGACGCGAACCCAAGCGCTGAGCGCCGACTGGCGGCCATCCTTGCCGCCGACGTGGTCGGTTACAGCCGCCTGATGCACGGCGACGATAGCGCGACGCTGCAACTGCTCAACGACAGCCGTGAGCGATTTGGCGTCGAAGCCGGCAAGCGCGGCGGCCGCATCGTGAACGCGCCGGGCGACTCCGTGCTGATCGAGTTTGCCTCGGTGGTGCAGGCCGTGCAATGCGCGCTGGAGGTGCAGCACCAATTTGCCCAGCGCAATGCCGGATTGCCCGAGCAGCGGCGCATGCGTTTTCGCATCGGTGTGAACCTTGGCGACGTGCTGGTCGACCATTCAGGCCTCTACGGCGACGGCGTCAATGTCGCCGCCCGCCTGGAGGGTCTCTGCGAGCCGGGGCAGATCGCAATCTCGGCCAGCGCCTACGAGCAGGTGCGCGACCGGCTCGACCTGGATTTCATCGACGGCGGCGAACATGAGGTCAAGAACATCGCGCGTCCCGTGCATGTCTACCGGATCGGCGTTGACGCCGGCGCGCCAGCGCCATCGGGCAGCGCGCTCGGCAGATTCTGGCGTTTGCTGGCGCGCCGGCAGGGGCGCTGGAAAGCGGGGCTGGCCGGTGCCGTCATCCTGGCGTTGATCCTGGCCGCCCTGCCCTTGGCTGCGCCCGAGATGGCCGGCAAGGCGCGTCATGGCCTGATGGCCCTCTTGCGCCCGGCCAAGCAGGCCGAGGCCCGCGCCAGCATCGCCGTGCTGCCCTTTGTCAACCTGAGCGGCGACGCCCGGCGGGACTACTTCGGTGACGGTCTCACCGAAGACATCATCAACGCGCTGGGGCGCTTTTCGGGCTTGATGGTGATGTCCAACAACGCAGTCCAAGCCTACAAGGGCCGCCCGTCGACGCCGGTTCAGATCAGCCGCGAGCTCGGCGTGCGCTACATCGCGCAGGGCAGCGTGCGTCAGGAGGGCGGCAGGCTGCGCGTATCGGTCGAGTTGAGCGACGCTGAAAAGGGCGTGCAGCTCTGGTCGGAGCGCTTCGAGGGGAGCGGCCAGCAGTTATTCGAGATCCAGGACAAGGTTGTAAACAACATCGTCGGCCATCTGGCGGTCAAGCTCACCAGCCTGGAACAGCAGCGCGCCGCCGCAAAACCGATCGAGAGTCTCGAAGCCTACGACCTGGTGCTGCGCGCGCGCGCCCTGCTGCCCAAGTCCGAACGTTCAGCCAACCGTGAGGCGCGCGGCCTGTTGGCGCAAGCGATCAAACTCGCACCTGACTACGCAGCGGCCATCGTAGCGTTGGCGGACGCCGAGCAACAGCGCGTGACCTTGGGCTGGGTCGAGGATGCCGACGAAGGCATTGCGCGCTTTGAAAGCCTGGCGCGCAGGGCCCTGGCGCTGCCCGAACCCGGAGCGCATGTGCGCGCCCACGGATTGCTCTCGTTTATGTACATCCTGCGCAGCGATTTCGACCAGGCCCGGGTCGAGGCCGACCGGGCACTGGCCTTGAACGGCAGCGATGCGTCGGCCTATGGCTCGCGCGGCCAAGTTGCGCTGTGGCAAGGCCGGCCGGACCAGGCGAGTATCGACATTGAGGCGGCGCTGCGCTTCGACCCGCAACTGTCGGCGGCAACGTTCTACAACCTGGCATTAAGCTACCACATGGCAGGACGCGACAAGGATGCGGTGGCCATCGCCGACCGAGGTCTGGGCCACTACCCCAACTTTCACAACTTGCATGTCGTGCGCGCGATGGCGCTTGCCGAGTCCGGCGACAGCGTCGCGGCGTTGGCCGCGGCGGCGCAGGTCAGGCGTGTCATTCCGCTTTTCGATGCGGGCTCTTTCGGCAGCCGCTTTGCCAAACAGGCCGACCGCGACAAGGTGCAGCGCAGCCTGGGCAAGGCGGGGTTTTGAGCGCTTGGACCCACAGCCGTTGCACTATTTGATCTCTTTCCACTTCGACTGGGCCAGGGCTACCTTCTTGGCAACCGCTTCGTCATCATTCAGCGGGCCCGCGAAAAGATAGAGCTTCCCCTCGACGACGCGCCAGATGGTGGGGTTGGCCTTTACCTTGTTGCCCCTGGAAACATTGCCCGCGCACAGACCATTGAACTGCGGTTCGTAGCGTTCCGGATTGGCGGCGAACAGATCGCGATGCTTGCTGCTGGCAAACAGGTAGCGTTTGTCGTCGAACACCTGGCTGTATTGGGCTTTGCCCCGGACCGGCTTTTTCTCGGTGAAGTAGGCCACCGGGTCGTAGCCGTCGATCGCCGGCGGCTTGTCCTGCGCATAAGCGCTCAAGGCGGCAAGCGACGACAGGGCGAGCGCGCAAGCCAGCCTGAACAGGATTGAACGTTTGGTGGTCATTGAGTCTCTCCTTGCTTCGATCGGGCCGGTCGATCATAAGCTGTGCGACCGGCGAAATCAATCGGCTTGCCGGCCTTGCGCGATCCCCTTCAAATCGGGCCATGAATGGTCGAAGCGTCGGGCGAGAATGCGCTGCCGCCTTGGCCGCTGCCGGCAAAATCCCGGTCCGATCACGGAGCTGTTCATGTCCACCCCGACGACCCAGCAATGGAAACGGATAGGAAAGTCTATCCGAGACCGCTCGCGGAAGTGCCCCCATTTGGCTTCCGAGCCCTCGCGCATCGGCGCACAATGAGTCATTCGTGAATGACGGCTTTGGTCGGAAGCGGACGTTGCCTGTTGCGTTGAAAGCGGGGGTAACCTTGCTGCTGACCGCCCATTTGGAAGGGGTCCCATGAGAACCGCGCTCCCGATCTCGCTCGCGCTTGCACTGATATTTTTCACTGGAATGAGTGCGGGACAGACATTCTGGGTGGAGACGCCCGAGGACTGCAGTGAATGGGTCAAGGCGCGGAAACTCAAGCGGTCCAGTCCGCATGAAGCGCGCCTGGTCGGAATGCTTGATGGCATGGCGATCGGACGAATGATCGAGATCTGGAAAGCGCAGGGCAATTCGATGAGCAAGGAGCAGGCCTACTCGTGGATGGACCAGTACTGTCAGGCGAATCCCCGTTCCAGGATCGTGATCGGCGCGGAAGTGCTCGCCAACGAGAGGACAAACGGGGAATACCGGCGCCTGCAGAAAAACCTCTCGACCACGCCGCTCAGCGATCAGCCCGGCAGAAAATGAGCCGGTTCATCGGGCTGGTAATGCTGCTCTGCCCGGTTGCGGCCGTTGCGGCCAGGGACTGCGCGCATTGCCCCGAGATGGTGGTCATTTCCGCGGGGCGGTTCGTGATGGGGGTGGCGCCGGGAGAGGAGGAGCGCGCGAATCTCCCCGCCGAATTTCGC
>JBQTIV010000105.1:0-7270 GCA_052387775.1 Betaproteobacteria bacterium
TCAATTATCCGGGAACTGCGGGCCCTCAACGCATAGACCACCGGGGAGAAACGATGATCGCAACGGCGCTCCCGCCTGGTGGGGGTCTCCATTCAGGGCATTCTCTGCGTCCTTTCTTTTGGCTTCCACATAACCTGAGGGTTAGTGTCCACCGAAACAGATCGCTTCGCGGTATGTGTTCTCTTTGCGTCCGTTGCGTCAACGCGTTTGATCCGTAGCCGGAATGGTACAATTCGCCGCTTTCCGGCGCCCTCACTTTCCGTTTCAGGCCTCCATGTTTCCTGCAGATCAGAACATTCAGAATTTTGACCCCGACCTGTGGCAGGCAATGGACGCGGAACGGCAGCGCCAGGAAGACCACATCGAGTTGATCGCCTCCGAGAACTACGCGAGCCCGCTCGTGCTGCAGGCACAGGGCTCAGTGCTGACCAACAAGTACGCCGAAGGCTACCCGGGCAAGCGTTATTACGGCGGCTGCGAGTACGTGGACGTCGCCGAGAAACTGGCGATCGAACGCGCCAGGGCGCTGTTCAAGGCGGAGGTCGCCAACGTGCAGCCGCATTCCGGCTCGCAGGCCAATCAAGCGGTCTATGCGGCGGGACTTACAGCCGGCGATACGATTCTCGGCTTGTCTCTTGCCCACGGCGGCCACCTCACGCACGGCTCGCCGGTGAATCTCTCCGGCAAGCTCTACAATGCGGTTCCCTATGGGTTGACCGAAGCCGAAGAGATCGACTACGACCAGGTGGCGAAACTGGCGCAAGAACACAAGCCGAAGATGATCGTCGCCGGCGCCTCCGCATATTCGCTGACTTTCGACTGGAAACGCTTTCGCCAGATCGCCGATTCGGTCGGCGCGTACCTGTTCGTGGACATGGCGCATTACGCCGGGCTGATTGCGGCCGGCCTTTATCCGACCCCGGTCGGCATCGCCGATTTCGTCGCCAGCACCACCCATAAGACGCTGCGCGGCCCGCGCGGCGGCTTCATCCTCGCCAAGGCCGAGCACGAGAAGCTCGTCAACTCGGCGATCTTTCCCGGCATCCAGGGCGGACCGCTGATGCACGTGATCGCGGCCAAGGCGGTCGCGTTCAAGGAAGCGATGGCACCGGAATTTCGCAGTTATCAGGCACAAGTGATCGCCAACGCGAGGACCATGGCCAAGACGCTGCAGAGCCGCGGGCTGCGCATCGTATCGGGACGTACCGACTGCCACATGTTCCTGGTGGATCTGCGCGCCAAAAAAATTACCGGCAAGGACGCCGAAGCGGCGCTCGGCCGCGCAAACATCACGGTGAACAAGAACTCGATTCCCAACGATCCAGAGAAGCCTTTCGTCACCAGTGGTATACGCATCGGTTCGCCGGCGACGACCACCCGCGGTTTCCGGGAACTCGAAGCGGAGAAGCTTTCTAACTTGATTGCCGACGTGCTCGAAGCGCCGAACGACGAAGCGAATATTGCGCGCGTGGTGGGCGAGGTGAAGGCGCTGTGCGATCGTTTCCCGGTGTACGGTAAACAAGGATGAAGGATGAGGGATGAGGGATGAAGTGATGTGTGCGCGAGGCGCACGCCAGCTTTTTCCGGAACAAGTAACCCCTTCATTTCCGGCGCGTTCTGCCGTTCTCGTTCATCCTTCATACTTCCGCCTTCATCCTTGCTCATGAAATGCCCTTTCTGCAAAAATCCGGATACGCAGGTCGTCGACTCCCGCGTCAACGAGGAGGGGGACAGCATTCGCCGGCGGCGGCGCTGCCCGTCGTGTGATAAACGCTTCACCACCTACGAGAACGTCGAGCTGCGCATGCCGCAGATCGTCAAGAGCACCGGTTACCGGGAAGAGTTCGAGGAAGACAAGTTGCGGATCGGTTTCACCCGCGCGCTGCACAAGCGGCCGGTATCCGCAGAACTGGTCGATGACGCGATCGAACGCGTCAAGCAGAAGCTGCTCTCGCTGGGTGAACGCGAGGTGGAGTCGCGCCGCATTGGCGAGATGGTGATGCGCGAACTCTACAAGCTGGACAAGGTGGCCTACATTCGCTTCGCGTCGGTGTATCGCGCTTTCCAGGACGTCGAGGATTTCCGCGAGGCGGTAAAGGAAGTGCAAAAGCCCGCTGCGCGCCGCAAGATCAAGTAGGCGCATGTCCTTCAGTGCCGATGACTTCGCATTTATGGCGCGCGCATTGCGGCTTGCCGAGCGTGGGCTTTGCACCACGACTCCGAACCCCCGAGTCGGTTGCGTGATCGTCAGGGATGGCCGGGTCGTGGGCGAGGGCTGGCACGAGCGTGCCGGCGGCCCGCATGCCGAAGTGGCTGCGTTGACTGCCGCGGCAAAAAACGCACACGGTGCCACCGCGTATGTCTCGCTCGAGCCTTGCAGCCACCATGGCCGCACGCCGCCGTGCGCGGATGCCCTGATAGCTGCGAAAGTGGCGCGCGTGGTTGTGGCGATGCAGGACCCGAACCCCCAGGTTGGCGGGAATGGATTGCGGAAACTGCGCGAAGCAGGCATCGCCACCGAGGCCGGAATTCTGGAGACCGAAGCGCGCGAATTGAATATCGGCTTCGTCTCGCGCATGACCCGCGGGCGGCCGTGGTTGCGCGTGAAAATCGCCGCCAGCCTCGACGGCAAGACCGCGCTGAAGAATGGCACCAGCAAATGGATCACCGGGCCTGATGCGCGCCGCGACGGCCACCAATGGCGGGCGCGTTCATGCGCAGTGATGACCGGTATCGGCACGCTCAAGGATGACGACCCGCGGCTGACCGCGCGCGAAGTGGAAACCACGCGCCAACCTCTGCGCATCGTGGTGGACAGCCGGCTGCGGATTACGCCGGAAGCAAAAATCTTCGAAGGCGGCGGCGTGTTGATCGCCACGGCAGCCCGGGATGGCAGCAAAACCCGCGCGATCGAGGCCAAAGGCGCCGAAGTCGTTGTTCTGCCCAACTCGGAGCACAAAGTAGATCTGCTGGAACTGGCGAAGTACCTCGCCGGGCGCGGCATCAACGAAGTGCTGGTGGAAGCCGGCATCAATCTGAATTCGGCCCTGCTGCGCGCCGGCGTGGTGGATGAGTTGCTGATATACCTTGCGCCGCACATGCTCGGTGATGCCGGACGCGGCATGCTCGACCTGGGAGAATTGACCGAAATGAACACTCGCCTGCAGTTGAACATTCAGGAAACCCGCATGGTCGGGCCGGACCTGCGGATTCTTGCGCGGCCGGTAGTCCCGGAAACGGGAATCTGAGCGGTGTTCACTGGAATCATCCAGGCTATCGGCCGCGTCGTCGCAGTCAAATCTGCCGGACAATCGGCGGCGCTGACGATCGACGCCGGCGCTCTGGATATCAGCGATGTCGCGGTCGGCGACAGCATCGCCTGCAACGGAGTTTGC
Source organism: Betaproteobacteria bacterium (assembly GCA_052387775.1). Lineage (GTDB taxonomy): Bacteria > Pseudomonadota > Gammaproteobacteria > Burkholderiales > JACQAP01 > JACQAP01. The sequence goes on from JBQTIV010000105.1 coordinate 3,396, forward strand.
CTGACGATCACTGCACTTGTGCTAAAGGGGTTTACGGTCGACGTATCGCAGGAAACCCTGCGGGTGACCGCGGGATTCGGCTCAGGCGACGCGATAAATCTGGAAAAGTCGTTACGGTTAACAGACCGTCTCGGCGGCCATCTGGTGAATGGCCATGTCGACTGCAGTGGCGAAGTGACGACGATCAAGCCAGTGGACGGCAACCGCGAGATCACCGTTCGCTTTCCCGCGGAGCTTGGGCGCTACATCGCACGCAAGGGTTCGATTGCCATCAACGGCGTGAGCCTGACGGTCAATATGGTGACAACGGATACTTTTTCGGTAAACCTGATTCCGCACACGCTGGCGGTAACCAATCTGAAGGACCTGAAACAGGGCGACCGGGTCAATCTCGAAATGGACCTGGTGGCGCGTTACGTAGAGCGGATGTTCGACAGGGATGACCAGCGGTAGCTACCGCAGTGGATCGCGGAGACCTTGCGATGGGTGGTCATTTAATTTCTCTTGGTGCGTTCATTCCGGTGGGATGTCCAGGCCGGCCTTGCGCAGGCCTGCGACGTAGTGCTCGATCTGGTCATCTTGGAAATTGTACTTTCTCATCTCGCGCCGAACGTTGCCTCCAAAGCCAGGATACAAGCTGAGTAGCCGGGCGATCGCTGCCCTCGCCTCTTCCCTGCGCCCCAGTTGACCATAGTTCATCGCCAGGAAGGCTTGCGTCCAGTGAAAATCGGGCAGCTCGATCTTCAGGGCTTCGGCCAACGCCTGCTCGTATTTGCCCTTCAAGTAGAGGTCCATGGTGATCGGAAAGTGGCACCACCTCGGATAGTTCGGAGTCAGGGCCATCGCCTTCCTGCTCAGCGCAATGCCGCGCTCCCACTTGCCGGTAACCCACGCGTTCACCTGACCGCCGAGGCAAAGGACGTCTGGATCGTTGGGGTTGAGCGCAAGCGCCCGCTCTACACCGGCAAGAGCGGCATCGTTCTCGTGGCGCATGAACCGGATCCAGAACATCTGACGTTGCACGACGGCACTGTTCGGATCGAGGTCGACCGCACGCAGACCGGCTTCTAGCGCCCGGTCGCGCGCGTCGTACAACTCGGGACGTGGGTTGAAACCCAGCTCATACTCGAGCACGTAGATCCACGCCAGCCAGGCCCAGGCTTCGCCGTAGTTCGGGTCGCGCGCGACGGCTTTTTCGAGGCAGTCGCGAACCGGACCGTGACCCTGCGGTGATAGCATCTTCAGGTAGGCCGCCGTGCGCAGCACGCAGTCGTAGCTGTCGATGCTGTTCGGCGGCTTGCCCTTGGCCTCTCCCAGCCCGGCGCGAGCGATCTCGCCCATCGGGCCTGCGATGTTGGCGACCGCCTTGGAGATGATGTCGTCCTGGAGCGCGAAGATATCGGCGCCGGTCACGGGGCGATCGTAGGTCTCGGCCCACAGGTGCGCGCCGCTGCGTGCATCGAGAAGCTGCGCCGTCACCCGTAGCGTCTTGCCCGATCGACTGACGCTGCCCTCCAGAACGTAGCGGGCGCCGAGCTCGCGCCCGACCTTGCGCACGTCCACCGACTGGCCCTTGTACTGGAAGGTCGAATTGCGCGCGATCACGTACAGCGCCCGGTAGCGGGCGAGCGCGGTGATCAGCTGCTCGGTCAGCCCGTCGCTGAAGTAGTCCTGGCCGGGATCGCCGCTGAGATTGGTGAAGGGCAGCACCGCGATCGAGGCGCCCTTGGGCATGGCGAGGATCGGGTCTTCGGGAGACGCTCGCGACAAATAGCCAGAGCGCCACAGACCGACGACGGTGATCGCACCGAGCAGCACCAAGGCGATGAGCGCCGGCCAGCGCCACTTGCGCAGTCGGGAGCCTCTGGGCGACGGGGTCTCCAGCTCACCCTCTTTGCGTACCCGATACACCCGTACCGGCTTGGCGATGTTCTTGACCTGCTGCTCGCCGGTGAATTTGAACTGGAGCGGAAGCTTGCCTTCGACTTGATCGAAGGCTGTGCCGGAAATACAGATGCCTCCCGGTTCCGCGAGCGCCTGCAGCCGTGCGGCGACATTGACCCCGTCACCGTAGATCGTTCCGTCTTCCTGCTCGATCACATCACCCAGGTTGACGCCGATGCGAAACTGCATGCGCTGGGCGTCGGGGGTTGATTCGCTCTGGCTGCGCAGCGCCTCCTGCACTTCGGAGGCACAGCGCAAGGCCTCAACTACACTCGGGAACTCGGCAAGTACGCTATCGCCGGCGGTGTCGATCAGCCTCCCGGCGTGCCGTTGGATGTGCTGGCGAAAGACCTCACGCGCCGCGTTGAGGGTATCTACCGTCGCGTCTTCATTTTGGGCCATCAGCCGCGAATAGCCGGCGGCATCGGCAGAGAGGATGGCGGAGAGCTTGCGGTGGGTGGTCATCGAAGGGACCTGCCAGAGTCAGGCGCGCGGAGCCGTGTGCGCGAACGCAAAGTGGTGAAAGCCTGCAGGTATCCCCACGGATCCCGGCCTCCTTGCCGTGGCCACTTCAGGATGACTAATGGATAGCGTCCAGTACATCATAAGAACAGGTCACTGCCTAGTCGTTGCCTCAGGGCCGCGGGTTGCAATGCCCAGTGTGCGAGGGCGAGGATTACTGCCCGGATGTCGGCCCATTACGAACCCGAACGCGTCCGCGTGGCGTCGTTCTGGCACAATGCACACTTTCGAACCGTGTAGCGCCCATCCCGAGCGATTTCTCCGTTTTGTGACGCGCCCCGGCGCACGGTGATGCTCCTGCCGGCGCCGCAGAAGTAGTCCAGGAACGGCGCATTACCACCGCCAAGCAAGCCGAAGACTCTCGATGACGACCATTAGCTCTACAGCCGAGATCATTGCCGACCTGCGCGCCGGCCGGATGGTCATCCTGGTGGATGAAGAGGAACGCGAGAACGAAGGCGATTTGCTGATGGCCGCCGAGTTCGTCACAGCCGACGCGATCAACTTCATGGCCAAGCATGGGCGCGGGCTGATCTGCCTGGCGCTGACCGAAGAACGGTGCCGGCAGCTCGATCTACGATTGATGGTCGGGGACAATCGCTCGCGGCTGGGAACCAACTTTACGCTTTCGATCGAGGCCGCCAGCGGCGTGACCACGGGAATTTCCGCGGCGGACCGCGCGCGCACGGTCCAGGCGGCGGTCGGGAAGGATGCAAGGCCCGAGGATATCGTGCACCCTGGACACATCTTTCCGCTGATGGCGCAAAAGGGGGGCGTGCTGGTGCGCGCCGGACATACCGAGGCCGGATGCGATCTGGCGCAACTGGCGGGGCTGACGCCGGCGGCGGTGATCTGCGAGGTATTGAAGGACGACGGCGAAATGGCGCGGCTGCCCGAACTCATCGAGTTCGCGGCGAAACACAATATCAGGATCGGCACAATTGCCGACCTGATCCATCACCGCAGCCGCACCGAGTCGCTGGTGGAGCGCGTGGCCGAGCGGCCGCTGGAAACTGTGTTTGGGAAGTTCAGGTTGGTGGCGTATCGCGACAAGAGTTCGCGCGACACCCACATTGCGTTGGTCAAGGGCAAAGTGGCGGCGGGACGGGAAACACTGGTGCGGGTGCACGAGCCGCTATCGGTCAGCGACTTCCTGGATACTGGCAGCCGCAGCCATTCCTGGAACCTGAACGATGCGCTACGTGCGGTCGCGGCCGCGGAAAGCGGCGTCGTGGTTTTGCTGCACCGGACCGAGTCGGGCGCGGAATTGCTCGAGCGTCTGGCAATGGACAAGGAAGTGCAAACGCAGAAAGTGGATTTGCGCACCTACGGCATCGGTGCGCAGATTCTGCGCGACCTGGGCGTGGCCAGGATGAAAGTGCTCGGCGCGCCCAGAAAGATGCCGAGCA
>JBQTIV010000106.1:0-2117 GCA_052387775.1 Betaproteobacteria bacterium
GTTTGCGCGCCGGCCTTCTCCAAGGCGGCGACAGCCCTTTCATCGGTATCGAACACACACACGCGGTGGCCGGCGGCGAGCAGCCGGGCGGACATGAGCGACCCCATTCTTCCCACGCCGACGAATCCGAATGTTTTGTGTTCCATCGCGATCCTCCCCCTCAAATCGACTCGTGCGCGCAAGCCGTGGCGCCGTTGAACGTCCAGTCGGCCGTGCACTCTGCTCCAGAGGCAACATAGTATCGGGGTCGCACTGATCCGGCATCCCCGAAAGCGACAGAACACGAGTGATTGGACGCCATTACCGGGCGTTGCGGCGCAGCATCCGCCTGCCGCCGCCGATCTCTTGCCAAGAATCAAAGGATTCGACGCAAAGTCGCAAAGGCGCCAAGAAAAGCGAGAGGGGTATGTGAAACCAAGTGACCAACTGAAAAAACGACGACTGATTTTGCACCGGATCGTCGGGCGAACGATTCGGGCTTCCGTCAATGCCTTGTCTCGTTTCCGCCCTTCTTTGCGCCTTGGCGTCTTTGCGTCAAGGTTCTTGTATTTCAAGGGCGAGCTGCCCTTTACTCGTTCCTCGGCCCTCGTTCCTCGATCCTGAATTGTTGGCTTCGTGGGCGAGCAGCATGCGCTTGCGCTCCAGGCCGCCGGCGTATCCGGTCAGCGAGTTGTCCGCACCGATGACGCGATGGCAGGGAACGATGATGGAAATCGGATTGCGGGCGTTGGCGTGGCCGACCGCGCGCGAGGCCTGCGGCTGACCGATGCGGCGGGCCAGTTCCGCATAAGAAATGGTCTCGCCGTAGGGGATGCCGCGCAGTTCCTGCCATACGCGCAACTGGAACTCGCTGCCATGAGGCGCCAACGGCAGATCGAATTTAGTCAGCCGGCCCTCGAAGTAGGCGCGCAGCTGCGCTTTTGCTTCCGCGTACGGCGCGCCGGCTTCGTCGCGGATCCATTCCGGCTGCATCGCCGGGCGGTGCTTGTCGGCGTCAGTGTGCAGGCCGATGAGCGAACGGCCGTCGGACATCAACAGCAGTGTACCGATGGGGCTTTCGAATATCGTATAAAACGTGGTCATGTCAGCGTTCTCCAGAGGTGCATTGCAGCGTAAGCGCGCCAAGGCCGCCAGGCCTCGGCACGCGCCAGAATCTTGCGCTCGTCGTCGGTGCCCAGCGCCTTGCGAATACCGAGGTCTGTGGCCGGAAACGCGTCCGGCCAGGAAAAGGCGCGCATTGCCAGATACTGCGCAGTCCATTCGCCAATTCCCGGAATCTCCTTGATGCGCGACATTGCGCCCCCGATGTTGGCGCCGGGCTCGAGCAGGTTCGGATTTGCCGCCATCGCCCTGGCGACGTTGGCAAGCGTGCGCGCCCGCGCCGAGGTCACGCCGATTTTGGCCAACGCGGCGGGCGTGGCGGAAGCGACGCGCTGCGCAGTGGGCAAAATCAGCCGCAATTCCGCAAACGGCATCGTAACTGGCTCGCCGAACGCAGCCGCGAAACGACCGGCGAGCGTGGTTGCCGCCTTCACGCTGATCTGCTGCCCGAGCACGGCACGTACCGCCACCTCGAAACCGTCGAACGCACCGGGCAGCCGCAAGCCCGGTTGCCGCGCGGCGAGCTTGCCCAGGCGTTGCGCGATGCGCTGTGGTTCCGCGCCCAGATCGAACAGCCGCCGCACCCTGTTCAGCACCTCGGGAATTGCGCGTCCGAGTTCCGGCGCCAGTTCCACCGTTAGCGCATGATGTCGAGGGCTCGGCCGTACGCGGATCCAGCCGGTGCGCCCGCGGAGATTCACCGTGCGAAGGTAGCTCGAATCGCGAATCGCCTCGACGCCGTCGTACAGCCGCTTCGACAGGAACTCGAGCATTGCGTCCCAGTCGAGCGGCGGCCGGTACGACAGTTCGCAAACGAAGCGGCCGCTGCCTGCGGAAGTCGCGGTGCGGCGAAAGCCGGTCGGGCTGAGACGATAATTGGTCTTGAAGGCGTCGTTGAACCGCCGCAAGCTGGAGAAGCCGCTGGCGAAGGCCACATCGATGACCGGCAGCGTGGTGTCGGTGAGCAACAGCTTGGCGGTGAGCAGCCGTTGGGTTTCCAGCAGCTTGTTCGGCGA
>JBQTIV010000107.1:0-38260 GCA_052387775.1 Betaproteobacteria bacterium
TTCCCAGCAACCTGACAGCGATGCTGTTTGGCCACAAGGTCAAGCCGACATTCACAGTTGAAAACGAACAGGCCATCGCAAAACCGCCAGCCGTGGATTTCTCCACGCCCGAGCCGGCGCAGAAACAGTGAGGAGATGATGCTGACAACGCGCGCCGCGGCGGCGGTCGCGCTGCTGCTCGTTGCCTTCTGTGCTGCAGCGGACTACGCGCCGATTCCGCCGCTGACGGGGCGCGTGATGGATGCCGGCGGCGCGCTGACCGCCGGACAGAAGCGTGAACTGGAAGCAAGCCTGGAAGCGTTCGAGACGCGCAAGGGCAGCCAGATCGTGGTACTGATCACCGGGACGACGCATCCCGAGCCGATCGAAGCATTCGCCATCCGGGTCGCAGACGCGTGGAAGATCGGCCGCAAAGGCGTGGACGACGGCATCATCGTGGTGATCGCCAGGGGCGACCGGACGATGCGCATCGAGGTCGGGTATGGGTTGGAAGGCGCGGTCCCGGACGCCGTCGCCAAACGCCTGATCGAGGAAGAGTTCATCCCTAGATTTCGCGACGGCGATTTTCATGGTGGCTTGCGCGCGGGACTGAATCGCCTCATGCGGGTCATCGACGGCGAGCCGCTGCCTGAGCCGCAGCAGGGGACCCGTGATGGCAGCGAACTGCGCTCCATCGAGGGCTATTTTGTGCTGTTCCTGGCGATCGTGATCGCGGTGGGCGGTTTGTTGCGTGCGCTGTTCGGGCGCTTGCCCGCCGCGATGATGATCGGCTTCGGTACCGGCTTGCTCGCCTGGCTGATCGTCGCGCCGGTGATTGTCGCTGCGCTGGTGGGCATCGTCGCCTTCATCTTTACGCTGGCTGGCGGCGGTCATCACGGCGGCGTGGGAAGCGGCGGTTTCGGCAGGGGCGGCTTCGGTGGAGGTAGTTTTGGTGGCGGCGGGTTCAGTGGCGGTGGCGGCGGATTTGGCGGCGGTGGCGCTTCGGGGCGCTGGTGAAGTGAAACTCACGCGCACGTTGCGTCACCTGACAATGCCGCAATGGCGGGCCGGCCAGCTCTTGCCGCGCGGAGCACTGCTGCGGATCGAACATGCGATCGCCGCGTCGGAATCGCGCCACTGCGGACAAATCCGCTTCGCCGTGGAGAACGCGCTCGATCTGCAAGCCTTGCTGCGCGGTGAATCGGCGCGCGAACGCGCTATTGAAGCGTTCGCGGCGTTGCGAGTCTGGGACACGGAACACAACAACGGCGTGCTGATTTACCTGTTGCTCGCCGATCGTGATGTCGAGATCGTCGCCGATCGTGGTATTCACGAAAAAGTCGGCAACCGTGCCTGGGAAGAGGTCTGCCGCGAAATGGAAGTGGCATTTCGCCAAGGGCGGTTCGAGGTGGGCCTGCTCGGCGGAATTGCACGCGTGTCGCGTATCTTGGAAACCTACTTTCCCGGGCAGGCTCTCGGACCGAACGAGTTGCCCGACCGCCCGGTCGTGCTCTGATGTAGAGAAGGAGGCAGCCGGCCGTGGCCGGTATCCTTCACCCTTCACCCTTCAGCGTTCACCGTTCACCCTTCACCCTTCATCCTTCATCCTTCATCCTTCATCCTTCATCCTTGATCCTGATCGTGCCAGTGCTTGGCGGTTATCGAGGCCATGGTCGCTGAGATGAACAGGCCGAAGGCCACGATAATCGAATTCATCGAGAGCTCGGCCTTGATCATCAGCGCATAGACGCCGAGCAGCAGCAGGATCGAAAGGTTCTCATTGAAATTCTGCACCGCGATCGAGTGCCCTGCGCCCATCAGAAGGTGGCCCCGATGCTGTAACAGCGCGTTCATCGGCACGACGAAGTAACCGCCCATCGCGCCGACCAGAACCAGCAGCCCGATCGCGACCCGCCAGTCGGTGACGAATACCATCGATGCCACCACCAGACCCATGGCGATCCCCACCGGCAGCACGTGGACCGCGCGTTGAAGAGTGACGTATTTGGCGGCGAGTATCGACCCGAGCGCGATTCCAACAGCGACAACTGCAGTAAGCTGCGTCGCCTTCTCGAGGTTGAACTTCAGAGTCAGCCCGGCCCAGATGAGGACCATCAGCCGCAATGTGGCTCCGGCGCCCCAGAACAGCGTGGTCACCGCCAGCGACACCTGGCCGAGCGGATCACGCCACAGCAGCCGGAAACTGTGCCAGAAGTCCTGCATGATGAACAGCGGATTACGCTTGGGCAGCCGGTGATCGATAGCGACTTTGGGGATGTAGAGGTTGATGGCTGCCGCGACGAAGTAAAACGTCAGAATGAAAACGATGGCAACTTCGGGCACGGTATCGATCCACAGGTCCACGCCCGGCAACTCCCCTTGCCTGAGCATGTAGTTGGCGAACTCCGGCCCGAGCATGGCCCCGCCGATGATCGCGCCGAGGATGATGGCGGCGACGGTCAGGCCTTCCATCCAGCCGTTGGCATACACGAGTTGCTGGTGCGGCAGATACTCGGTGAGGATGCCGTATTTTGCCGGCGAATACATCGCCGCACCTACTCCCACAATGCCATAGGCGAACAACGGGTGCATTCCCAGCAGCATGGCCACGCAGCCGGTGAGCTTGACGGCATTGGCGACAAACATGACACGGCCTTTGGGGAGCGAATCGGCGAACGGGCCGACAAAAGGGGCCAGCGCAATGTAGGCAAAGACGAAGAACTGCTGCAGCACCGGCGTATGCCAGGCCGGAGCATGCAGCGTGGCGAGCAGCGCGATGGCAGCGAACAACAGCGCGTTGTCCGCGAGCGCGGAAAAGAATTGGGCGGCCAGTATGGTATAGAACCCGCGATTCATGAGGTGGGGGAGGCGGAGTGCGCTGTTTCCAAGGTTGTTTCGGGGCGTAACCAGTCGTAGCGGGCCGGCGGCTTTATACCATAGAAGTGCGTGCGATCCGGTACAGCCGGATGCCAGTGCGATTTGTCCGTAGCCGACGGCGAAGCGAATAGAATAGCGGCAGTCCAGTCTCTTCCCTGCCTCTACAACAACAGATTCCATGGCCCGCCCGATCAAGGCCTCATTCGATCTTACTGCGCTCAGGAACAACTTCGCCGTCGCCCGGCACCTGGCGGGCGCCGCCAAAGTGATGGCGGTGATCAAGGCGAACGCGTATGGGCACGGTTTGCTGCGTGTTGCGCGCGCGCTTGCCGATGTGGACGCATTTGCGTTGCTTGAACTCGATGACGCGATTCGGCTGCGTGACGCCGGTTATCGCCAGCGCATCCTGCTACTGGAAGGTTTTTTCCATGCCGACGAGCTGCCGGTGATCCTGCATCACGGGTTTTCGGTGGTGATCCACAACGAGGAGCAGATCGCTCAGCTGGGGAAATTGCACGCCGACAGGAAGCTCGAGGTGTTCGTCAAACTCAATACCGGCATGAACCGGCTCGGCTTTCCGGCGGACCAGGCCAGCCGCGTGCTCGAACAACTGAAAGCGCTGCCGTGCATCGGTGAAGTTGTTCTGACGACCCATTTTTCCGATGCCGAGGGCGTCAGCGGAATCGAATGGCAGATGCGGGAGTTCGAGCGCCATGTGGCGCGGCCGGGCTATGCGCGCTCGCTCGCGAATTCGGCGGCGTTGCTGCGCTTCCCGGAAGCGCGCGGCGAATGGGTGCGTCCGGGCATCATGCTCTATGGCGCCAGCCCGCTCGAGGAGCGCACTGGGGCGAAGATCGGACTCAGGCCGGCGATGTCGCTCACCAGCGAAATCATCGGAATCCAGCTCCTGCAGCGTGGTGACACGGTCGGCTATGGCAGCCTGTTCACCGCCGACCGGCAAATGCGCATCGGCGTGGTCGCCTGCGGTTATGCCGACGGCTATCCACGCCATGCCTATAACGGCACGCCGGTGCTGGTCGAGGGCGTGCGAGTGCCGACGGTCGGGCGGGTTTCGATGGACATGTTGTGCGTGGACCTCAGCGATGTACCGCGGGCGCGAATCGGCAGTCCGGTGACGCTATGGGGTGTGGGTTTGCCGGTGGAAGAGGTGGCGGCAGCAGCCGGGACGGTGAGTTACGAGTTGCTGTGTGCGCTGGCGCGGCGCGTGCCGGTCGAGGATCGCGGCGGGGACTGACGCGATGGCCAAGGCGAAGACCGTATATACCTGTACGGAGTGCGGCGGGCAGACACTCAAGTGGCAGGGGCAGTGCCCGCATTGCAGCGCCTGGAACACGCTCGTGGAGAGCATCGCGGAGAAAACTTCGTCCCGCTATCAGGCGGCGGCTCAGTCGAGCAGGCTGCAAAAACTTGGCGAAGTCGAGGCGCAGGAGGAGTCGCGGCGGCCGACCGGAATCGGCGAATTGGACCGCGTACTTGGGGGCGGCCTGGTGCGCGGCGCGGTGGTGCTGCTGGGCGGTGATCCGGGAATCGGCAAATCCACGCTGCTGTTACAGGCGTTGTCGCTCATGGGCGGCTCGTGCGACGCGGTGTATGTCAGCGGCGAAGAGTCCGTCCAGCAGATTGCCTTGCGGGCCAGGCGACTTGCGGTCGGCGCCGAGACGCTCAATCTGCTGGCCGAAGTCCAGCTGGAAAAAGTCTTGTCGATCCTGGCGGCGCAGAAGCCCGATGTGGTGGTGATCGACTCCATTCAGACCATTTATTCGGAAGCGCTGCAGTCGGCACCAGGCAGCGTCGCGCAGGTGCGCGAATGCGCCGCGCAATTGACCCGTTACGCCAAGACTTCAGGCGCCACGCTGTTGCTGGTTGGGCACGTTACCAAGGAGGGGGCGCTCGCCGGACCACGCGTGCTGGAGCACATGGTGGATGCGGTGCTGTACTTCGAGGGCGACACGCATTCAGCGTTTCGGCTGGTGCGGGCGACGAAGAACCGTTTCGGCGCGGTCAACGAGCTCGGGGTATTCGCCATGACGGACCGGGGCTTGCGCGGGGTGTCCAATCCCTCGGCGCTATTCCTGTCCCAACACGGCGCGCAGGTGGCGGGTTCGTGCGTGATGGTGACTCAGGAAGGCACGCGGCCGCTGCTGGTGGAGGTGCAGGCGCTGGTGGACGAAGCGCACGCGCCGAACCCGCGGCGTCTGAGCGTGGGACTGGAGCAGAACCGGCTGGCGATGCTGCTGGCGGTGCTGCACCGGCACGCGGGCGTCGCAGCTTTCGACCAGGACGTATTCGTCAACGCCGTGGGCGGGGTGAAGATCGACGAGCCGGCGGCCGATTTGCCGGTGCTTCTGGCAATCGTGTCGTCGCTGCGGAATAAACCGATTGCGGGAAAGCTGGTCGCGTTCGGAGAGATCGGCCTCGCCGGGGAGGTGCGGCCGGTGCTGCGCGGCCAGGAGCGATTGCGTGAAGCCGCCAAGCTTGGATTCAGGACTGCGATCATACCCAAGGCGAACGCGCCGAGAGCGGCGATCGAAGGAATCGAAGTGGTGACGGTGGAGCGGGTCGAGGAAGCGGTGGGGAGAGTTCGGTGATTCACCGATTGGGCGATTGGGTGATTGAGTGATTGGGTGATTGAGTGAGTTCAAAGATCTAGTCACTTAATCACTCAATCACTGCATCACCGAATCACTCGCTCCACCTCAACGCAGCATGAACAGCACGGCGGCGGCAAGTGCCAGCACCGCACTGCCTATCCACACCAGCTTGAGATTCGCTCTGGCGGACTGGCCGCCGCCAGCCAAGGAGCGCATCAGGCTGTCGGCTTGCCGCCAGGTCGTGCTGGAGGACAGCACAGAGGCAGCCGGCGCGCCCGCGCGCTTGGCCTGCGACAACGCTATGAGGCGCGCGATTTTCTGCGTTTCTGAAAACTCGTCCAGTTCTTTTTCCATTCCGGTCAGCGCTGCGAGCCGCTGGGTTGCATCGAAGGAATCGAATGCCTTGGACAATCCCAGCGCCGGTTGCGTGTTTTCCGACGAGGAAGAGACGGACGGCTCGTCGTCCGGCGTTTGATCGGGCGGGGCGTCCACCGTGCCAAAAATGCGCACTGCCTTGTCTTGCTGGCGGGTAAGCGGAGATTCGGGCAGCACGAAAGGCCCGCTTGCAAACGGATTTGCCATCATTTCCGGTGCTGCGGATGCGCCAGTCAGCGCCGTCATGGCCTCGCGCAGATCGTGGGCGAGGTCCCTGGCTCTCTGGTAACGATCGTCGAGATTTTTCGCCAGCGCTTTGGCGACGATGAAATTCAGCACCTCCGGAAGGTCGGGATTGAGCGTTCTCGGTGCCGGCGGATTGAAGTTCATGGTCTGATACATCACGCCGTGGATGTTGTCGGCCACGAACGGCGAGGTGCCGGTGAGCGTCTCGTAAATCACCACCCCGAGGGAAAAAATGTCGGACCGGGCGTCCGCGCGCTTCCCCGACACCTGCTCTGGCGACATGTATTTAGGGGAACCCAGGATCATGCCGGTCATGGTCTTCACTTCGTTATTGCGCATGCGTGCGATGCCGAAATCGGTGATTTTCACCAGTCCGTCCTGCAACACCATGATGTTTGCCGGCTTGATGTCACGATGGATGATCTGGCGCTCATGGGCGTACTGCAGGCCTTCGGCGACCTGGGCGCCGATCTCCAGTGCCATTGCAAGCGGAATCGGTGTGCGCGCCTGCAACAGCTTGCGCAGTTCATTGCCTTCGAGAAACTCCATGGCCATGTAGGCGATGCGTTCGCTGCGGCCGATGTCGTAGATGGTGACGATGTTGCGGTGGGACAGGCCGCCGGCAGCCTTGGCCTCCTGGTAGAAGCGCGCTTCGTATTCGGCCAGTTCATCCTTGGGTAGGGTCAGGTTCACCGTCTTGATCGCGACCACCCGATCGAGCATCGGATCGCGTGCCTTATAGACCACACCCATGGCGCCCTGGCCGAGTTCGGCCAGGATTTCGTAGCGGCCCAGCGTGGCGATCGAGCTGTTCGGAGTCATCGGGTGAGCTCGATTACTTCTGCTTTGCCTTCACACTCTTGTAAACCGGGCCCCAGATCGGGTGTCCGGCTTCCGCGGGGTCGAGGGCGAACGACGGGTCGAGTTCCAGCGCGATGCTGAATTCTTCGCGGCAGGTAAGCTGTTGACCCGAAACGCAGGCGATAAACGCCAGATACTTGTGCGCCTTGACGCGGTCAGGGCGCGTCAGGCCCTCTTCCAGCGCGTACTGCAGACGCCGGGCCGATGTCCGGTAGTTCCCTTCTTCATAGTTGCGTATGCCCTCCTCGAGGTAGCTGCTGCCGGCCGTCCTGGCAAGGAAAATGTCCTGGAACGAACTGCTCGCGCAGCCGGCTGCAAGATTCGCGGACAGGATCAGGAGCAGTGCAAGTCGGATCGTCGGCATGGTTTCGTGTTCTTCTATTTGAACTTATGCTTGATGCGGATTTTCTGATCCGCCTTCACCTCGACTACCTGGGTGTAAACCGGGAAACTGCCATTGCGGACTTCGATCTTGCGTCTGCCCGGCGTGACTTCCACTTCGTTCACCGGCGGACTGACGCCGACGCGGTCACCGTCCACGTAAACTTCCCCCCACGGCGCTATCGCCAGCGCGATAACGCCGGTGCCGATCGGCGTGGCCGTTTCCTTCGGTTCGTCGTCTCGGGACAGGAAAGCCAACGGCGAAGACTTCTTCTCCTCGGGCTCTGCCGTCTCGGCGGTTTTGGCGGGGATCTTGGCAGCGCGTTTCCCGCCAGCGGCAGGTTTCTTCTCCGCGGGCCTGAGCAATTGCGACACCTCGGATTCCCCGGCTTTGCCGGCGGCCGGGGATTTCTTCTGTGATGTCTGGGCATCTTGCTTGACCGGCGCCGCCGGCAGGTCCCCTTGGCCAAGAAAGTTGAGCAGTACCGCCAACGCGAACGCGCCCACCGACACGGTGGCTGTGCCGTAGGCAATGGTCTTGTTGTTCAGCCAGGGTTCGATGACGGCAAGCCAGCCGCCAGTCCCCGTTGCCAGGGTCGCAGTGGCATGCTGGCGCCTGCCTTCATGGGATGAAACCTGGGCACGCTCGGCCGGCGAGCGTATGCCTGTGCCATCGGCCTTGGCGTAGCCAGCGCTGTAAATCTCGTGCTCGCGTACGTGCTTGTCGGTGCGCGAACCTTCGTTGCGGAACAGCTTGGCGTAGCCCTCGGAAATATGCGACACCATTTCGAAGTAGGAGCGCGACACCAGAATCTGCCCGGGCTGCGCGAATCCCATGACACGTTGTGCCACGTTGATGCCGTCGCCGATGATGTTGGGCTGCCCGTTGAGATCGCGGACCAGCCGGACCGGCCCGAGGTTGATGCCAATGCGGGCCGGAAGTCTCGGCGTTTCGTTGGGTTTGGGGGCAAACGACTCGCGCAGGCTCATCGCCACGAACAGCGCGTCCTCGGGGTCGCCGAGGAAATTGATTGCAACCCCATCGCCTGTATCCAGAATGATGCGGTCGTTTGGCGCGATGTCGCGAATGGCCTCAGCGATCAGTGTATTGAACTGATCCTTGAGTTGTATCTGCTCCGACACCGGCTTTTTCGAATACTCCGCGATGTCCAGGAACAACACGCTGCAAATGAACGTGCGGTTGGCGCGCTCAGGCATCATCGGACATCACCTGCGTTGTCGCCATCAAGCGGGTTTCCTTGGCGGGCACATGCTTTTGGGGACGATAATCTTATCACCATTCAACACCGGGCCGGCAAGCGTCTGGATTAAATTTCCTCACTTGCGTCAAGCTCTTTGCGCACAATCTTCCATGGTTTTCGAGGTTTTGTCGGCGCCTCCTCCGACAGTGGATTCGATGCAATCCCTTATGATTGGGTGGTCCTGCCGGAGCGCGGCCCACGGATGCGGCTGCAGGTCCCGGCGAGGTGAATTTTTCGCATTTCCGGAGCGGCTTTGAGACACATCAATCCCTACCGAATGGGTCTGGATCGCAATCCAGCCAACTACGTGGCCCTGTCACCGCTGTCATTTCTGGCGCGTGCGGCGGAGGTCTATCCACAGCGCACCGCGGTCATCCACGGCGAACGTTGCCTGACCTGGGCGCAGACCTACGAACGCTGCCGCAGGCTGGCTTCGGCGCTTGCCGGTCGCGGCGTGGGCGTCGGTGACACGGTGGCGGTCATGGCGCCCAACGTTCCGGCGATGTTCGAGGCGCACTATGGCGTGCCGATGACCGGTGCGGTTCTGAATACGCTCAACACGCGCCTGGATGCGGAGGCGATCGCGTTCATGCTCACGCATGGCGAGGCCAAGGCGCTGATCACCGACCGCGAGTATTCCGCCACGATTGCCCGCGCGCTGCGCCAGATCGAGCACAAGCCGCTCGTAATCGATATTGACGATGCTCTCAGCGCGGGCGGCGAACTGCTTGGCGAGACCGATTACGAGAGTTTCATCGGGGGTGGTGATGCGGAATTCGACTGGAAGCTCCCGGACGATGAGTGGAACGCGATCGCGCTGTCGTACACCTCGGGTACGACTGGAAATCCCAAGGGCGTGGTGACGCATCATCGCGGTGCCTATCTGAATGCGATCAGCAACATCGTCACCTGGGCCATGCCGCACTTCCCGGTATACCTGTGGACCCTGCCGATGTTCCATTGCAACGGCTGGTGTTTTCCGTGGACATTGGCGGCTCTGGCCGGCACCAGCGTGTGCCTGCGGCGCGTCGAAGCCGCGCCGATTTTCGACCTGATCCGGCGCCACAAAGTCACGCATTTCTGTGGCGCGCCGGTCGTGCACAACATGCTGATCAATGCGCCGGCCGGACTGCGCGCGGGAATCGATCACAAGGTTTCGGCGATGGTGGCGGGCGCCGCGCCACCGCAGGCGGTTATCGAAGGCATGGAACGCATCGGCGTGGACCTGACTCATGTCTATGGTCTGACCGAGGTGTACGGTCCGGCATCGGTGTGCGCCAAGCATCCGCAGTGGGACGAGTTGCCGGCGGACCGGCGCGCGGAACTCAACGGACGGCAGGGCGTGCGTTACGTCTTGCAGGAGGCAATGGTCGTGCTCGATCCCAGGACGCTCAAGCCGGTGCCGCACGACGGACAGACCATGGGCGAAATCTTCTTTCGCGGCAACATCACCATGAAGGGCTATCTCAAGAATCCGCAGGCCACCGCAGAGGCCTTCGAGGGCGGCTGGTTCCACACCGGCGATCTGGCGGTGGTGTACCCGGACGGCTACGCCAGAATCAAGGACCGATCCAAGGACATCATCGTCTCCGGCGGAGAGAACATCTCCACCATCGAAGTGGAGGATGTGCTCTACCGGCACCCGCACGTGCTGGAAGCGGCGGTGGTGGCGAAACCGGATGAAAAATGGGGGGAGACGCCGTGCGCATTCGTGACTCTGAAGAGCGGTGCGCCGGCGCTCACCGAGCGGGAAGTCATCGATTTCTGCCGCCAGCGGCTGGCGGGCTTCAAATGCCCTCGCAAGGTCGTATTCGGCGCGCTGCCCAAGACTTCCACCGGCAAGATCCAGAAGAACGTCTTGCGTGAACAAGCGAAGCTCGACTAACCCTTTTCACCGCAAAGTTCATGACGTTGCTGAGGTAGAATCTCAGCCCTTTCCGACAAGCGAAGGTCCGTGAAATGAAGGTACTGGTCGCGGTGAAGCGGGTGGTGGACTACAACGTCAAGGTGCGGGTAAAGGCCGACGGCACCGGCGTCGAGACCGCCAACGTGAAAATGTCGATGAATCCCTTCGACGAAATTGCCGTCGAAGAGGCGGTGCGGCTGAAGGAGGCGGGCACCGCCACCGAGATCATCGCGATCTCGATTGGTCCCGCACAATGCCAGGAAACGCTGCGCACCGCGCTGGCAATCGGCGCCGACCGAGCGATTCTGGTGGAAACCGCCGTCGAAACCCAGCCGCTGGCCGTGGCCAAGATCCTCAAGGCGATCGTCGCCAGGGAGCAGCCTGGCCTGGTCATCATGGGCAAGCAGGCGATAGACGACGATTCCAACCAGACCGGGCAGATGCTGGCGGCGCTGCTCAATTGGTCGCAGGCTACTTTCGCCTCGAAAGTGAAGATGAACGGCAACGCCCTGGACGTGACCCGTGAAGTGGACGGCGGCCTGGAGACGCTTTCCATCAACCTGCCGGCGGTAGTGACCACCGATCTGCGGCTGAACGAGCCGCGCTACGTTACGCTGCCGAACATCATGAAGGCGAAGAAGAAGCCGTCCGAAACGCTGACGCCGGATGTGCTCGGCGTGGACGTCGCGCCGCGGCTGAAGACCCTCAGAGTGCAGGAACCGCCGAAACGCAGCGCTGGCCAGATGGTAAAGAGCGTGGCGGAGCTGGTGCTAAAACTGAAGAATGAAGCGAAGGTGATTTGATGCGTACTCTCGTCGTAGCCGAACATGACAACGCCGCGTTGAAGCCAGCGGTGCTCAATGCCGTGGCTGCCGCGCAGAAAATCGGCGGCGACATAGATATTCTGGTCGCCGGGCACAACTGCGCACAAGCCGCGAAATCAGCGGCGCAGGTTCCCGGAGTAAAAAAGGTGCTGGTTGCGGAAGCCACGCATTATGTTCATCCGCTGGCGGAGAATCTTGCAGCGCTCGTCGTTTCGATCGCGAAGGCTTACACCCACGTGCTGGCGCCGGCCACCAGTTTCGGCAAGAACGTAATGCCGCGCGTGGCGGCGCTGCTCGATGTGGCGCAGATTTCGGACATCGTCAAAGTCGACACACCCGATACGTTCGTGCGGCCGATTTACGCGGGAAACGCGCTCGCGAGTGTTCAGTCCGGCGATGCGATCAAGGTGCTCACCGTACGCTCGACCGGTTTCGACGCCGCAGCCGCGAGCGGCGGCTCGGCCGCGGTCGAGAACCTGCCGGCTGTCGCCGACACCGGTCTTGCCAGGCTGGTGGGCCAGGAACTCACCAAGTCGGCGCGGCCGGAATTGACCGCGGCTCGCGTAATTGTCTCCGGCGGCCGCGGCATGGGCAGCGGCGAGAATTTCAGCATTCTGGAATCCCTTGCCGACAAGCTCGGCGCGGCAGTTGGCGCCTCGCGAGCGGCAGTGGATTCGGGGTTCGTTCCGAACGATTACCAGGTTGGCCAGACCGGCAAGATCGTCGCGCCCGAGCTCTACATCGCGGTCGGCATCTCCGGAGCAATCCAGCACCTCGCGGGAATGAAGGACAGCAAGGTGATCGTGGCAATCAACAAGGATGCAGAAGCACCGATTTTCCAGGTGGCCGATTACGGGTTGGTCGCCGACCTGTTCCAGGCCGTGCCCGAACTCACCGCCCAGCTCGACTGAGAAAACTTTTCACCGAAAAGGCGCAAAGAGCGCAAAGATAAAGCGGAAAACTAGCCGGCAAAAGAACTTCAAGGTACGGAACCTGGTTTTGTCGCGCGTATCGGTAGTCCAGGTTTCCAATGACAGGAAACATTTTTCTTATTGTCAGGGTTTCCTTCGCGTTCTTTGCGACTTTGCGGTGAGGCTTTCGAATACTTATTGGGATTACGACTATGTCCACATACGCTGCGCCCATCCGCGACATGAAGTTTGTCATCAACGAGTTGGTCGGCCTCGAGCAGGTCTCGGCGTTGCCCGGGTGCGAAGAGGTCACAACGGACCTGGTTGACGCGGTGCTGGAGGAGGCCGGCAAGTTCGCGGCCGGCGTGCTTGATCCGCTCAACAAGACCGGTGACCGCACTGGCGCGAAGCTCGACAACAATGTCGTCACCGCCGCCCCGGGCTTCAAGGAGGCTTTCAGGCAGTTCTCCGCAGGTGGCTGGACCGGACTGAACTGCGACCCGCAATTCGGCGGGCAGGGACTGCCGCACATCATCTCGGCGCAGACCTCGGAAATGTGGAACTCGTCCAACATGTCCTTCTCCCTGTGTCCGATGCTAACGGCCGGCGTGGTTGCCGCGCTGATGCGCCACGGCTCGGACCAGCAAAAGGCTTTGTATCTGCCCAACCTGGTGTCGGGCAAGTGGACTGGAACCATGAATCTCAGCGAGCCGCAGGCCGGTTCCGATCTCGCGGCGGTGCGCACGCGCGCCGTTCCAGAGGGCGACCACTACCGGCTCCACGGCACCAAAATCTTCATCACCTGGGGCGAGCACGACATCGCCGAGAACATCGTCCACATGGTGCTGGCACGAACGCCGGACGCGCCGCAAGGAGTGAAAGGCATTTCGCTGTTCGTGGTGCCGAAGTTCCTGGTGAATGGGGACGGCAGCCTTGGCACGCGCAACGATGTCAAATGCGTATCCATCGAACACAAGCTCGGCATCCACGGCAGCCCCACCTGCGTGATGGCTTACGGCGACGCAGACGGGGCGATCGGCCATCTGGTAGGAGAAGAAAATCGCGGGCTGGAGTTCATGTTCACCATGATGAACTTCGCCCGGCTGGAGGTCGGCATCGAAGGCGTGGCCATCGCGGAGCGCGCCTACCAGCACGCGTTGGAATACGCCAGGACCCGCGTGCAGGGCCGGGAAGTCGGCGTCAAGGGTGGCGATCGCGTCACCATCATCCACCACCCGGATGTGCGCCGCATGCTGATGAACATGAAGGCACAGACCGAAGCGATGCGGGCTATCGCGACCCTTACTTCGGCGTATCTCGACAAGGCGTTGCGGCATCCGGACAAGAGCGAACGCGCCCGAAACCAGGCGCTGTTCGATCTTCTCACCCCGGTGGTGAAAGGCTGGTGCACCGAGCAGTCCATCGAGATTGCCTCCACTGGCGTGCAGGTTCACGGCGGCATGGGATTCGTGGAGGAGACGGGGGCCGCGCAATACCTGCGCGATGCGCGTATCACCACGATTTACGAGGGTACCACCGGGATCCAGGCGAACGACCTAATCGGTCGCAAGATTGCGTACGAGAAGGGCGCGACAATCAAGCAGATGATCGCGGAGATGCGTACGCTGGACAGCGAACTGGCCAAAGTCACCGACCCGGCAATCGTGGTCATCCGCCGCTCGCTGTCCGAGGGCATCGCGGCCCTGATGGAGGCGACTGACTGGCTGCTGGCGACGTTTCCGCACAACATGAGAGCGGCCGCAGCGGGGGCGGTGCCTTTTCTAAAGCTGTTCGGCGTCGTGGCGGGCGGGTGGCAGATGGCACGCGCCGCGCTGATCGCCAAGCGGCGCCTTGATGGCGGCGCGGAGGACTACGATTTTTACCGCGCCAAGATCGGCACGGCGCGCTTCTTTGCCGAGCACATCCTGCCGCTCGCCCAGTCCTGCAAACAGGAAATCGTAAATGGTTCGACTAGCGTTCTGGCTCTGGAGGAGTCGCAGTTCTAGCCGCGGATTGCGCAGGCGAAAGTATCCAGATCAAACTCTCACCGCAGAGGACGCCAAGGACGCAGAGGAAAAGAAAAATCGAGGAAAAACATGAGGGAGTTAGAAGCGGATCCGGTGCCAATGTGACCACCGAACCCGGGTTTCAACTTTTGAATGCTTTTCTTGCACTTGTTTTCCTCCGCGTCCTTGGCGTCCTTTGCAGTTAGAGTTTCGCTCCGCGGTGAGAGTTTCGTTCTGCGGTGAGCGTTTCGCTATGCGGTGAGAGTTTCGCTTTTGACCGAAGCGACTGCGCTATGTCTTGCGTCAGGTTTTCGTTGACAAGTGCGGACGCAGCCGCCAAAATTCAAACACGCGTTTGAATCGTTTGTTTGAGCGAACCTCGGGAAGGGGCGGCTGTGAGGAGATTGGGCCTGGTGCCGGGCGATGGCGCATAAGAAGCATCTTCCTGCTGATACCAAAGACAGAATTCTTTCGGCAGCGGAATCGCTGTTCATGGAACGCGGTTACGCTGCCACCTCGTTGCGGATGATCACCGCCAAGGCGAACGTCAATCTCGCGGCGGTCAATTATCACTTTGGCTCGAAGGACGCGTTGATCCGCGAAGTATTCGAACGCCGTCTTGGTCCGCTGAATTCCGTACGCATCGCCCACCTCGATGGTCTGGAGTCCGCTGCGCGCGGCCGGCCGCTCACCATCGAGCAGATCATGGAAGCGATTGTTACCCCGGCTCTGCAGGCGAGCAACGATCCGCTCGGCGGGGGCGCGGTGTTCCTGCGGCTGCTTGGCCGGGCGTTCTCGGAGTCGGCTGAGTCAATGCGCGAGATCCTTCCGGCGCAGTACCGCCAGGTCGTTGTCCGTTTCAAGGAGGCGCTGGTGCGGGCGCTGCCGGACATCCCTGACCAGGAGCTGACGTGGCGCATGCATTTCATGTTCGGCGCCTTGTCCTACACGATGGCCGGCAACGACGCGCTGAAGCTTATCGCCACCTGCAACCTGGAAGGCGTGGACGATCCGGAGGCGATCATCCGCCGGCTGGTTCCATTCCTGGCGGCCGGATTGCGTGCACCGCTGCCGCAGGCGCAACACAAACGCGGGGCGTTGGCGCGCAAGATCGGCAGCGTATCGGGGCGCAGGGCCGCCTGAGATCCGTTCACGGATTCGCGACTTTGGGAGCAAGAACATGAATGCATTTCTCTGGTTTGCCGCTGCAGCGGCGGTGTTATGGGTCCTGGCGTACTGGCGCGCTGCCACGCCGGCCTGGCTGATCGGCCTCGGTGGCTACCTGGGCGCATTGACGCTCTGGTCGGGTGCGGGCGCCGAAACCAAGTTGGTCCTGTGGACCATATTTTTGGTGGCGGCCGGCGTACTGACGGTGCCCTCGCTGCGCAAGGCGCTGGTCAGCGATCCGCTGCTGAACTGGTTTCGCAAGGCATTGCCCCAGGTTTCGCAGACGGAGCAGGAGGCGCTCGATGCCGGGACGGTGTGGTGGGACGGCGAATTGTTCAGCGGCAATCCGGACTGGCGCAAGCTTTTCGGCACGCCAAAGCCGCACTTGACCCCGGACGAGCAGGCTTTCCTCGAAGCCCCGGTGGAGCAACTGTGCCGCATCTGCGACGACTGGAAGATCACCCACGAGTTGAACGATCTGCCGCCGGAAGTCTGGCAATTCATCAAGGACAAGGGCTTCCTCGGCATGATCATCCCGCGCCAGTACGGTGGCCTTGGATTTTCCGCGTATGCGCATTCGCAAGTGATCCAGAAGCTTGCCACCCGCAATGCGACGGCATGTGTTTCGGTAATGGTGCCGAATTCGCTCGGGCCAGCCGAACTCCTGCTCCATTACGGCACCGAAGAGCAAAAAAACCATTACTTGCCGCGGCTGGCAAAGGGTCTCGAGATGCCATGCTTCGCGCTCACCGGTCCCGACGCCGGCTCAGATGCGGGTGCGATCCCCGACTTCGGCGTGGTCTGCAAGGGCATGCACGATGGCAGGGAAGTCCTGGGAATGCGGCTGACCTGGGAGAAGCGTTACATCACCCTCGGCCCGGTTGCGACGATACTCGGCCTCGCATTCAAGCTTTACGATCCCGACCGTCTGCTCGGCGGCGAGGAAGACATTGGCATTACCCTGGCATTGATTCCGACCAATCATCCGGGGGTGAACATCGGCCGTCGCCACCTGCCGCTCAATGCCGCATTCATGAACGGCCCGAATTGGGGCAAGGATGTATTCATACCCATGAATTGGGTAATCGGCGGCAAGGAATACGCAGGCCAGGGCTGGCGGATGCTGATGGAGTGTCTGGCCGCGGGGCGCTCGATTTCGCTGCCGTCTTCCAGCGCCGGCGCAGCCAAGCTGGCTGCACGCACCACCGGCGCTTATTGCCGGGTGCGCAGCCAGTTCAAGATACCCATCGGTAAATTCGAGGGCATCGAGGAGGCGCTGGCACGCATCGGCGCCAATACCTACGCGATCGACGCGGCGCGCACCATGACGGCGGGCGCGGTGGATCTGGGCGAAAAACCGTCGGTCATATCCGCGATCGTCAAATATCACTGCACCGAGCGCGGCCGCCAGGTCATCAACGACGCGATGGACGTGCACGGCGGCAAGGGCATCTGCCTTGGGCCCAACAACTATCTGGGCCGCGCCTACCAGCAGATTCCAATCGGCATTACCGTCGAAGGTGCCAACATTCTCACCCGCAGCATGATGATCTTCGGCCAGGGTGCGATTCGCTGCCATCCCTACGTGCTCGAAGAGATAGCGGCGACCCGCACGCCAAATCCTGCACAAGCGAGTGTGAAATTCGACGACGCGTTCTGGGACCACGTGCGTTTCGTATTCGCCAACGCCGCGCGGGCGCTGTGGCTCGGGCTGACTGGCGCGCGCCTGATCGCCGTACCCGGTGCGCCGGAACTGCGTCGTCATGTCCAGCAACTGACCCGGCTGGCCGCCGGTTTTGCGTTTGCCGCGGACGTCGCCATGCTATTTCTCGGCGGCGACCTCAAGCGCAAGGAAAAGCTGTCCGGGCGGCTGGGCGACATATTGAGCCAGCTCTATATCGCTTCGACGATATTGAAGCGATACCAGGACGATGGGCGGCCGCAGGACGACCTGCCGCTGGCGCAGTGGGCGCTGGAAGACTGTCTGATCCGCATACAGGAGGCGTTTTACGGCGTGTTCGAGAATTTCCCGAGCCGGATCGCCGCGTGGAAGATGCGTTTGCTGATCTTCCCCTGGGGCAAGGTGTTCAGCGCGCCCAGTGATCGCCGTGGCCACCAGGTGGCGCGGCTGCTGCTGGAGCCTTCGCAGTCGCGCGAGCGCCTGACCGCCAATATGTTCTTGCACCAGCACGAGGACGACCCGGTGGGGCGGCTCGATCTGGCGATGCAGGCGGCACCGGCCGGCGAGGCGGTGGAAGCGAAAATCAGGAATGCGGCGAAGGCCGGCGTGATCTCCGGGTTTACCGACGAATCGCGCACCGCGTCGGCGCTCGAAAAAGGCATCATCGGCGCGGAAGAAGCGGCCCACTACCGGCGCTTCAGCGCACTCCGGCGCGCCTGCATCATGGTCGACGATTTTGCGCATGACATTGGGCGCATTCAGTCGGCACGCGATCCGGCGAGAGTCGCGGAAATGGGCAGCGTCGTTTCGCGGAAGACCGCAGCATGAGCGCGGTCGTCCTGCTTTCCGTGGAAGGGGGTGTGGCCACGATCTCGCTCAACCGCCCGCAGGTGCTGAACGCGATGGACGGCGAGATGATGCAGCAACTGCGGCCGATCGCGGAGTCAGTGCAGAACGATCCGGCGGTACGAGCTGTGGTCGTCCGCGGAGAGGGGCCGGCTTTCATGGCCGGCGGCGACGTGTCGGTATTCCATTCCCACCTGCAGGAACTCCCGGAGCTGATCGTGCAATGGGGTCGGGAGATGCATTTCGCGTTCATGGCGCTGCGGCGTATGGGCAAGCCGGTCCTGGCCAGCGTGCACGGCGCCGTTGCCGGCGCCGGTTTCAGCCTGATGTGCGCGGCAGACCTGGTAATCGCGGCAGCGGACACCAAGTTCACGCTGGCCTACGCGAACATTGGCGCCAGCCCGGACGGCGGGAGCACGCATTTTCTGCCGCGGCTGCTCGGCTACCGGAAGGCGATGGAACTGGCGCTGCTGCCGGAGCGCTTCGATGCCGAGACGGCGAAATCGATCGGTCTGGTGAACTGGGTGGTTGCCGGCGACAAGCTTGCCGTGGAAACCGCGAAGCTCGCGCAACGCCTGGCGGGCGGACCAACCAAAGCCTTTGCGGAGGCCAAGCGGCTCATGAACCAGTCGCTGGCCACACCGATGGAAACGCAGATGGAAGAGGAACTGTTCGCGTTCGCCCGCTGCGCCCGGACCGCCGATCTGAAGGAGGGCGTGACCGCGTTCGTAGAAAAACGCAAACCGGTCTTTAAAGGCGAGTAAAAGCGTGAAACGCATAGGACGCAAAGGTACGCGAAGGAAAACCAAAATCGAGGAAGAACATGTGGGAATTAAAAGTAGGTCCGGTGCCAACGTGACCACCGAACCCGGGTTTCAACTTTCGAATGCCTTTCTTGCACTTGATTTTCCTTTGCGTACCTTTGCGTCCTTTGCGTTGAACGAGGTAGAGTTTGAGTGATTTGAAAAACAAGACCGTATTCATCACTGGTGCGAGCCGCGGCATCGGCCACGAGATTGCGCTGCGTTTCGCGCGCGACGGCGCCAACATCGTGGTGACTGGCAAGACCGTCGAGCCGCACCCGAAATTGAAAGGCACGATATTTTCCACGGCGAAGGAAATTGAAGCATCAGGCGGCCGCGCACTGCCCCTCCACCTCGACATCCGTGACGAGAACGCGGTCGCGGCGGCGGTGAAGGAAACGGTCGAACGGTTTGGCGGCATCGATGTGCTGGTCAACAACGCCAGCGCGATCAACATCAGCAACACGCTGGCTACGCCGGTAAAGCGCTACGACCTCATGCACCAGGTCGATGCCCGCGGAACGTTCGTGTGCTCGCAGGCGTGCATACCGCACCTCATGAAGTCGCGTAATCCGCACATTCTCACGATTTCTCCGCCGCTCAACCTGAACCCAAAATGGTTCAAAGATCATGTCGCCTACACCGTGGCCAAGTACGGGATGAGCATGTGTACCCTGGGGATGGCGGCCGAGTTCGCGGCGAGCGGCATAGCCGTCAATTCGTTGTGGCCGCGCACTCCCATTGCCACCGCGGCGGTGGAGACCTTCTTCCCGCAGTGGCTGGCTTCCGGCCGCAAGCCCGCGATCATGGCGGACGCCGCCTATGAGATCGTCACGAGTGGGAGCCGCTCGACGACGGGCAATTTTTTTATCGACGAAGAGGTTCTGCGCGGTCACGGTGTCACCGACTTTGAGCAGTACGCAGTTACACCGGGCGCATCGCTTGTCAATGATTTCTTTCTCGACTAGCAGACTAACGGATCAACATTGGACGAGGACAACATGACGCAGAACTTGGACGTCATTCCCCCGGAGACGGCAAAGACGCTGGATGGCATGTTCCAGGAGCGCGTGCGGCGATCGCCGGACGCGATCGCCTACAAGGACTTCGACGAGAATGGCGGCACCTGGAAGGACTACACCTGGAGCGGTGTCGAGAAGCTGGTGGCGCGCTGGCAGGGGGCATTCGAGGCCGACGGCTTCCAGCCCGGAGACCGGGTGGCGATCGTGTTGCGTAATAGCGTCCCCTGGGTGGTCTTCGATCAGGCTGCGATGGGACTCGATCTGGTCACGGTGCCGTTGTACACCACCGATCGCCCCGACAATATCGCCTATGTGGTACAGAACTCGGGCGCGAAGTTTCTGCTCTTGGAGAATGCGGAACAGTGGGGGCAGTTCGGTGAAGTGCAAGACCAGCTCGCCGGGCTCAAGCGCATTGTTTGCCTGAATCCTCTGTCCGGACCATCGCCGGATCCGCGATTGAAAAACCTTAATGATTGGCTGCCCAGGACTGCCGGTGCGGTCAAGCACGTGAACGGCGACGGCAGGAAACTCGCGAGCATCATCTATACGTCAGGCACCACCGGGCGCCCGAAAGGCGTGATGCTGTCGCACTACAACATGCTGCACAATGCGTACGCGACGCTGCAGTGCCTGGAGATCTACCAGGAGGATCTGTTGCTGTCGTTCTTGCCGCTGTCGCATACGCTGGAGCGAACCTGCGGCTATTACGGTACCGTCATGTGTGGCGCGCAGACCGCGTTCGCGCGTTCGGTGCAACATCTCGCCGAGGATTTGCAGTCGATACGGCCGACGTTGCTGATCTCGGTGCCGAGAATCTACGAACGCGTCTACGCTGCCATCAAGCAGAAGCTGGCTGAAGGACCTGCCGCCCGCAGGAAGCTCTTCGAATTGGCGGTCGGCGTGGGCTGGGGGCGATTCCAGCATCAGCAGGGTCGCGGGCCTTGGAAACCCGCTTTCCTGCTGTGGCCCATTCTGGAGAAACTGGTGGCGTCGAAAGTCATGGCTCGGCTCGGCGGGCGCCTGCGTGCCGCGACCTGCGGCGGCGCGGCGCTGTCTCCGGAAGTTGCCCGGCTATTCATCGGACTCGGCCTGCCTGTCATCCAGGGCTACGGCTTGACCGAGACCAGCCCGGTAGTCAGCACCAACCGCATGGCGGACAACATTCCGGCCAGCATCGGCAAGCCCATTCCCGGTGTCCAGGTCAAAATCGGCGACAGGGACGCGCTGCTGATCAAGGGGCCGAACGTTATGCTCGGTTACTGGAACAACCCAGAGGCGACCAAGGCGATGTTCACGGCCGACGGATGGTTGAATTCCGGCGATACCGCGCGCATCGACGACGGCGGACATATCTACATCACCGGACGCCTGAAGGAGATCATCGTCATGTCCAACGGCGAGAAAGTGCCGCCCGTGGACATGGAGACGGCAATTCTGCGCGATCCGTTGTTCGAGCAAGTGATGGTCCTCGGCGAGGCCAAGCCGTTTCTGACGGTGTTTCTCGTGCTCAACAAGGATCAATGGACCAAGGTTGCGGCCAAGAACGGGCTCGACCCGAACTCCGAGCGTGTTATGTGCGGCGAGCAGGCGAAAGAACTCGCGCTCGAGCGTGTCCAGCGGCAGATCAAGTCCTTCCCCGGCTACGCTCAAGTGCACCGGGTGGCGATCCTGGCGCAGCCGTGGACGATCGAGAATGGTCTGCTCACGCCGACCATGAAGCTCAAGCGCGAGAAAGTTGTGCAAGTGCACCAGGCGGAGTACGACAAGCTCTATGAAGGCCACTGAGAGACCGCAGCAGGCTGCCAACACGGTTGAACTCCCCAAGGGGCGGGAGGTCGTGCTGCGTGTGGTGCCCATGCCCTCGGATGCCAACTACACCGGCGACATTTTCGGCGGTTGGATCATGTCGCAAGTGGACATCGCCGGCAGCATCCCGGCACTGCGGCTCGCGCGCGGGCGGATCGCGACCGTCGCAGTCAACTCGTTCACCTTCAAGCAACCGGTGTTGATCGGCGACCTGGTGAGTTTTTACGCGGACATCGTGCGCGTGGGCCGCACCTCGATCACGGTGGACGTCGAGGTTTACGCGCAGCGGCGCACCGCGCAGGAAGCGGTGAAAGTGACGGAAGCGACTTTGACCTACGTGGCGGTGGACGACCAACGGCGTCCGCGGCCGGTCAATAGGGAATCGAGCTGAGCCACACCGGGCACTTCGGAACGCGTTCTCATGGCAGGAAGACAAGATAAGCAAGGAAAGCGCACAGCGGAACTGACGGCGCTTGCCAGGGCAGCAGGACGACGCGATCCGACCGTGACCAATCCGGATTTTCTCGCCGAGCGGCTCCTCGACTATCGCTTCAAGGCGCTACTCCTCCCCGGGTTGCGCCAGCTCGCCCGCCTGAGCTTCGAACGCCGCTTGCCCGGCATGTACCTCTACCACCAGGCGCGGACAAAGTATCTTGATGAACTTTTTCTCGCCGCCATCAGCGGCATCCGCCAGCTCGTAATTCTTGGTGCCGGCCTCGACACGCGGTTCTACCGTTTCGCCGACAGGCTCGACGGGATCCGCGTTTTTGAAGTTGATCATCCGGGCACTGCTGCCTGGAAGCGCGAGCGGCTTCATCGTCTCGAGACTTCGACAACGCATGTCACATTTATTGCCATCGACTTCAACGTTGAGCGCCTGGGCGATGGTCTTCGACAAGCCGGGTACGATCCGGGGGCAACGACTTTTTTTCTTATGGAGGGTGTAGTGATGTACCTTCCAAAAGAATCGGTCGAATCGACTTTCGCTGTCATTGGCAGCGCCGCGCCGGGCTCCTCGGTGGCGTTCGACTACGTCTACAGGTCATCACTGGAGCGCCCGCGCGATTTCCTCGGCGCGGAGCACTTCCAACGCTACGTTGCACATCGAGATGAACCGTGCCGATTTGGTCTCGATCCGCAGGAGGTTGCACCGTTTCTCGCCAAGCACGGACTCACTATAGTGTCGAACGCGGGGCCGAAGGAGCTGTCCCGGTTGGTTCCCGGCGCGCTTTGCGATTTCCTTGGTATCGCCCATGCGCGGCGGGGCAGGATCGCCTCGCCCAACGAGAGCGCTGGCGCGAGTCAACGTGAGAACGCGACTTGACTATTAACGGTGCGGGATGAACCCGCCGTAGCGTCGAACAAGGATCAAAAATGGCAGGCCATTCTCCGTTCATCGTTCGAAAAGTCGCGGTCCTTGGCGCCGGCGTCATGGGTGCGCAGATCGCTGCTCATCTCGTCAATGCCAACGTCGAGGCCATCCTGTTCGAATTGCCGGCGAAGGAGGGCGACCCGAACGACACTGTCCGCAAGGCCATAGACGGACTGAAAAAGCTCGAGCCGGGCCCGCTTTCGGTCCCCGGCCGGGCCGAATGCATCCAGGCCGCCAATTACGACCAGCACCTCGGACTCCTCAAGGACTGCGACATCGTCATCGAGGCGATCTCCGAGCGCATGGACTGGAAGAAGGCGTTATACGAAAAGATCGCGCCGCATCTTGGCGAGAGCACGATTTTCGCCAGCAATACTTCCGGACTGTCCATCGACTCGCTGTCGCAGGCTATGCCGGAGCAGCACCGTTCGCGGTTCTGCGGCGTGCACTTCTTCAATCCGCCGCGTTACATGCACCTGGTCGAGCTGATCGCCTGCGCGGCGACCAAACCGGCGATTCTCGACCAGCTCGAGGAATTCCTGGTTACCACGCTCGGCAAGGGCGTGATTCGCGCCAAGGACACGCCGAACTTCATCGCCAACCGGGTCGGGGTATTTTCCATCCTGGCGACTTTCCATCACACCAGGCAGTTTGGACTGGCCTTCGACGAGGTGGACGCATTGACCGGTTCGCTGATCGGCCGGCCGAAGAGCGCCACGTACCGCACCGCCGACGTGGTCGGCCTCGACACGCTGGCGCACGTCATCAACACCATGAGGGAGACGCTCCCGAGCGATCCCTGGCACAAGTATTTCGAAGTGCCGGAGTGGTTCAGGGCTTTGCTCGACCAGCAAGCGTTCGGCCAGAAGTCCGGTCGCGGCGTCTACCGCAAGGCGGGCAAGGAAATCCAGGTGCTGGAGCCGGGGAAACGGGACTACCGGCCCTCGGCCGGAGAGGCCGATGAATCGGTGGTGGCCATCCTCAGGAACAGGAATCCGGGTGAACGCTTTGCCCAGTTGCGCGCCGGTGCGCATCCCCAGGCACAGTTCATGTGGTCGGTATTGCGCGACATGCTGCACTACTGCGCGGTGCATCTCGAGTCGATCGCCGACAATGCGCGCGACCTCGATCTGGCGATGCGCTGGGGATTCGGCTGGAGCCAGGGGCCGTTCGAGATCTTGCAGGCAGCCGGATGGGCCGATATGGCGAAGTGGATCGCCGAGGACATTGCCGCGGGCAAGAGCATGTCGCCGGTGCCGCTGCCTGCGTGGGTCGCCGAGCCTGGGCGCGGCGGGGTTCACACCGTGCAGGGTTCCTGGAGCGTCGCGCAGCGCGCGTACAGACCACGCCCGAGGCTTCCAGTCTATCGGCGCCAGCCGTTTCCCGATCGCCTGATCGGCGAACCTGCCGATTACGGCAGTACGGTATTCGAAACCGATGCCGTGCGCATGTGGGCAACCGGCGACGACATCGGAATCGTCAGCTTCAAGTCCAAGATGCATTCGATCGGCGAAGATGTGCTCGACGGCGTGATGCAGGCGATCGACGAGGCCGAGCGCGGTTTCAAGGGCCTGATCATCTGGCAGACCGAGCCGCCGTTCTCGGTCGGCGCCAATCTCGGCGGCGGCGGCAATCGGCAGAGCGAGGCAAAGCCGTCTGCGTTTGCGTCGATGATGAAGAAATTCAAACGTGAAGCGGAATCGGCGATCTTCAAGGCTGCGCGCACGCTCAACGTGGCGGATGCGATGATGGCCGGGCGGCTGGAAAAAATCGAACAGGTGGTGGAGCAATTCCAGGCGACCTCGCAGGCGCTGCGCTATTCGATGATCCCGACGGTCGCTGCGGTGGACGGCATGGCGCTGGGCGGGGGCTGTGAATTCGTCATGCACTCGGACCGTGCCGTGGCTGCCCTGGAAAGTTACATCGGGCTGGTGGAGGTCGGCGTTGGCTTGCTGCCCGCCGGCGGCGGCTGCAAGGAATTCGCCATGCGCGCGGCGACTGAAGCCAAGGGCGGGGACATGTTTCCGTTCCTCAGAAATTACTTCCAGAACGTGGCGACGGCCCAAGTGGGCAAGAGCGCCGGGCATTCGCGCGAGCTTGGCTATCTGCGGTCCAGCGATCGGATCGTGATGAACCGGTTCGAGTTGCTTCATGCGGCCAAGGCGGAATTGAATGCCATGGCCGAGGCCGGTTACCGGCCGCCGCTGCGTGCGCGCAACATTCCCGCGGCGGGACGCACGGCGATCGCCACCTTCAAGATGGCGATGGCCAACATGCTTGCCGGCCGACAAATCTCGGAGCACGATTTTCTGATTGGCAGCAAAGTCGCCTATGTCCTGTGCGGCGGTGACGTCGAGCCGGGCACGCCGGTGACCGAGGAATGGTTTCTCGATCTCGAGCGCCAGGCGTTCATGGAACTGATCGCCACCGGGAAGACCCAGGTGCGGATCGAACACATGCTCAAGACCGGCAAGCCACTTCGAAACTAGCTGCATTCGACGCAAAGACGCGAAGACGCAAAGAAGTCCGGAAAATGAATCTTATGGAAACGTGTCGATCGGATGGACTTCCCGTAGTTCAGCAAGACACAGTCATGTTGTTCTGAACCGTTCCAGGAAGTTTTACTTTGCGTCTTCGCGTCTTTGCGTCAATGGTGTATTGAGGAGTTAAAAATGGCGAAGCAAGTGCAAGAGGCATATATCGTAGCTGCGACGCGCACGCCGGTCGGCAAGGCGCCGCGCGGGGTATTGCGAAACGTCCGTCCAGACGACATGCTGGCGCATGTGCTGAAGAGCGCGCTGGCGCAGGCGCCGGGGCTGGATCCCTCGGCGATAGACGATGTCGTGGTTGGCTGCGCCATGCCGGAAGCCGAGCAGGGGATGAACGTTGCGCGCATCGGCTTGCTGCTCGCCGGATTTCCCAACAACGTTTCGGGAATGACCATCAATCGCTTCTGTTCGTCGGGGCTGCAGGCGGTGGCGATCGCGGCGGACCGCATCCGTCTGGGCGAAGCCGAAGTCATGATCGGCGCCGGCACAGAAAGCATGAGCATGATTCCGATGGGCGGCAACAAGATCGCCGCCAACGAGCAGATCTTCCTCAAGGACGAGAACATCGGCATCGCCTACGGCATGGGCATCACCGCGGAGAAGGTGGCGGAGCAATGGAAAGTCAGCCGCGAGGCCCAGGACCAGTTCGCCACTGAGTCGCACCGGCGCGCGCTTGCAGCGATTGAAAAGGGCGAGTTCGGCGACGAGATTACACCCTTTACCGTCAACGAACGCATACCCGATTTCGAGCACCATCAAGTGTCCACAAGCAGCAAGGTGGTTAGCGTGGACGAAGGTCCGCGCGCCGGCACGACCGCGGACGTGCTGGCGAAATTGAGACCTGTGTTCGCCGCCAACGGCACCGTCACCGCCGGCAACAGTTCGCAGACCTCGGACGGGGCGGGCGCGGTGATTCTTGCCAGCGAAGCAGCCGTTAAGCGTTTCAACCTGCAGCCGCTGGGACGCTTTCTCGGTTTTGCGGTGGCCGGCGTGCCGCCGGAAATAATGGGAATCGGTCCCAAATTTGCCATTCCCAAGGTGTTGAAGCAAGTGGGGCTGAAACAGGACGCGCTGGAGTGGATCGAGTTGAACGAGGCCTTCGCCGCGCAGAGCCTGGCGGTAATCGGAGACCTGGGGCTCGACCGCACGAAGGTGAATCCTCTCGGTGGGGCGATCGCGCTCGGTCATCCGCTGGGCGCTACCGGCGCCATCCGCACCGCGACGCTGCTGCACGGGATGCGGCGGCGCGGCCAGAAGTACGGCATGGTCACGATGTGCATCGGCACCGGCATGGGTGCGGCCGGCGTCTTCGAGTCTCTGCGGTGAATACCGGCGCGGCCCCGCGTCCGGTCGCCGGAAGAACCAGGGAATCGCTGAAGACCTGGTTTCTGCGGCTGCGCTTCAATCTTTATCCGGCGTTCTGGGGCACGGGAGCGAAAGTCGTCTATATCGCCGAAGATTTGCGCGCCATCCGCATCAAGCTTGCGCTCAACTTTCGCACCAGGAACATTCACGGCAGCCTGTTCGGCGGCGCCATGTATGCAGCCACGGATCCGCTGTACGCGCTCCTGGTCAAGGTGGGGCTGGGGCCGGGGTATGTCGTCTGGGACAAAGCCGGCGCAATTCGCTACCTGAGACCTGGACGCTCGGCGCTTTACGCCGAATGCAGCATCAGCGAGGCGGAACTGGCGTCCCTCAAGTCCCGGCTCGAATCCGCGCCCTCGGTCGATCTCGATTGCGAGATGGAACTGACGGACGCGGGCGGCGTCGTGCATGCAGTGGTACAAAAGACGATCTACGTCGCCAGGAAAGAGACCTACGAGGGGAAACGGCGGCAGGAGGCCGCAAGCCGCTGAAAGCCGACGGCCGAAATGTCGGTCACGTCAAGAGCAAAGAACTTACAAACAACATGCCAATCTGCCCCCATTACCTGATGGAACTGCAGGTCGGCCTGTGCCCTGCCGTGCCTAAATCCCCCCCCGGGTCGAGTACATCCCGCAACTTGCTTTCATCATGCGTAACGAGATGAAGATCGATAAAGGTTTTGCCTATCCTTTCGCTGCGCCCGGGCTGGGAATCGACCGGGATTGGAAAGCCATCGAGAAAATGCGCTTAGCACCCACGGCAGCGGCGCAATCGCGGATTTCGAAAACGGCCAGGAGAAAATGAGCCATGAGGTCGATGAAACTTGTGGCTGCGATGCTGATGGTGATGCTGGCATGCCGCGCGCTCGCAGACACGTCGAGCCCGGCAGGCGTGTGGAAATCGATCGACGACAAGACCGGGAAAGAACGCTCGATCATCCGTATCACCGAGGTCAACGGTGAGTTCAAGGGTGTGGTGGAAAAGATTTTCGACCAACCCGGCGACGACCCCGCACACCTGTGCAAGGAGTGCAAAGACGAACGAAAGGACAAACCGATCATCGGCATGACGATTCTCTGGGGGTTGAAGAAGGATGGCAACGGCTGGTCAGGCGGCGAAATTCTCGACCCGAAGAACGGCAAGATCTATCGCGCCAGGATGAGCCTGTCGGAGGACAGCAAGAGCCTCAACGTGCGCGGTTTCATCGGCGTGTCGCTGATCGGCCGCACCCAGACCTGGTGGCGCGAGCAGTAGGAAATGCCGATGGAGGCGAGGCGCAAGTTCTGGGGCTGGGGCCTTGAATCCGAGGTGCTGCGCGCGGAGGAAGTGCGCGCGCTCGAGGATGCATACGGGCATCGTTTCGGTATTGCCGCTTACGACGTCACTCCCGTACCCCGCGCGGAGGAAATCCGCTTGCGCGCACCGCGGGTGATGCCGCCGGAAAGCCTGCGCGAAGTGTGCTCGACAGAGCATTACCAGCGGCTGCTGCACAGCTACGGCCGGTCCTTCTTCGACAGCGCGAGGATTTTTGCGCGCGACTTCGCCAATCCGCCGGACGTGGTGGCTTTCCCCCGTGACGAACGCGAGATCGTCGCCGTGCTCGACTGGTGCGATTCCGTGAATGCCGTTGCCATCCCCTGGGGCGGAGGTTCCAGCGTCGTCGGCGGCGTCGAGCCGCCGCGCACCGACCGGCATGTGGTCACCCTCGACCTGAAACACCTCGGGCGCGTGCTCGAGATCGACACGACTTCACAGGCCGCGCGCATACAGGGCGGTACTTATGGGCCGGCGCTGGAAAGGCAACTCAAGCCCAGCGGCCTGACGCTGCGACATTTTCCGCAGTCCTTCGAGTTCTCCACGCTGGGTGGCTGGATCGCCACTCGCAGCGGCGGCCACTACGCCACGCTCTACACCCACATAGACGATTTCGTCGAGAGCCTGCGGGTGGTGACGCCCGCCGGCGCGCTGCAATCCTTCCGGCTGCCCGGCTCGGGCGCCGGGCCCAGCCCCGACCGGCTTTTTATCGGCTCCGAAGGGATCCTTGGCATCATCACCGAAGCCTGGATGCGGCTGCGGCCGCGTCCGACCTTTCGCGCCGCGACCTCCGCGCGTTTCCAGGATTTCTACCAGGCCGCCGAGTGCGTGCGCGCCATCAGCCAGGCGCATCTGTATCCGGCCAATACACGACTGCTCGATGCCGGCGAGGCGCTGATCAATGGCGCCGGCGACGGCAGGCATTCGGTTCTGGTACTGACCTTCGAATCTGCCGACCGGCCGCAGGAGGCGAATTTGCGGCGCGCGCTCGAGATCGTGCGAGAATACTCAGGCGAGTACGACGAAACGCCGCTCAATACCGATGGCGCGCAGCGCCAGGGAGCGGCCGGACAATGGCGCGACAGCTTTCTGCGCATGCCGTACTACCGCGAAGTCCTGACGCCACGCGGAATCATCGCCGACACCTTCGAGACTTCGATTACCTGGGACCGCTTTCCCGATTTTCATGTCCGAATCAAAGCCGAAACCGAGCGTGCGATCGAGGAAACCACCGGACGAAAAGGCGCGGTCACCTGCCGCTTCACCCACGTCTACCCGGACGGACCGGCGCCCTATTTCAGTTTCCACGCGCTCGGCGACAAGCGCCGCCTGGCCGAACAATGCTGGGCGATCAAGATCGCGGCTTCCGAGGTGCTCCATGCGCTCGGCGGCACCATTACTCATCACCACGCGGTCGGGCGCGACCACCGGCGCTGGTACGACAAGCAGCGGCCGGACCTGTTCGCGGGCGCGCTGCGCGCCGCCAAGAAATCCCTCGATCCGCGCGGCATGCTCAATCCCGGAGTCCTGGTCGACCCCCTTGCCTGAGTCACGCCCGCGTTTGCAGGCTGCGATGTTAGGACTATAGTGATTGTCGGACAGGCCACACAGCGATGCTTCAGATGCGGATTCTGTTTGTCGTGTTGATCCTCTGGTTGCGGATGGGCCTGGCGCTCGGCGCGGAAGGCCCGGTGGTGGTGCTATCGCTCGATGGCGCGATCGGTCCCGCGACGGCGGACTACGTTCACCGCAATCTCGAGCGTGCCGCCGAACAACAGGCGCAACTGGTGGTGCTGAAAATGGACACCCCAGGCGGGCTCGACACCTCGATGCGCTCGATCATCAAGGACATCCTCGCCTCCTCCATTCCGGTAGCCACTTTCGTGGCGCCGAGCGGTGCGCGTGCCGCGAGTGCCGGCACCTACATTCTTTACGCCAGCCATGTCGCCGCGATGGCGCCGGCCACCAATCTGGGGGCGGCGACGCCCATCTCGATCGGCGGCATGCCGGGTGCGCCGGAACCGCAGCGCCAGCCGCAGGAGCCCGAGCGCAAGACCGGCAAAAAAGCGGACCAGACCAAGGACACCGAGAAGGACTGGATGAGCGATGCATCGCGACGCAAGGCGGTGTTCGACGCGGCGGCTTACATTCGCGGACTGGCACATTTGCGCGGCCGCAACGCCGATTGGGCGGAGAAAGCGGTGCGCGAGGCGGTGAGCCTGCCAGCCGAGGAAGCGCTGAAACTCAGGGTGATCGACCTGGTCGCCGCAGATTTACCCGATTTGCTGACCAAACTGGACGGGCGCAAGCTCAATGTCGCGGGGCAAGTTCGGATACTGCGGACCAAGAGTGTGGAGACCACCGCGATCGAGCCGGACTGGCGCAGCCGCTTTCTGGCGCTGATTACCGATCCGAGCATTGCCTACATGTTGCTACTGCTCGGCATGTATGGGCTGCTGTTCGAGTTCTACAACCCGGGATTCGTCCTGCCCGGCGTGGTCGGCGCGATCTGCCTGCTGATCGCGCTTTATGCGCTGCAGTTGCTTCCGGTCAACTATGCCGGGGTCGCGTTGATCCTTCTCGGCATGGCGTTCATGGTCGCGGAAGTGTTCGTGCCCGCCTACGGGTCGCTCGGCATCGGCGGGGTCATTGCATTCGTGATCGGTTCGGTGATGATGATCGATACCGATGTGCCCGGATTTGTCCTGCCCTGGTCTATGATTGCCGCGATTGCCCTCACCAGCGCCTTGTTCGTGTTCGTAGTGATCGGCATGGCGGTACAGGCGCGCAAGCGCCCGGTGGTAAGCGGCAGCGAAGAGATGTTGGGAGCCGTGGGTGAAATCGTCGACGATTTCGCGCAGGAAGGCTGGGCGCTGATCCACAGCGAAAACTGGAAGGTCAGGTCTGCGGTCCCGCTCAAACGCGGGCAGCGAGTCCGCGTCACGGCGATCAAAGGTCTGGTGCTGGAAGTCGCGCCGGACGAAACGGCTAAACGAGAGGAGTGAAGATGGGCGGATATTTCGGAATTACGCTTCTGGTCGCGATCGGGCTGCTGCTGTTCTCGGCGTTGAAGGTGTTGCGCGAATACGAGCGCGGCGTGGTATTCCAGCTTGGCCGATTCTGGTCGGTGAAGGGTCCTGGCCTGATCATCATCATTCCCGGTATTCAGCAAATGGTACGGGTGGATTTGCGCACGGTGACGATGGACGTGCCCAGCCAGGACGTGATCTCGCGCGACAACGTTTCGGTGAAAGTGAACGCGGTTATCTATTTCCGGGTAGTGGATCCGCAAAAAGCAATTATCCAGGTGGAGAATTTCCTGATGGCCACCAGCCAGTTGGCGCAGACGACGCTGCGTGCGGTGCTCGGCAAGCATGAACTGGACGAAATGCTGGCCGAGCGCGAGAAGCTCAATCTGTATATCCAGAAAACTCTGGATATCCAGACCGACGCGTGGGGGATCAAGGTCGGCATGGTCGAGATCAAGCACGTGGACGTCAACGAAACCATGATCCGCGCGATCGCGCGCCAGGCCGAAGCCGAACGCGAGCGCCGCGCCAAGGTCATCCACGCCGAAGGCGAATTGCAAGCCTCGGAAAAGTTGCTGCAGGCGGCGCAGATGCTGGCAAAGGCGCCGGAAGCGATGCAACTGCGCTACCTGCAGACGCTTTCCAATATTGCCGGTGACAAGAGCTCGACCATCGTCTTCCCGGTGCCGATGGACCTCATCACCCCGCTGCTGGAAGCGATGAAAAAAAGGGTGAGGGGTGAGGAGTGAGGGGTGAGGGGTGAAAAGCAAGGATGAAGGATGAAGGCGGAGGCGGACATGGAGCGGAATCGTCCGGGAGTACTGCGCAGCATGAGGTGACGGAATGATCCGTCGACTTTCTCGCCGAGCGTTTTTGAGCAGCCTTGCCGCTTTGGCTGCCAGTACGGCGATGGTATTTAAACCGCACAGTGCCTGCGCCCAGCAGCCGGCATCGCCGCGGCGCATCGGGGTTCTGCTCGTGGGCTTCTCGCCCGAGAGTAAGGAGGTGCAGGCGTTCCGCCAGGGATTACGGGATGCGGGCTACGCCGAGGGTCGCGATGTGGTAATCGAGTGGCGATCCGCCAACGGCGACTACGATCGCGTAAATCAGTTGGTTGCTGATCTGGTTCAGCGCAAAGTCAACGTGATTGTCGCGGACAGTACGTACGCTGCCCGTGCCGCGAAACAGGCAACGGCCACCATCCCCGTCGTCATGGCGGTCGTCGCTGACCCAGTAGGATCCGGCTTGGTCGCGAGCCTCGCGCGTCCTGGCGGAAACGTCACCGGGCTTTCGGTTATGTTACCTGAGCTCACCGCTAAGCGACTGCAGTTGCTCAAGGAGGCCATCCCACGACTTACCCGGGTCGCCGTCCTGTGGAATCCAGACGCTCCGTATCACGCGAAGGTGATCCAAGAACTAAAGGCGGCGGCACCGTCGTTGTCGATCTCGTTGAATGTCGTCGGCGCGCGAACGCCAGAGCAGTTCGGTCCGGCGTTTTCGGCCTTCAGCCGAGCGCGTGCACAGGCCTTGTACATCATCGGGGATGCCCTCTTCTCTACTCATCGGGCGACGCTCCTCAAGCTGGCGTCCAAGGCCCGACTGCCAACCATCTATGTGACGAGGGGGATCGTCGACGCGGGCGGGCTGATGTCCTATGGACCGAACTTTGCCGACTTATTCCGCCGTTCGGCCGGGTACGTCGACAAGATCCTCAAGGGGGCCAAGCCCAGCGAGCTGCCGGTAGAGCAGCCGACAAAATTTGAACTCGTCGTCAATCTCAAGACCGCAAAGGCGCTCGGCATCACGATTCCCGAGTCGATCCTGCTGCAAGCCGCTGAGGTGATCAAATGAAGCGCGAAAGTAGCGCAAGAATTCAAACCTGACCCCGTGGCTGCTCACCGCTGTGCCAGACGCGCCTTGATACGTTGTTTCCAGCGAGGGTCCTGGACCTTTTCCATTAACATCTTCAGCACGGCCGCCTCATCCGGGCTCTTCACGCGATTCAGCCCATACTGCTCCGGCGTCAGTTTAAGAATGTCGCCCAAATCTCGGTACAGCACTTTGTATTTGAACGAACCAACAAAATGGAGCGATCGGGCCGGCACGTCGATTACGTCTTGCTTGTCCGAAGAGATCATGTGAAGTTTCCCGCCCGCGTAGAAAAATGGGATGTGGTACTTCATTGGCGGGGCGTTTTCGAGAAAAAAGAGGCCGCTCGCCAGCGTCGTCATGCAGGATTGTCGGTACGCGATGCCCACTCGCTCGTCCTGGGTGACGCGCACGCAGCCCAGCTCGTACGGCGCCTCCGACATATCGAAGAAGCCGAAAATCAGCGCCGAATTGTCGTCTGTCGCGGTCCGCACCTCAGAATTAAGCGCGCACCCGCTCATCACCAAATTGCATAGCAGCACAGCCACCACGGCTATCTGTCTCATAACCAGCTCCCACTTGGACGGTTAATCATTATCCTCCGGGTACCTCGCCTTTGTTGACTGGCAATGCTTCAAGCGCTTTCAATCTGATATGCGGCGCGTGGAAAGTGCACAAGAACGGTGCCGGCACGCGGATCGGTTCGCTTGACTATCCACTCGTTCGTGTACTCGGCCACCAGTTCACCCGCGACGGGGTCGATGCCATAGTCGGCGGGCGCGACATGGACGCGGGTGCCCACGGGACAGGGGCCGGGCGTTTGACGCGCTTCGGTTCTCAGGGTCACCGGTACGCCCACCCGTGCGATCTCGATCGCTTCGGCGCTACTGAGCAGCTGCGGGGTCCCGTGGCCGATGTCCGCAATGCGGTGCATCCATTGCAACACGCGGGGATAGGCGGACAGGAACCCGGCAACCGCGGTCGCGCGCTGGATGAACCAGAGCGGATGGAAGAACGAAAAATCTGCAATCGTTGCATCGGGGCCGAGGAGAAACGAGCGCCCGTCGGAAAACTGCTGCTCGATTTGACTCAGATGTTGCGATAGCACGGCGGTAGCGGCGTGCGGGGCCATTCGCGAGGCGCCTTTGCGAAACGCCTTGCGATCCTCGATGAACGCAGCCCGGTGCTCGGGTGAATAGCGTTCGAACATGCTCGTAAACCCTTCAGGCTGCATCGCGAAACCCACCCCCGCGGCGAACCAGTGCTGGTCTGCCCACGCCGCGAGGATGCGAGCGGTCGCGACATGTGCTTGCGGGTAGAGAGTCGGCTCCGGCTGGATTCGTTCCAACACATCCGCGATCAGGGCCGTATCGCAATAGATATCACTGCCAATCTGCAGGATGGGTGTGCGTCTGTAGCCGCCGGTGAGCGCGATCACGTCGGGCTTCGGCAACATCATCGGTATCAACACCGATCGATAGCTCAACCGCTTGAACCCGAGAATCAAGCGGATTTTTTCAGCGAATGGGGACTCCGGGTAGTGATGCAGGATGATCTCGGGCATGGAATCTGCGCGCCTCCAGGTATTGGCTGAAGCACTAGTGTAGCAATCTGGTCCCCGTGCGCTGGCTGACCACGTCGAGCGGATCGCCGTTTCTCGAACGCTGGCCGACACTCCCCGCCTTAAATTGAGTCACCCCGAAAAGCGTGGTACGGTCGAATTCCCTATCCGTTCCGCTAGACCGTAAGTCGTCAAACTCAAGACCGCCAAAGCGCTCGGCATCATGATTCAGCAGCCAATCATGCTGTGCAATGATGCGGTGATCAAGTGAAGCGCGAAGCTATCGCAAGATGTCAAACTCGACCCAGTCGCCTGACTCAGTGGCCCCCAAAAGGAGGACGGAATGATCCGACTCATCGCACAATACCGAATCAAGCAAGGCACATTGGACAAAGTTCAGCCTGCCATTCGGAAGTTCGTAGCGGCCGTGGAGCGAGAAGAGCCCGAGACTGACTACCGCGCCTACCGGCTTGGCGACACGGACGACTTTTTGCACGTGATGGCGTTTCCCGATTCAGCAGCGCAGAAACGGCATCAAAAAGCGAATTACACGTCGGAGTTCGTTGATTCTCTATATCCCAACTGCGTCGAACCGCCGAGATTCACCTCCATTGAACTTGTTCGGTAAGTTGGTAGAGCTGCGCAGTCCAAAGTTAAGATGCGCCTGACGGTCGCTTTGCGCCCGTAAGGGGTATCGACAACGTTCAATGCATGCTTTTGGATTCAGTGGATGACGGCCTGGTCTCCGAAATCGCCGTTCAAACACTGCCCGCCCGATCGCGTCCAAAAAACGACACTTAACGATTTCTGTCTTCCCTTCACCCTTCACCCTTCACCCTTCACCCTTCACCCTTCACCCTTCACCCTTCATCCTTCATCCTTGCCCTTCACCCTTCACCCTTCATCCTTCCGCCTTCATCCTTGCCCTTCACCCTTCACCGAGTTTCACATCACATATTCGGGTAATTCGGCCCGCCGCCGCCTTCCGGCACCACCCAGTTGATGTTCTGAGTCGGGTCCTTGATGTCGCAGGTCTTGCAGTGCACGCAATTCTGCGCGTTGATCTGCAGCCGCGGACCTGAAGTTTCGTTGACGATTTCGTACACGCCGGCCGGGCAGTAGCGCTGCTCGGGCGCGTCGTAAAGGGCGAGGTTCACTTTCACCGGAACGGAGTCGTCTTGCAGGCGCAGATGCACTGGCTGATCCTCGTTGTGATTGGTGTTGGAGATGAAAACCGATGAGAGGCGGTCGAAAGTAAGCACCCCATCCGGCTTCGGGTATTGGATCGGCTGCG
The DNA here is from genome assembly GCA_052387775.1 of Betaproteobacteria bacterium. Taxonomy (GTDB): domain Bacteria; phylum Pseudomonadota; class Gammaproteobacteria; order Burkholderiales; family JACQAP01; genus JACQAP01. The sequence goes on from JBQTIV010000107.1 coordinate 35,919, forward strand.
CCTCTGTTTTTTTCCTCAGCGTTTCGTGATCGGCGTGGGCATGGGTCAGGGTCCACGGCGCCTTGCCGCCGAACACGATCTGGTCGATCCCGACCATCAACGTTCCGCTGAAAAGACCTTTCGACATCCATGGCTTGAAGTTGCGCGCGCGATGAAGTTCATCGAATAGCCACGATTTGCGGAACGCTTCCGGATACGCCGTCAGTTCGTCGGCGGCGCGGCCCGAGGCGAGCGCGTCGAAGGCCGCCTCGGCGGCAAGCATGCCCGACTTGATGGCGCAATGACTTCCCTTGATGCGCGAGGCATTCAGTAAGCCCGCATTGTCTCCAATCAAACAACCGCCGGGGAAAGTCATTCTGGGCAAGGACTGTAGTCCCCCGGCGGCGATCGCCCGGGCGCCGTAGGCGATGCGCTTGCCGCCTTCGAAGAAGCCGCGGATCGCCGGGTGGGTCTTATAGCGCTGAAATTCCTCGTAGGGATTGAGATAAGGATTCGAATAACCCAGTCCGATGACGAAACCGACCGCGACCTGGTTATTCTCGAAGTGGTACATGAACGAGCCGCCATAGGTGTCGCGCTCGAGCGGCCAGCCGGCGCTGTGGATTACCAGGCCGGACTGGTGCTTCTCCGGGCTGATCTCCCATAGTTCCTTCAGGCCGATGCCGTAAACCTGCGGGTCGGCCGCCTTCCGCAGCCCGAATTTCGATTCCAGTTGTTTGCCGAGATGGCCGCGGCAGCCCTCCGCGAAAAACGTGTACTTGGCATGAAGATCCATTCCGGGCTGGAAATTCCCGGTTTTCTCGCCCCCGCGGTTCATGCCCATGTCGCCGGTGGCCACACCCAAGACGGCGCCGTTGTCTGCGTACAGCACCCTCGCGGCGGCGAAACCGGGAAAGATTTCCACGCCGAGGGATTCCGCTTGTTGTCCCAGCCAGCGGCAGACATTAGCCAGGCTGACTACGTAGTTGCCGTGATTGCGGAAGCAGGCGGGCAGCATCCAGTTCGGGACCGTGAACGCACGGTGTTCGGTAAGAAACATGAACCGGTCCTCGCTCACCGGGGCGTTGAGCGGCGCGTCCCTTTCCTGCCAGTCCGGAAACAATTCTCCAATGGCGCGCGGATCCATCACCGCGCCCGAGAGGATGTGCGCGCCCACCTCGGAGCCTTTCTCGATCACGCACACGGAGACCTCCTCACTGCGCCGCGCGCTCATCTGCTTGAGGCGGATCGCGGCGGCAAGCCCGGCCGGCCCGGCACCGACGATCACCACGTCATACTGCATGGATTCGCGCTCTGTCAAAACTGTTCTCCTTGCCGAGGCTGGGGCGATGAGGCGGCTTTGCTAGAATGACATCATCGTTGACGAATGATAAGCGCTTTCGCAACGGCTCAAAAATTACGCGAATAACAGGCGAGATGATGAAAAAAGAAGAGGGCAGGTTGGTACGGATTGACCGCGTGCCGATGCGCTGGGGAGAGATGGACGCACTCGGCCACATGAACAACGTGTCCTATTTCCGTTACTTCGAACAGGCGCGCATATCCTGGTTCGACAGCCTGAAGATCGACTATTCGCCCGACTCCGAAGGCCCGATCCTCGGCACCATGACCTGCAAGTTCGTCAGGCCGGCAATCTATCCCGCCGATCTGGAGATCACCACTTACGTGGGTAATCCGGGTCGCAGCAGCTTCCAGATGTTTCACGAAATGGTTCTTGTGGGGGACCCCACCACACTCTACGCGGAAGCCGGCACGGTCATGGTCTGGATCGGCATCGGCGACGGCAAGTCGCGACCGTTGCCCGACTGGATGCGGAAACAGCTCACCAACTCCCCCACGACGGAAAAACCTCGACGCAAAGACGCAATGGCGCAAAGAAAACCTGAATAAGGTACGAAAACATAGGGAAAGCGGGTCAGGCGTTCCTCTGCGCGAAAATTTGTCGGTCCGTCAATCAAGGAGCTCACGCTACTGATCGTTATCTGGTATTCCTTTGCGCCTTTGCGTCTTTGCGTCAAATGTTTTGATTTTCGGGAGGAAGACGTGGATGAGGCGACTAGCATTCAATTATTTGTCCGCTGATTCCGCGGCTGTCCGGTCCGATCAGATAGAGATACACGGGCATCAGCTGATCGGGCGGGCGCCTCGATGCCGCCAGTTCTCCGGGATGCGTCTTCGCACGCAAGGGCGAGTCCTCCGGTCCGGGAATGATGGCGTTTGCCCGCATATTCACCAGACTTTCCCATTCCGCTGCCTGGACTTTCATCAGCGCTTCCAGCCCGGCCTTGGAGGCGGCGTATCCGCCCCAGTACGGCGCCGGCACGTGGCCATGGGTTTCGGAG
>JBQTIV010000108.1:0-25674 GCA_052387775.1 Betaproteobacteria bacterium
GCTGCACGACAAGGTCGCCGCACGTCCGAACATCGCGGCGTATCTGGCGTCCGGGCGGCGCATTGCGTTCAACCAGAACGGCATCTTTCGCCACTACCCGGAGCTCGATGTTTAAAGACCGTCACGGCATTTCTCACGCCGACGCGAGAGCGTAGTTCGGCACGGGGTCGCGAAAACCTTTCAGCTTGAGCGGCGCGCACGGACGCAATGCCGCGCGCGTTTCCGCCGAACCGAGCAGTTCGGTAGTGCGCTCGTCCACCAGCACGTCGCCATGCGCTGCTTCCGAACACAGCCGCGAGGCGAGATTCACTGCTGGTCCGACCGCGGTGTACTCGAGGCGTGAAGCCCCACCAATAACGCCGACCGTCACGAAGCCGCTCGCTGTGCCCACGCCGACGCCGAGCTGAAGATTTCCATCCGACCACCGCGCCGTGAGCGCTACCCCGCTTTCGCGGATGCGTTTTGCGAGATCGAGTGCGCGCTGCGCGTGGTCCTCGAAGTGGATCGGCGCGCCCACCAGGATCAGCACGCCATCGCCCGCCTGGTCCTTGATGGTGCCGCCGACGTTCAGGGCGGCGGCACCGACGGCGTCGTAGTACTCGCGCAAAATGCCGATAACCTTTTTCGACTCCGTGGCCGCGGAAAAGGCGGTAAATCCGCGCAGGTCGCAGCAGACTACGGATAGCTCCAGGGTCTGCTCTCGAGTGGCGCTCTTCAGGCCTTGCTCGCGCACCAGTTCCGCTACCTGTGGCGCAAGGAAACGGGACAGGAACTGCGCGCGCTGGCCCTGGATGACGTGAAACTCAATCGCGCCGACCAGAAAAATCAACAGCCCGACCGCTGTCAGTACCGGCGCAAGCTCCACCGGCACCACCATGCCGGAAGCCATGAAAGGGGCGGCGGCGGCAAACGCGACCAGGCGCAAGCGCTCGGCGAGATCGGGACGCCGCCTGAGGGTAAGCAGGCCTGCGGCAACTCCCAGGAGCAGCGAAACCGCGAGCGGCGTGGCGAAGAGGAAGAATCCCGGCCCGAGCTCGCTGCTGGAAAAGGCCAAGTTGATGAATTGCTCGGCGCGTACGCGCGGGAAACTTAGCGCGAGTACGCCGTAGAGAATAGCGAGCGCCTGCGCGATGCGCAGCTGGTTATCGGCGAAGCCCGTGGTGAGATTGCGCGAGGGTATGGTGCGCCGCACGCGCAGCACCCATTCGTAGGCGAAAACAAAGGCAAGGACCTCGGGCACGGCAAATATGCCGCCCCACCACGGGTAGGCGCGGCCGCGAATGAGCGGCAGCTCGACCATCGAACTCAGCGCGATCGAGACGCCAACCGCGGTGAGGAATAATGCGAGCATGCGGCTGGTGGGCGACTGCCGGTCGGCCACGATGAACGAGAGCGCCATTCCAAGCGCAAGCAGCGCTGCGATAACCTGCGGGGTGGTGTCCATGTCAGACCCGGTTGGCGGACACGCGAATAATACAATGGCGCCGGCCTTGGCAGGGTGTCCGGCCCTTGCACGACTCGTCCTGCTATAGTTCCACCAACCATTCGCATGCCGCTGGACATGGCCAAGCAACCCAATCCCGATAAGTCGCGACTCGACCGCGTGATCGCCGACGCGCGGCGGCACAGCAATGAGCGCGAGGCGGCCTACCGCGAGCGGGCGCTCAAGTTATTTCCCTGGATCTGTGGCCGCTGCGCTCGCGAGTTCTCGGGCGTGCGCCTGCGCGAGCTGACCGTGCATCACAAGGACCACAACCACGACAACAATCCGCTGGACGGGAGCAACTGGGAATTGCTCTGCATCTATTGTCATGAAAACGAGCACGCGCGCCTCCTCGATGAGGCGGCCAGAGTGAGGGCTCCGGGGGCACAGGGGCCGGTCGCGACCCACAACCCGTTTGCAGATCTGCAGGCACGGCTGGACGCCAAGAAAAAGTCGTAGGAGGCGAGGGGTAGGGATGAAATTCGTCCAGTTGCTCGCCGCCAATCCAGGCGCTGTGCTTCGCTACGAAATGAAAAGCTCCGGATCGACTGCTGCTGCATTCAGATAGACGCTAAAGTGCAGGTGCGGCCCGGTGACTCGCCCGGTGGCGCCGACGCTCCCAATACGCTTGCCGGCTGGAACCTGCTCACCGCTATTTACTTCGATCGCGCTCAGGTGCGCGTAGAGCGTGAGGAAGCCCCGGCCGTGGTCGAGAATCAGCGTTTGCCCGGAAAAGAAGTAATCGCCGACGTCAAGCACGTTGCCTGTGCCCGCAGCGGAGACCGGCGTGCCATCCGGCGCGGCAATGTCCATTCCATTGTGCGGATTGCGCGGCTGGCGGTTGAAGAACCGTCGCTTGCCGAACGAATCGGAGCGCTCTCCATCGCAGGGTTGCAGCAGCAGCAAAGTTTCCGGTGCGGACTCGCTGTAGGTCCTCAATATGCCGCGCAGATGCGCGCGCTCCTGATCGTGCCGGGCCAGGTCGGCCGGCGAAAGTTCCACCTGCTCCGGCTTCACCGTCAGGTGCTGGGTCGCGTAGCGCTTGCGACCGATTTCGAGTCCGACGATTTCGGGTTCGCGCTCGGCACGTTCCACGGTCAGAGGCAGCGAGGCACCTGCCTTCGCGTCGAGCGGAATGCCTACCACTGCAAGCCAGCCGGAGGCATCGCCCGCAACCAGAACCCGCTCGCCGTTGAAGCGTGCCAACGGTGGCGAGGGTTCCGGCCCGAGATCCACGAGCGCAACACCCCCCGGGACCAATGCCAGACGCGGGAGTCCGCCGGCGCGCGCGCTGCTTGACAACGCGGGTAAGGCAGCGGCGGCGGCCAGCAAGTGCAGAAAGGTGCGGCGGTCCATGCTACTCAGGAGGATAAGGGCCGCGTCATTGTAGCTTCCCTGGCCCAGATGCGACTGCGGCCGCTCGCGGTCGGATCCGCAGCGAGATGGAACTTCGAAAGCGAACGTGCGCATGGGCCTGCGTTGCGGCGTGCTTCCCGCGGGGCGGGCAAGGCGCGGGACAAAAGCGCAATGCGGAATAAAAATGCCCTGCCCCAAACGACCGTCTCGGTAAGGGAGGTAACCGAGAGGCGAGGGCAGGGCGGGATGAAACGTTGAAATCTGCCGCGCGTCAGAGTCTGCGGCCGGTGTTCCTTACCTTCCCGATGAGTTCGGTCATGCGGTTGGCCACGATGCTTCCAAATGCATCGGATCCGAACGGATCGACCTCCTCAATGCAACGGAACGGAAAGCTTGTTTCCGTCACCCAGATCGAGCCATCTGCTGTCGAGATCGAGAGCGCGTGGGTCCCGCTCGGGCTCGAGACTCCCTTCGCGCGAATTTGAATCAGATACTTGTGCGGACGCAGGTTGTGTCTGATCAGAACGTCATAGGCACGTTGAACCGCTGCATCCACCTTTCTATGGTACTCCTCCTCAAAGCTTGCCGTCATGGTCTGAATCCTCCGCGGCGTTTGTCTCTCTCCCTCGATTCCTTTTTAGTACGGATTGGTTCTCGATGCAAGAGAAAATACGCTTCTTGGTGTCGCGTTCCGGAGACGCCGTCGCCTGTTGACGACAATGGAAAAAGAGCGCCGGCCGCGGCTGGCGCGCGATTGCTACTCTACTTTCAGAGTGGCTTCGTTGAGGGTGTTGCCAGCGGTGTCTGTGACCGTGACCGTCCACTCTCCGGCGATGTGCAGTGTCTTGTTCGCCCAAGTGCGCCAGGGACTGCCGCCGATGCGCAGTTCCACCGGGAACTCCAGGTCGTTTACCTTCCAGACCACAGTCAGTGTTTCGTCGGTGCCGCCTTCGACCCGCAGCCACAGATAGGCTTTTTCGCCGACCGCGAACGTGGTGGTCTCATCAGTGATCTCGCGATCGACGACATTCCTGCCAAGCTTGGCGTCGATAACCAGGTTTTGCGCAAACGCCAGCGCCGGAATCAACAGTGCGAGCATTGCAAGAACAGTGAAAATCTTCTTCATCGCAGTTCTCCTTTTTACAGTGGGGTGTCGCCGCCGAACGACACCTGGCGGCCCGAGGGAACGTCCGTGCTGTTCCCGTTATGACGACGGCAAATGATACTTCGATATTGGCAATTCCGCGCGTGCGATTGGGTCCGGCTCAGCCCATTGCGGCGTGCGAATTCAACCGGCCCGCAAACCAATGGCCGAGCGCGAGCAAGCCGGCTCCGGCCAACATGAATGACCACTGGTAGCCGACAGCGTCGATGAGCATGCCGAATGCTGCGACGCCGCCCGCCTGGCCCATGAACAGGCTGAACGCGAAAACCGCGATCGCGGTGCCGCGCGCCTGGGGTGCCATCTCGGTGGCCTTGGTCTGCAGCGTGTTGTGAAACATGTAAAAGCCGAATCCGCAGGCAATGAAAACGGGCACGGTAGCCGGCCAAGAGGGCAGCAGCGGCAGCGCCGGAAAGCAAAAAAACAGGATCAGTCCGCCGGCAAGGACGAAACCCCTTTCGCCCAGCCGCGCCAGCAGCCAGCGCACCAGCAGGCTGTAGATCACGCCGCCGAGACCAAAGCCGGCCAGCAGTGCCCCGATGAGCAGATAGGACAGATCGAAACGTTCTTTTAGATAGGCGCCGCCGTAGGCGAATGCGCCGTAAAACAGGCCGCCTTCCAGGAACACCGTCAGCATCACGGTGCGCACCCAGCGTTCGCTCAGTACGTCGGCATAGCCACGCAATACGCCGGTCTGCGCTAGCGTTGCCACGGCAACCCGCCGCGCCTTGCGATCCTCGTTGAACAGAGCGATGCCGACGCCGAGGAACACCGCTGCCAGCACATGGAACACTACTCGCCAGCTCACGAATTCCGCCAGGGCGCCACCGAACGCGGGCCCGAGTATCTGGCCGAGCAGAATAATGCCGATGAAACGGCCGAGCGTAGCCTGTCTTTTTTCGTAGGGTGTGTTGTCGGCGATCCAGGCAATCGAAAGCGGGACGATCGCTGAGGCGCCCACACCGGTGGCGAAGCGCAGCCAGGCTAGTGCATTCAGCGACGGCGCGAAGGCGCAGCCGAGCGAAGCCGCCGCGGCGATCAGCACCGCGCCACCGACGGTCCGCAGTTTGCCGACACGGTCGCCGAGCGGGCCATGGACGATCTGGAACAGCCCATAGGCCAGTGTGAACGCGGTGACGGCGATCGCGGCGGAGGTGACCGGAACCGAAAAGTCCTCGGCAACCGTGGGCAACAGGGCATCGAACAATCGCAGATTGGCGCCGGATACGAATGCGGCGGCTGCGAGAGCGAGAATGGCGGAGTTCATGCGGGAGGGGACAATAGCACTAGCCTGAGTGATCTGCCGGAACCGGGGCGTGCGCGCGGCGGTGCTGCGAGGTTTAGAATGTTCGTCGAAACGGATTCTTGGCGGCCGGATCGACCGGCTTTTTGAATTCTGTGGAAGGAGATTCACGTGAATGCTCAACAGATCTCAGTCAGCACCTCGCATTCCATCGGCAGGTTCCTTGCGATAGCCGGTCTGATCGTAGCGCTGGCGAGCGCTGCGGCAATGTTGTTCGGGGGTATCGGCTATCGCCTCGAACTCTGGCATTTCCGCACCGGATTCATGATCATGCGCTGGGCATTCTGGTTCGCCCTGGCCGGCGCGCTGCTGTCGTTGCTCGGATTGGTCGTGACCCGGGCACGGCCGGCGAAGATCCTGGTTACCGCGTTGGTCGGGATCGCGGTCGGCAGTATCGCGGCGTATGTTCCGTGGTCCTGGAAACAGACACTGGATGCGCATCCCTATATCCACGACATCACCACAGATCTGAACAACCCGCCCCAGTTCGTCGCAGCGAAGGGGTTGCGCAAGGAAGGCGATCACCCCGTGGATTACGACGGACCGGAGGTAGCCGAGAAGCAGCGCCAGGCCTATCCCGACATCGTGACGCTGAGCATGGCCGCGGATAAGGACAAGGTCTTCGCCGCCGCCGAGGCGGCGCTGCACGCCATGAAACTGAAGGTGGTCGACGTGAACGCCGCTGAAGGGCGGATCGAAGCCAACCAGACCAGCACGTTTTACGGCTTCACGGATGATTTCGTGGTGCGGGTGGTTGCAGACGGTGCCGGAGCCAAGGTGGACGTGCGTTCCAAGTCGCGGGTCGGGCGCAGCGATCTTGGCCAGAACGCCAAGCGCATCCGCATTTTTCTGCGGGAACTGCAGGCCAAACTGGGATGAAATGAATTGCGGTCGCGTGTGTGCCGCACAACAGCGCTAGCAACGAAGACACTCGCTTCAGTACCGTCGCAAAGAGGGCACTGAATATCTGTTTTGCCGCTTCAATCCTGTCCGGACAGTCTTGAAACGGGAGGAGTTCCGTCATGTTGCGGTTACGAGTTCTCGGAGCGCTGGGCGCGCTTACCATTCTGGCCGGGTGCGCTGTCACTCCGGAAGCCTCCGTGCATGCGTCCATTGCTGGCAAAGCCGAGCGGCAGATGCCGCGCAGGATGTTGCTGCTGCCAGCCGATATCCGGATGCACGAAATTTCCGCCGGTGGGGTCGTGGAGAAAGTGGACGACTGGACGATCAGCGCCAGCAACCAGGCGATGAAATCCGTACGCGAGATCGCCGGCTCGAAGAGCTTGTTCGAGGTCAAGGAATCGCCGGCATTTGCGGAAGCCGAGAAGCAGCTGCTCGATCAGCATCTGGCGCTCTACGAACTGGTGGCCGGCAGCGCCGACTTCTCGAAATCGGGCCCGTTCGCGCCGTGGCGGGAGCGGGCGAAGAACTTCGACTACACGCTCGGACCCGGCCTCGCAGAACTGGCCAAGCGCAGCGACCTCGACGCCGCAGTCATCGTGATCGGTTCCGACTATATCTCGAGCGGCGGACGCAAGGCGACCATCGTGCTCGGCATCCTCGCAGCGGCTCTGACCGGCATGGCAGTGGTTCCTGCCGGCGGAATCGCCTACGTTTCGGTCGGCGTGGTGGACATGAGGACCGGCAATTTACTGTGGTTTGCCACCAGCCGCGGCCAGAGTAGCGACCTGCGTGAGGAGCAACAGCTGCGTGCGGCACTGGAAAAGCTGTTCGCCGACTACCCGGGCGCGACTCCGGCGAAGGCAACAGATGCCGGCAAGTAGACGTCTTGCACGGGGAGCCATCGTGTTTACGCTCGCCGCCGCAACGGCGATTGCGGCGACCGCAGTGATCGCGCCTTTTTCCAGTGGCGAGTCGGCGAAACCGGAAACCGGGGAGGAACAAAGGGTCTGGGGCCAGGCGAAGGAATTCAACGAGGCGATCCGCAAGAGTGCGGTCGTCTATCGCGACGAAGCGGTCACCGCTTACGTTCAGTCGGTGATGGCTCGCCTTTTTCCGGAGTTCGGCGGCGGCATCAGAGTGCAGGTGGTGCAGGCGCCGCAGCTCAACGCCTTTGCGTTGCCAGATGGATACATCTACGTCAATCTCGGTCTTCTGGCGCGCTTCCAGAACGAGGCGCAACTGGCAACGGTGCTTGCCCATGAAGGCACGCATTTCACCCATCGGCACGGATTCCGCAATCAGAAGAACCTGAAGAGCACCACGGCATTCGCGTCGGTGACGGCGATGCTTGGGGTGCCGGTCTTTCCACAGTTGATCGCCATCTCCTCCATTTTCGGTTTCTCGCGAGAATTGGAATCCGAAGCCGACAACGTCGGCTACGAGCGGCTGGCGCGCGCGGGTTACGACGTACGCGAAGCACCGCTGGTGTTCGAGCACCTCGCGCGCGAGGTCAAGGCCGAAGGCATCGAGGAACCGTTTTTCTTCGCCAGCCATCCCAAACTCAAGGAGCGCATAGACAACATGACGAAGTTGTCGGCCAAGGCCGCGGCCGGCGGAGCCGGCAGCTCGCACACCGACTACGCCAGGATGATGACCAAGGCACGCATCGACAACCTGGAAAGCCAGCTGTCGATGGGCCGGGCAAAATCGGCGTTGCTGATGCTGGAGGATCCGGCGCACATGGCCGAGTTGCCTCCTTTTGCGGCGTATTACCTCGGCGAAGCGTACCGGCTCCGCGGACAAGACGGCGATACGCTACGTGCAGAGCAGGCCTATCTCAAGGCCGTTTCTGTTTCCCCCGAATTTGCGCCGAGCCATCGTGCCCTTGGCGTGCATTACCTGAAGGCGAATCAGTACACCGAGGCCGCCAGGTACCTGTCGCGCTACCTCGAGCTGGCGCCCGAGGCGAAGGACCGCACCTACATACAGAATTATTTGAAAACGGCGGAGAGGAAGATGGCAGGCCAACCATGAACAGGCTGGTGCTGACGTTGCTGCTTGCAGGCGCAGCCGGTTGCGTGTCGGCCCCGGCGCGGGTGGACGTGCCGCTTACCGAAGCACCCGACAAGTCTTACTCAGTGGACCTGCCGGTTGGCTGGATTCGCCACGTTGCCCAGGACAAGACGCTGCTGGTGAGCCGCGACGGCTTCGTTCTGCAGACCATCGGTATCACCCATCGGCCGGCAGCCCAGGCCTTCCCGAAAACCAGGAAATCAGCGGTCGAAGGCGCGCTGCCGTCCGAGCTGGCCGAGTTGCAGATCGCGGAAATGAAGACCGAGACTCAGCAGATGGCGGCGCTGACCGTGATCGAAAACGAACCCGTCAGCCTCGATGGCCGCGAGGGCTTCCGCGTGCGCGTAAGCTACCATACGATGCGCGGCCTGGAGATCCACCGGGTCACCTACGGCGTGCCCGACAAGTCCGCTTACTACCGCATCGAGTACGTCGCGCCAAAACTGCATTACTTCGATGCGACGTTCGCGGATTTCGAGAAAGTCGTGTCGTCCCTGCGTTTTACCGACGCTGACAAGGCTGCCGCAAAGTAGGCGCGCGGGTTCAGAAAACGATAGGCTTGCGGTCCTGCAACGTCAGCCAGCCGCGCGCGACGCGGTAGATCACCCAGATTCCTGCGCCGAGAAAGACCGCCCACGCGAACGGGATGCCGATGATCGTGAGGAACAGCACGACACCGATCACCATCCACATCAAGGCAAACCAGAAAGTACGGATCTGCCAGCGGAAGTGCGTTTCCAGAAACGTGCCGCGGGCGTTTGCCTGGTTCACGTAGTTGATGATGACGGCGATGATCGAGGGAATGCCGAACACGAAGGCGCCGACGATGGTTAACGCGCTCGTCAGGCCGATCAGAATGCTCAGCGCGTGCAAGCCGTAGATGATGTGAGTGGTGGTAATGAGCGATGGGTCCGGGGTCTTCGCGAATGCTCCACTGCCGCCTGTAATCACTTCGGTTTCTGCCATGGCATCAAGCTCCTTTGTGCGTATTCCTTACCGTTCTTGAACGGGCTGGACCCTCATCCTGGCAGGCCGGGGGCGCGCGCTGTCTCCAGCCTGCGCACACGCCGGTTCGCGTGCCAGTCGCGGGCGTTCTCCAGGTACAGGTAAATCACCGGCGTGATGTAGAGCGTCAGGATTTGGGAGACCATCAGGCCGCCTACCACGGCGAGCCCGAGCGGCTGGCGCGCTTCGCCGCCCGCTCCGATGGCCAGCGCGATCGGCGCTGTGCCCATGAGTGCGGCCATGGTGGTCATCATGATCGGCCGGAAACGGATCAGGCAGGCATCGAAAATGGCCTGCGCCGGCGGCTTGCCCTCGCTGCGTTGCGCTGCGATGGCGAAGTCGATCATCATGATGGCGTTCTTCTTGACGATGCCGATCAGCATGATCAGCCCGACGAATCCATACATGTTGAGATCCATCTTGAAAAGCAGCAGCGTGAGCAGCGCGCCGAATCCCGCCGTCGGCAGTCCAGAGAGAATCGTGACCGGGTGGATGTAACTCTCGTAAAGGATGCCGAGAATCAGGTAGATCACGAACACCGACATCAGCAGCAGCAGCCCCATTCCAGTGAGCGAGGACTGGAACGCCTGCGCCGCACCCTGGAAGTTGCCGACCACCGTCGGCGGGATGCGCAGCTCCGCGATCACGGCGTTCACCTGTGCGATCGCCTGCGAGAGCGCAACCCCCGGCTTGAGATTGAACGAGATGGTGACGGCCGGGAGCTGGCCCTGGTGGCTGATGGTGAGCGGGCTGACGCCGCCGGCGATCTTCGCCACCGCGGCGAGCGGCACCAGCGCGCCGGAACTGGAGCGCACGTACAGCAGCGACATCGCCTCGGGGCTCGCCTGGTACTGTGGCGCCAGCTCCAGGATCACCACGTAGTCATTGCTCGGCGTGAAAATGGTGGAAACCTGGCGCGAACCATAGGCGCTGTAGAGCGCGTCCTCAATCTGCTCGGCGCTGACGCCCAGCGTGGACGCCTTGTCGCGGTCGATCTCGACCTTCACGGTCGGATTGGTGATCTGCAGGTCGCTGTTGACGTCCTGGAAGTCCGGCATCGAGCGCAGCCTGTCCTGGAGTCTGGGCGCCCAGTGGTACAGCTCCGCGGTGTCGGCGTCCTGCAGCGTGTACTGGAATTCGCTCTTGCTGAGCCTGCCGCCGATGCGGATCAGCGGCAGGTTCTGCAGATACACCTTCAGACCGGGAATGGCGGTGAGTTTCGGCCGCAGTTCCTCGATGATCTGGTCGGCGGGGAGGCGATCCTTGTAAGGCTTCAGGCGCACAAAAATGCGACCCAGATTGAGCGTCTGGCTGGACCCGGAAGACGACGGACCCATGAAAGCCATGACGGCCTCGACGTTCGGGTCGGCGCGGACGATGTTGGCGGCCAGGCGGTGCTTCTGCGCCATCGAGTCGAAGGAAATGTCCTGGGCGCCTTCGGTGAAGGCCAACAATTGCCCGGTATCCGCGCTCGGCAAGAATCCCTTGGGCATGCTCGAAAACAGATATGCGGTGACCACGAACACCGCCACGAAGATCGCCATGACGAGGCGATGCCGGGCCATCGCCCAGCGCAGCGTAACTTCATAGAAATCGCGCACGGCGTCGAACGCTCGCTCGCTCCAGCGGTAGATGCGCCCGTGGTTCTCCCGCCTGGCGGGACGCAGCCAGCGGCTGCACAGCATCGGCGTGAGCGACAGCGATACGAAACCGGACACCAGCACTGCCGCCATGATGGTGACCGAAAACTCGTGCAGCAGCCTGCCGAGCACCCCACCCATAAACAGCACCGGAATGAACACAGCCGCCAGCGACAGCGTCATGGACACGATAGTGAAGCCCACCTCGCGCGCGCCGTCGAGCGTGGCCCGCATCGGCGGTTTGCCCATCTCCAGATGGCGGTTGATGTTTTCCAGCATGACGATGGCGTCGTCCACCACGAAGCCCACGCACAGCGTCAGCGCCATCAGGGAAAGATTGTCAATGCTGAATCCCATCAGGTACATCACCGAGAACGTGCCGACGATCGACATCGGCAGCGACAGACTGGGGATCAGCGTGGCGGAGACGTTGCGCAGGAACAGAAATATGACCAGCACCACCAGGGCGAGGGCCAGCAACAGCGAGAACTGCACGTCGTTCACCGACTCGCGGATGGATTGGGAACGGTCGTAGAGGATCTCGATGCTGATGCCGGGCGGCACCTGTGCGCGGAAGGTGGGCAGCAGTTTCTTGATCGCGTCCACCACCTCGATGGTATTGGTGCCGGGCTGGCGTTGGATCGCCAGCAGGATGCTGCGCTGGTCGTTGTACCAGGCGGCGAGCTTGTCGTTCTCCACGCCATCCACCACCCGCCCGAGTTCAGCCAGCCGCACGGGCGCGCCGTTGCGATAGGCGACCACCACCGGGCGAAACGACGCGGCGTTGGCGAGTTGACCGTTGGTTTCCACAGTGTAGGCGCGGTGCTCCCCGAACAACGTGCCGGTGGGCAGATTGGGGTTCTGGCGGCCGATCGCTTCTGCGACTTCGTCGATGCCGATGCCGCGCGAGGCCAGCGCCTTGGGGTCGAGCTGTACGCGTACCGCGTACTTTTGCGATCCGAGTACCTGTACCTGTGCCACGCCGCTGGTGGTGGAAATGCGCTGCGCCAGCAGCGTCTGCGCATATTCGTCCACCGTGGAAAGCGAAAGCGTTGTGGAGCTGAGCGCGAGATAAAAGATCGGCGAGTCCGCGGGGTTGACCTTGCGGAACGACGGCGGCGCGCCCATTTCCCTGGGCAATTGATTCAGCGAGCGCGAAATCGCCGCCTGCACGTCTTGTGCGGCGTCGTCGATGTCGCGGTCCAGGGTGAACTGCAGCGTGATGCGGGTGTTGCCTTGGGCGCTCAGTGAATCCATCGAGTCCAGCCCGGCGATGGTGGAGAACTGCTTTTCCAGCGGTGTGGCCACCGCGGAAGCCATGGTCTCCGGACTGGCGCCGGGCAGCGCGGCGCTCACTGCGATGGTGGGATAGTCGACGTTAGGCAGGTCGGCAACCGGCAGCAGGCGGTAACTGAAGACGCCGAAAATCAGTATGCCGATCATGATCAGACCGGTCATGACCGGACGGCGCACGAACACTTCGGCGACGTTCACGACGCTTTTTCCGCGCTCTTCACGCTGACCCTGGAGCCGGGCAGCAACCGCGATGCGCCGTCGGTGACCACCGTCTCGCCGGGCTCGAGGCCCGACGCGATCACCGCCTCTTCGCCGTCGGTGCGGCTCACCGCAATCGCGCGCAACTCGGTGCTGGAATCTTTCTTGACCACGTAGGCGTACTGGCCGCTGGGCCCGGTCTGTATGGCCTGTGCTGGTACCACCAGCGCGCGCTCCTCGTCGCGTAGCGTGATCCAGGTGTCGACGTACTGGCCCGGCCAGAGCTGTTTGTCACTATTGGTGAACAGCCCGCGCAGGCGGATGGTGCCGGTGGTGGCGTCCACGGTGTTGTCGGCAAAGGCGAGTGCGCCGGGGACCAGTTTCCCTTTTTCGATTTCCGCCTCTACGCGCATCGGCGAATCGCCCTTGTTGGCGCGGATTTCGGCGAGGTACTGCTCGGGCACCGCGAAGCTGACATAGATCGGCGAAATCTGGTTGATGACCACCAGGGCATTGGTATCGTTGGCCTTGACCAGATTGCCCTCACTGAGCAGCACCTTGCCGGCGCGCCCGCCGATCGGCGCGCGGATGGTGGTGTAAGCGAGGTTCACGCGCGCGGACTCCACCGCGGCAGCGGCGGCATTGGCGCTGGCCTCGGCCGCATGAAAATTCGACGCTACCTGCGCGTAGCCTTCGCGGGAGACGAAATTCTGCGCCAGCAGTTCCTGATAGCGGCTCTCCTGCCCGCGCAGGTACTCGAGCTGTGCCTGGTTCTGCGCGAGCTGCGCCTGGCTCTGGGCAAGCAGCGATTCGTAGGGCTTGGGGTCGAGCTGGAACAGCAGTGCGCCCTTGGCCACATCCTGGCCGTCGCGCACATACACCTTGAAGATCTGGCCGTCCACGCGCGCCTTCACCGCCACTGTGGCGACGGTCTCAACGTTGCCGATGGCATGCAGCCGCAGCGGCATGTGCTTCTCCACGGCTTGGGCGACCAGCACCGGAATTGCAGGAGCCGTCTTCTTGGCTTCGGCTTGCGCGTTGTTCTTGTCGGAACAGCCCGCGAGCGCGCAGGCAGCGAACAGCGCAGCGAGTGCGCAGGAAAAAGCGCGTGCCGAGATGAAATCGAACGTCGAGTCTGGGCGAGTGATCATGACAAAAGCAATCCGAACCGTGCACGGCGCGGAGCGGTCCAGATCCGGTCCGCGGCACCGCTACTGTCGTGCGCAGGCGCTATTTTGCGCCTATTGGCAGCGTAGCGCTTCATTGACAGCGCAGCGCGTCGACAGGCCTCACATAGTCGGCCTCGCGCGCCGGGCACATGCCGGCAATCGGCAGGAATCGGGTGTTCTTCATGTTTTAGCGGAAGAAGTGGGTACGGGGAATGTAAGCGAGGCGACCGCGCCTCATGTAACGAAGTGTCGGTGCCGTGTGCGCCGTTACGTTAATTGACAAAACTCTTCCCCGATCGCTGTTGCAGGAGGTATAAGAGCGCCCATGCGCGATCGCATACTCATCGTTGATGACGACGAAGACATTCGCAAGCTGCTGGAGGAGTACCTGCGCAGGAACGGTTTCGATGCACAGGCGGTGGCGGACGGTCCGGCCATGCGCGAGGCTCTGGCGGCCAAGCCGGCGAGCCTGGTGGTCCTTGACCTGATGCTGCCGGGCGAGGACGGTCTGTCGCTGTGCCGGCAATTGCGTGCGCGCTCTCAGGTGCCGGTGCTGATGCTCACCGCGAAGGGCGATCCGGTGGACCGCGTCATCGGGCTGGAAATGGGAGCCGACGATTATCTGGCCAAGCCCTTCGATCCGCGCGAACTGCTGGCGCGCATCCGCAGCATCCTGCGCCGCGCCAAGGCGCTGCCAGCCGATACCGAAATCAACGTGCCGGAATCCTTCAGCTTCTCCGGCTGGCGGCTGGATACGCGGGAACGCAATCTTCTGGCGCCTGACGGAGTGGTGGTGCCCTTGTCGGGCGCCGAGTACCGGCTGCTGCTGATCTTCCTGCAGAACCCGAACGCGGTGCTGTCGCGCGACCAGCTTTCCAATTTCACCTTTGGGCGCGATGCTGACCCGCTCGACCGCATCATCGACATGCAGGTAAGCCGCCTGCGCGAACGCCTGCGCGACGAGGCGCGCGAGCCGGTGATCATCAAGACAGTGCGCGGCAAGGGCTACGTGCTCGCCGTACGGGTGGAGCGCCAATCTTGAAGCTGCTGCCGCACTCGCTGTTCGGCCGCATCGCGCTGATCCTCTTCGGCGGCCTGCTCGCAGTCCAGTTGTTGACTACCGTGATCCACGTCGCGGAACGTTACGACCTGGTATTGCGCATCAGTGCATCGCGGGCGGCGGCCAGGATCGGCGATGTGGTGCGCGTGCTCAACGCCGTGAGCCCGGCGCAGCGGCCACGGATCATGGACGCGATTGCCGACGACGCGCTCAAGGTGGCCGGCGGCAAGCCCGCGGGCCGCGACGCGCCCGCCACAGAGGAAGAAACCGAACTTCAACGCGTGGCGCGCGAAGCGCTGGCACTGGCGCTCGATCCCGGCACGCGATTCCGGGTGATTGACGCTTTGCCGGTCTACCTCAACCCGGAATCCTGGTACGCCCGTCAATTCGGCGAACGTGCCGGGACGCGCATTCAGGCCACTGTGTTGCTTGGCGACGGAACCTGGATCGCCGTGGACAGCACCAACCCGCCGCGCGCGTCGAGCTGGTTCACCCAGCTGCTTCGCAATCTGGCGATCGTTGACGGCGTCATGCTGATGCTGTTCTTCTTCGCCGTGCGCCTGGTGACCAAACCGCTCTCCGAGCTGGCGGCGGCGGCGGATGAACTCGGCCGCGATATTGCCCGGCCGCCGCTTTCCGAAACGGGAACGGTCGAAATCGCGCGCGCCTCGCGCGCGCTCAACACCATGCAGGATCGCCTGAAGCGCTACGTCGAAACGCGCCTCAAGGCGTTGGGCGCGATGTCGCACGACCTCAAGACGCCGATTACGCGCATGCGGCTGCGCGCTGAAATGCTGGAAGACAACGATCTGAGGGTGCGCTTTACTCGCGACCTGGATGCGATGCAGGCGATGGTGGGGACCACACTCGACTACATGCGGGGCCTGAGCGACGGCAGCGACGCGTCAAGCCCCATCGACCTCAACGCGCTCGTTTCGAGCCTGAGGCAGGACGCCGAGGAGGCCGGCCATACCGTCAGCATTGCCGGCGATTCGCCAGGCCCGGTCATGGGAAGCGCGCAGGCGCTCAAGCGATGCTTGCAGAACCTGCTCGACAATGCGCTTGCCTATGGCCAGCGCGCCGACATCACGGTGCGCGACGAAGGCCGGACAGTGAGCGTGACCATCGCCGACCGCGGTCCGGGCATCCCGGAACACGACATCGAGCGCGTGTTCGATCCGTTTTTTCGCGGCGAGGGCTCGCGCAACCGCAACAGTGGCGGCAGCGGCCTGGGATTGTCGATCGCGCGTAACATTGCTCAAGCGCACGGCGGCTCGGTGCGCCTGCGCAACTTGCCCGACGGCGGGCTGGAGGCGACCCTGGTTCTGCCGCGAGGCGCCTGAAATCAAACCGACGTGCAACGGCACTGTAACCCGCGCTCGGACCACGCTTACCAAAGTGATAGGCTGTTCTACCAATGGGGAATTGCTTTGCGTATCGGACCTTGAGACAGTCGGCCGTGGAAACTTGTCGCATCCCAATGTGGGAAGCGCGGCGGCTACAATGACCGCACTTGCAGACCCGGCAAGCGGCAGTGCGGCTCTGCATGGAAGTGTGAAGGAGAAACTCATGCGCGCATTTATCTCGATCCTGGCGGTCGCCGGTCTTTTCGCAGTCCCACTCCCCAGCCACGGAGACGATGCGAGCGACAGGCAAATTGATGGAGGCCCCGTCGAGCCCAGTGCAGCTACCAAGAAGGCGGGGCGCGCCATCGACGACGCCGCGGGCGAGGCCGGCGGTCTCACTTACGACCCAACGATGGGAGGTCGCGCCACTTTCATCGACGACGGCGCGGTGAAGTCCGGTGGCGCGAAGGCAAAGCCGGGCCAGGCCGCCGATGATCCGAATGTGACCCAGACCAACAAGAAGAAGAGCAAAAAGGCCAAGACTCCTGCCCCTGTCCCGACGAACTGATCCGGCGCGACGCTTAGACTGAGGCAGCAACAGACCACGAAAAGGCAGGCACACCTGCCTTTTCTTTTTTTTACGTCACATTTCATGACCAGGAATGCCGGCCATCTGGCGACCCATGCGCGGACGCGACAACGACGCGGCGAATCGTCCGCACGCCTTCAGGGGGAGCAGGCTAAGGCGAGGTCAGGCCGTCTACGACGATCATCCGCGCCGTGGCGGTCTTCTTGCGGATCTGCAGCGCCGGGCGGTATTCCTCCGATTGGTACCACTGGCGCGCGCGTTCGATGCTCTCGAATTCGCAGATGACCACGCGTTCGGGCGACCAATCGCCCTCGAGCACGTCGATCTTGCCGCCGCGGGCGATGAATTTGCCGCCGTACTTGGCGAGCGACGGGGGCACGAGCTTTCGGTACGCCTCATAGCCCACGGGGTCGTGAACCTCGATCTGCGCAATCAAATAGGCGGGCATGACTTGGTCTCCGTGAAAATGATTCTTGAGGCGCACTTGCCAGGCAAGCCCTCGCCATTGGTAATATTCCGATTATGACAATACAATCAGCGGCTGGCGAAAGAAACAAGGGTAATTAGCGGCCATCGCAGTCAAACTCTGGATCTGGGAGGATCACCATGAGTACAGCACCAGCAGCTCGGTCACCCGGCGCGGTTCCCTTCGGGAATCTCCCGCCTTTGCAGCTTGCCACGCTTCCGGTATTCATTGGCCTGTTCGCTTACGTGGGACCCGGCATCCTCTGGGCCGCACTGGCGCAAGGTTCCGGCGAGCTGATCTTCTGGCCTTATATGACGGCGAAGTACGGCGCGGCTTTCCTCGGACTGCTGATTCCCGCCGCGCTCCTGCAGTACTGGCTCAATCTCGAGATCTGTCGCTATACCGTCGTCACCGGCGAAACGCCGATGACGGGCTTCAGCCGCATCGGCCGCTGGTTTGCGTGGTTTGCGTGGATACTGGTCTTCATCGAAAACATCTGGTTCGGCGCCTATGCCTCGGCCGGCGGCACGGCTCTCGCCGCGCTCACCGGATTTCCCGACGGCTGGACCCCGCGCGGACAATCGCTGTTCTGGGGTTACTCCACCATCGCCATTTATCTGGTGGCGCTGGTGTTCAGCCGGGTGGCCTACACCCTGGTCGAGAAATTCTCGATGGTCATCGTATTCATCACCATGACCGGTATCATTTTCGCCGTCTTTCAGGAGCCCGTCCTGGCGGTTACGGGAGAGTTCTTCGGCGCCTTGATTCCTCACATCACTGCACCGAGTGACGTGCCGAACTGGGACCCGGCCGACTGGAACACGCTTGCTACATGTATTGCCTTTGCGGGTGCCGGTGGCATGGGCCAGCTTTTCATCGCCTACTGGATGCGCGACAAACACATCGGCATGGGCGCGAAAGTCGGCCGCATCACCTCGCCGATTACGGGCAAGGCGGAAACTATCCCGGCAACAGGTTTCTACTTCGCCGATTCCGAGGAGAACAAGAAAAACTACAAGGGCTGGGTGCGCTATTTCAGCTTCGAGAACGCGCTAGGAGTAACGCTGAACCTGGTGACCACCATCATCATGTGCTGGCTCGCGTACGCGTTGCTGCTGCCCAAAGGCATCATTCCGAAGGGCTGGGAAATCGCCGTGGTGCAGTCCGCGTTCTTCGAGGTGGCCTGGGGTCCTGTCGGCAAGGCGCTGTTCCTGGTCGTGGCGGCCGCGTTCCTGTGCGACGCCTGGCTGCAGCTCACCGATGGTTTTTCGCGCATCCAGGCGGATTTTTTCTACTCGAACATCAAAGGCGCGCAGAAGCTGCACTTTCGCACCTGGTACTACATCTTCGTCGGCATTTTCACCGTGCTGACCGTCGTCACCATGGCGCTCGCGCAGCCGGGCACGCTGATCGTCATCCGCGGAGTCGTGGCATTCATGGCGATGGCCATCATCGCGCCAGCCTTCGTGTACCTGAATTATTTCATGCTGCCCAAGGCATTCCCGAAGTGGGTGCGGCCGCACCCCATCACCCAGGTGCTGATGCTGGTGTGCACGCTCACCTACATGGTGCTGGCAGTGGGTTATGTGTATCTGAACTGGGCGCAACTCAGCAAACTGCTGACCGGCGGCTGAGGGTGCCGGTAAGACAATTCAGCGATTGCGAGCGTCTTCCCTGACGAACTCGGCGCCTTTCTCGGCGATCATGGTGGCCGGCCCGTTGGTGTTGCCGGAGGTGATTCGCGGCATCACCGATGCGTCGATCACGCGCAGCCCGGCGACGCCGCGCACGCAAAGACGATCGTCCACCACCGCGAGTGCGTCGTGGCCCATCTTGCAGGTGCCCACCGGGTGGAAGATGGTGGTGCCCAGATCGCCCGCCGCGCTCATTAGCGCAATATCGGTCTTGTAGTCGGGGCCGGGCTTGAATTCCTCCGGCTGGTACTTCGCCAGCGCCTTTGCCTGCATGATCCGGCGGGTGAATCGGATCGCGTCCACCGCCACCTTCTTGTCCTCCATGGTGGACAGGTAGTTGAGCATGATGGCCGGATGCGCGTGCGGATCGGGGCTCTTGATGCGCACGTGACCGCGGCTGGTGGGGCGCAGATTGCACACCGACGGCGTGATCGCGGGAAAGCGGTGCAGCGGCGAGCCGAACTTGTCCAGCGATAGCGGTTGAACGTGCCATTCGATGTTAGGCGAGGGCTGCGCCGGATCGCTTTTCGCGAACGCGCCCAGTTGCGAGGGCGGCATGGTCAGCGGCCCGGTGCGCAGCAGCAGGTACTCGAGCCCCATCGCCATTTTCCCGAACAGGCTGTTGGCGCGCTCGTTAAGCGTGCGCACGTTCTTTACCTTGTACATCATGCGGATCTGCAGGTGGTCGTGCAGGTTTTCGCCCACCCCCGGCAGGTCGTGCTCGACGTAGATGCCCAGGTCTTGCAGCAGCGCGCCGGGGCCGATGCCGGAGAGCTGAAGAATCTGCGGCGAACCGATCGAACCCGCGGCAAGGATCACTTCGCGCCTCGCTTCGGCAAACTGGTTGCCTCGCGGACCGAGGCTGAATTCCACGCCGGTGGCGCGTTTCGCCAATCCCATCGTCTGCACGCGCACGCGCTTCACGAGCGCATGAGTGAGCACGGTGAGATTCGGCCGGTTCATTACCGGCCGCAGGAAGGCCTTGGTGTTGCTCCAGCGCACGCCACGTCGCTGGTTCATCTGGAAATAGGCGTTGCCGAAGTTATCGCCGCGATTGAATTCCTGGATTTTGGGAATGCCGCATTCTGCCGCGGCCTCGCGCCATGCATCGAGAATCTCCCAGCTCACCCGCCGTTCCTCGACGCGCAGCTCGCCGCCGCTGCCATGCAAGGCGTCGGCGCCGTGCTGGTAATCTTCGTTGCGCTTGAAATAGGGCAGCACCTCGTCCCACGACCAACCCTTATTGCCGAGCGCGGCCCAGTGATCGTAATCGCTCTTCTGTCCGCGCATGTAGATCATCGCGTTAATCGAGGAGCAACCGCCGAGCACGCGTCCCCGCGCATAACCGAGCGAGCGGCCGTTCAGTCCCGGGTCGGGTTCGGTGTTGTAGCACCAGTCGGTCCGCGGATTGCCGATGGTGTAAAGATAACCGACGGGAATGTCGATCCAGAAGTAGTTGTCTTCGCCGCCTGCCTCGAGCAGCAGCACGCGCACATCCGGATCCGCACTCAGGCGGTTGGCGAGCACGCAGCCGGCGGAACCGGCGCCGACGATGACGTAGTCGTATGGTCCCGGCGATTGGGCCATCGCTTTGCCTCACTGTTATTTGTTTGGACGAGTCCGCGCCGCCGTTTGCGGCGGCCCGCGATTCCTTGCGGCTGCGGAGATTATGCCCGAATCGGCGCGCTGGATAAGATCGCGACTTGGCTTTAATCTTGTGCCACGAGAACCTGTTTGGGGAGGCGAACAATGAAAATAACCGCGATCAAGACCTCGGTCTGCAACGCCGAGATGCGCAATTGGGTGTTCGTGCGGGTGGAAACGGACCAGCCGGGGCTCTACGGCTGGGGCGAGGCCACGCTCGAATGGAAAACCCGCGCGGTGGTCGGCGCGGTCCAGGATCTCGAGCCGCTGCTGCTCGGGCGCGATCCGCGCGACATTGAGAACAACGTGCGCGTTCTCATCAAACACTCGTTCTGGCGCCTGGGGGTGATTGGCAACACCGCCATCAGCGGCATCGAGATGGCGCTTTGGGACATCTGGGGCAAGGAACTCGATGTTCCGGTGTGGCGCCTGCTCGGCGGCAAGACTCGCGAGAGGGTCAAGATCTACACTCACCTCGGCTTCGGCGATATGACCTCGGTTTACGAGAGCATGGATCGGGCTTCGGTGGCGGAACGCGCGCAGGCAGTGATCGCCAAGGGTTATCGCGCGCTCAAAGTCGTGTTCATTCCCTACACCCACTACACCGCGTCACCCAGGGAGCTGGACCACGTCGGCGGAATGATGCAGGCGTTGCGCGAGTCAGTCGGCAACGAGGTCGAGATCATGATCGATTTCCACGGCCGCTGCGCCTCGACCAGCGTGGCGCTCCAGTACATCCATGCGCTGGCGCCGTACCAGCCACTGTTCGTGGAGGAACCGATCCAGCCCGGCGATTCCCTGGGGATGAAACAGATCATGGACAAATCGCCCGTGCCGATCGCCGCTGGCGAGCGCCTGGTGGACCGCCGCGAATTCGACGATCTGTTCCGCCTGCGCGCGCTCAACATCGCCCAGCCCGACCTTTGCCACGTCGGCGGATTCACCGAGGCGCGCAAGATCGCGGCGATGGCAGAGACCGCGGGTGTGGGCATTGCCCCGCACAATCCGCTCGGGCCCCTTGCCGGGGTGGCGGCATTGCACTTCGATATCGCCACGCCGAACTTCGTGATTCAGGAAGAAATGTCGGGCGCGGTGCCGTGGTATCACGACGTGGTGCAAAGCCCGATCCGGGCGAGGGAAGGGTACTGGCTGATTCCTGAACGCCCTGGCTTGGGCGTCGAAGTCAGCGAGGCCGCGGTGGCGAAACATCCCTTCAAGCAGGAAATCATGCACGCCGGCAACGCGGTGCTGGCCGACGGCACGATCGTCGATTGGTGAGCGCGGCTGCGGTAAGTTGCGCGCCGGCTCGAAAAATTAAACCTGTGGAGCCGTCAAGCTAGTTCGATGGCAAAGAAACTCTTCGACCCCACCTCGAACAAGCCTTTCGCGCTCAGCCGGACCAAGGTCGCGCTGTTCCTGGAATGTCCGCGCTGCTTTTTTCTCGACCGGCGTCTTGGCATTGCACGGCCCGAGGGCTTTCCGTTCAACCTGAATTCGGCCGTGGACGCGTTGCTGAAAAAGGAATTTGACGCTTGCCGTGACCGTGGCGAACCGCACCCGTTCATGCGTGAGGCCGGGATCAACGCGGTGCCGTACGCGCATCCGCAACTCGACACCTGGCGCTTAAATTTCAAGGGCGTGCGCGCAGTTCACCAAGTTTCGGGGTTCGAACTCTTCGGGGCGATCGATGACCTGTGGCGCGATCAGGACAGCGGAGAGTTGATCGTCGCCGACTACAAGGCCACGTCCAAGGACGCCGAGGTCACGCTCGACGCCGAGTGGCAGGACGGCTACAAGCGCCAGATGGAGTTCTACCAGTGGCTGCTGCGCCGGCAGGGACTCAAAGTTGCGCGCCGCGGCTGGTTCGTCTACTGCAACGGCAGGCGCGACCTGGATGCGTTCGACAATCGTCTGGAATTCCGCGTGAAGTTGCTCCCGTACGATGGCGACGACGCGTGGGTGGAACCGGCCTTACTACAGATCAAAGACACGCTCCACGCAACCGCGCCTCCGCCGCCCGGTGAGACTTGCGAGTACTGCGTATTCGCGGAGAAGGCGACCAAGGCCTAGCCGTCGATATACGCGATGGCCTCGATTTCCACCTTCAGCCGTGGATCGACCAACGCAGTGACTTCCACCAATGTCGATGCAGGTCGATGCTCGCCGAAATATTCGATGCGCAGCGGATTGATCAACGGACGTTCGGAGATGTCGGTCATGAAAATAGTGACCTTGACCACTTGCGCGGCCTTCGCGCCGGCGTGACGCAGGCACGCGTCCACGCTGGCGAGGGCAACACGGAATTGCTCGACGGTGCTATCCGGGATGGTTCCGTCCTGCCTGATGCCGACCGAGCCCGACACCCAGACCTGCCGGTCGGCGCGCACAACGTGGCAGTAGTGGCTAACAGGCTTTGGCTGGCCTTGCAAGAGGTGGCGTTCGATCATATGGGGATGTCCTCAATAGTCCACGCAAAGCATACCAAGCCTTTCCCTTTGGATTGGTCCTGCAATCTTGCGGCGCTCCGGATATTGCCGTGATCTGCCGCCATCGAAATTCAGTCCGGGCTTCCGTTCACCTGTCATAAAGTGCAGGCGCGACCCCATTCTTTGAACCTTCCTGATCGCAATGGAAATTACGGCGTCAAGCCGGCCTTGCGCAAGCCGTTGAAGAACCGGTCGAGCGCCGTCGAGCTCCGGTAGGGCATGACCCGCCGCATGTGCTCCAGAGAGTAATTCGGGTTGATCTCCATGAGTTCCCGCCACATTTGCCGGGCTTCTTCGTGCCGGCCGGTATGACCGTAGAGCGAGGCGAGGTAGGCGCGCGTGACGTCCGAGCGGGGCATGCGAATCAGGCGGCGCTTGAACGTCGCCTCGGCCTCATCGAAACGCTCCAGCGCGAACTGGGCCCGGCCGCAGGCCTGTATCCACAGGTCGAATCGCGGGTCGAGCCGCATCGCCTGCTCGAAGAGCCCGATCGCTTTCTCGTGTTGACCGCTGAAATCCAATATGTTTCCGAGGACACCATAGGCTTCGGCCCGATTGGGATCGAGCTCGATCGCCCGCCGCGCGGAACTCTCGGCGTCGTCCTGACGTCGCAACCAATTCAGGGCGACGGCCTGCGCCAGATGCGACGCGGGATCGAGTTCGTCGGCGCTGAGGGCCTTGCGCGCCAACTCGAGGGCGCGCTCCAAATGATCCGCCCCAGGATTGTTCCAGTCATTCACGTACTCGGTGCAGTGAAGGATGGCCAAAGTGGCATAGGCCGGCGCCAACTGCGGATCGATGGCGAGGGCGCGTTCCAGCATGGCGCGGCCCTCCAGCGCCCCTTCGGCGGTGAATTGGACCAGGCAGGCCCTGCCCCGAATCATATAGTCGTAAGCCTCGGGATTCACCTTGCCGCGGTCTTCGCGGCGCGTTTCCTCGCTGCGGGTGAGGTTCACCTTGAGCGCGTCGACGACTCTGCGCGTCACCTCGTCCTGCACCGCAAAGATGTCCTCGAGATCCCGGTCGTAGCGTTCGGCCCAGACATGGCCGCCGGTTTCGGCGTCGATAAGCTGCACGTTGATCCGGACTTTCGTGCCCGCCTTGCGGACGCTGCCTTCGAGAACATGTCGCACGCCCAGTTTCCTGCCGACGTCCTTGATGTCGACGTTCTGCTTCTTGAACGTAAACGACGAATTGCGAGCGATGACCAGCAGGCCGGAGATCCGGGAGATATCGGTAATGATGTCTTCCGTGATGCCGTCCGCGAAGTACTCCTGCTCCGGGTCGCCGCTCATGTTAGCGAACGGCAGCACGGCGATCGAGGGCTTGTCGGGCAGCGCCAGCGCGGGTGCGGCGGACGCCATCTGCACCGCGTCTGCCCCGAGCGCGATGCGAAATACCCTGAGCGGTGTAGCGATGTTCTTCACCGTCTGCTCGCCCAGATCGGCGAAGCTCGCCGCTATGCGGTTACGCACCGCGTCGCGCACCATGCCCGAAACGGTAATCCCGCCCGCGTCAGCCAGGGCTTGAAGGCGCGCGGCGATATTGACACCATCGCCGTACACCGTGCCGTCGGCCTTCTCGATCAGGTCGCCGAGGTGAATACCGATGCGAAAGCGCATGCGCCGCTCCTCGGGGGTTGCCGCCTGCGATTCCGCGAGCGCGTTCTGGATTTCGAGCGCCGAGGTCACGGCGCCGCTTGCAGTCTCGAATACGGCGAGCACCGAGTCTCCCGCTGTGTCGATTACGCGGCCCTGGTTCGCGTCGATGCACGATTTGAAGACCTCGCGCGCCGAATCGAGCGCCGCCAGCGTGGCGCGCTCGTCGCCCGCCATCAGCCGCGAGTAACCCGCCGCGTCCGCAGCCAGGATCGCAGCCAGACGCTGCCGGATTCCGGTGTCGGTCAACATGACTCCCGAGTTTTGCATCGCTGAGTATCCTGCCACAAAAGCGCCGGTCGTTGCGGCCACCCGTCGAGCTTAGCCCCGCGGCGCGGTCTACGGGAATGAAATGGCGTCAGGTCAAAGACATTTCAAAGGGGCCTGTGCCGTTTTTATTGATGCAATTCGCGACGCCCGTTTGATCCGGCGATGCATGCCGCCGCAGTTAATCATACAAGGCGGAATCTGACCCGGATTCCCTCTCGCAGACATTGCGAACTATTCAAGAGCAAGTCAGTCTGAAGCAGAGTATCGCAAGACAGAACAAGCATTGTTAGTATGTGCGCCGATTTCTAAAATAACCGAGGTAGATGATATGGTGCCAATTAGAGTCAACCTTCTCACCGTCCTGATGTTTCTGATCAGTTTGTCCGCTAGCGCATGGGCGAACGATTACACGGATACCATCGAGATATTCAAGGGGGCGGGAGCAAGTTCCACCTTTTTCGGTAAGAGTTACGGCTACGCGGTATTCCCGACCATCGGAAAAGGCGGCGTAGGTGTTGGCGGTGCATTCGGCAAGGGCCGGGTCTACAAGGGCGGCGCGTACGTCGGTGACACCTCGATGACACAGCTTACTTTGGGTTTGCAGCTCGGTGGCCAGGGCTATAGCCAGATTATTTTCCTCCAGGACAAGCGCGCCTTCGACGAGTTCACCACCGGTAAATTCGAGTTCGGTGCCCAGGCAACCGCGGTCGCGATCACTGCCGGCGCGTCGGCCGGCGCGAGCACGGCCGGCACCTCCGCCGGCGCCAGCGGAGGCAAACATGACGCCAAAACGTTCGGTTCCTACAACAAGGGCATGGCAACCTTTACTGTCGCCAAGGGCGGGTTGATGTACGAAGCGAGCATCGGCGGCCA